>JBAVQD010000259.1:0-14201 GCA_049693675.1 Candidatus Sulfotelmatobacter sp. | reverse complement strand
TTTGGGGGGCGGGTATCCGGAATTGCACGCAGATGTGTTGAGTCGCAATACGGCGTTGAACGCCGGGATTCGCGCGTTCGTGGAGGCGGGCAAGCCGGTGTACGCGGAGTGTGGCGGAACGATCTACCTCGGTCGCGCGCTGACCACGCTCGATTGGCGCAGCTTCACGATGTCCGGGGCGCTGCCGCTGGAGTTCGAAATGACACCACAGCTGGTGCACTTTGGCTATGTGGATGTCACATTCGTCGAGGACTGCTTGCTCGGCGAGAAGGGGACGCAGGTGCGTGGGCACAGCTTCCACTGCTCGCGCTTGCGAGCGGGCGCCGCGATGCCGACCGCGTATCGGCTGAAGTATTCGCTCTCCGGACGCGATGAGCTGGAGGGGTTTCATTACAAGAATGTGCTGGCCAGCTACGTACATCTGCATTTCCGAGGGAACCCAGCGCTGGCCGCGTCGCTGGTCACGGCCGCGCGCCGCACACAAGCCATAGAGGTGCCCGCATGAAACAGCTATGTGCGTCGCTTATTTTCTGCGTCGCGCTTCCCCTGTGCTGGGCGCGAATCGTTACCGATGAACTGGGGCGCGTAGTCAATGTGCCGGAGCATCCTCATCGGCTGGTGTGTTTGCTGCCGAGTGTTGTGGACGACGTGTACGCGCTTGGAGCCGGAGCGGATGTGGTGGCGGTGACGGACTACACCAAATATCCGGCGGAAGCGAAAGCCAAGCCCAGCGTTGGATTGCCGTTGGCGCCTTCGATGGAAACGATCTTGTCGCTGCATCCGGACTTGGTTTTGGGGAGCGGGGACTTGAATCAAATGGAGACGCTGCAACAACTCGAGAAGCTTGGCGTTGCCGTGTTCATGGTCTCGCCCCATGGAGTCGAGGGGATTTACCGATCGATTGGAAGCTTGGGACAAGCGCTCAACCGGGAAGAGTCCGCCAAGGAGTTGGTTGGCAGGCTGCGCGAACGCGAGGCAGCGGTACGACGCCAGGTGAGCGGCAAACCGGTGGTGAGCATTCTGATGCCGGTGTGGTACGACCCGATTGTCACCATCGGCAAACACGCTTTCATCACGGATCTGATCGAGATTGCCGGCGGACACTCGGTTACTAGCGACCTGCCGCAGGAGTGGCCGCAAGTGAGTCTGGAGGCGGTGTTGGCATGGGCGCCCGAAGCACTGCTGCTGGTGCGGGGATCAAAGATGTCGCTGGAGCAGATTCGAGGGCGGCCGGGCTGGGCCAACTTGCCGGCGGTCAAGAACAACCGAATTTATTACGTGGACGACCGGATCGATTTTCCGAGCCCGGTTGCCTTCGATTCATTGGAGGAACTCGCGAAACAATTTCATCCGTGAGGTGGAAGCGCCACCTCGAAACCACAACCAAATGACAGCTGGATGATCGGGAAGCGCGGTGCGAATCCGCCACTACCCCGTAACTGTAAGCGAAGAGGCGCGGCTTGTTTGCCACTGGAGAAGATTCCGGGAAGGCAGCCGGCAGCCGATGAGGCGCGAGTCAGGAGACCGGTCCTGCTGAAAACTTTCCGAGGGGAAAACCATGTTCCGATTTTCGCTCCGATTTTTGCGCAGATTAAGATGGACCTGCAGTTTCATCTTCGCCTTCACCGCCATAGCTCTTGCCTCACCGATCGCCGCCATTCGCGGTACCGTGTCCGACCCGTCGGGCGCGGTCATAACCAACGCCAAAGTAGAACTGCTCGAAAACGGTGTGCCGGTTGCGTCCATTGCTACCGATGCACGAGGTCAGTACGGCATTCCGCGAAACCTTGCGTCCGGCTCGCGCCTGCGAGTGTCGGCCCCGGGATTTCGCACCGTGGAGAAAGCGCTCGGTACAGCAACCATCGATACAGAGAACGATGCCCACGAGTTGACCGTGGATATTGTCCTTCAGCTCGCATCTCTTTCCGAGCAAATTACAGTAACCTCGACCGGCACTCCCACCCCCCAAGCGCAGTTGGGCGCAACCGTGACCGTGTTATCCCCGGCCGACTACCAAGGCACACGGGACATTCAGGAGGGATTGCGTTTAGTGCCCGGACTGCAAGCCACGCAGACGGGGCAAGCGGGAGGAACGACTTACGTTTCCATTCGCGGCGGTGGTATTGGCCCGAATGGCGTGGGCGATGCGACTAAAGTTCTGATTGATGGGATTCCGGCAAACGACATCGGGGGAGCTGTGGAGTTTGCTAATATCGCCAGCGCTGCGATTGGGCAAGTGGAAATCCTTCGCGGCCCCAACAGCGCCCTCTATGGATCCGATGCTCTGGCCGGCGTCATCAGCCTGACGACGGCCAAAGGAGACACCCAGCTTCCTCTACTTACCTACCTGATCGAGGGCGGCAACTTCGGCACCTATCACCAGGAAGGCACGATTAGCGGCATATACGAGAAGTTCGATTACTTCTCGGACTACTCCCGCTTCGATAGCAGCAATGCGATTGCGGACGATGAATATCACAACGGCACGTTTGCCGGAAACTACGGCTGGACAATTTCTCCCAGCTCCAGCTTGCGCGCAACGATTCACCATGACCAAGTCGCGTCCGGGCAACCAGATGCGATTCAACTGTATGGCATACCGACCGAGGCCAAGCAGGCCAACGAAGACGCCTACTTTGGCCTAACCTGGGAAGATCAAACCACTGCGAACTGGCACAACTTGTTGCGGTATGGGGGTCTACGGCTACGGTCACAGTACACTGATTTTGCGCCGACAGGGATTCCACAGTACGACAACTCTACAACTCCGCCGACCCTGCTTGGCTATCTCGGGGCACCGGTCACCATTCACGGGGCAAACGGATATACCGTCAGCGGTCAGGCACAGTATCAGTACGTTGAAGCCTATCCGAACTATTACCCAACCTCGACAGACAAAGACTTCGTCTACGCGCAATCGGATTACCGCTTCAATCCGCATGTCCTCGGACTCTTTGCGTTTCGGTACGAAGATGAACGCGGATATTCAGGCGGGCCGTCGAGTTCAATTCAGCGCGGCAATTACAGCTACACATTTGAACTTCAGGGAGACATTCATAACCGCTTGTTCTATACCCTGGGCGGAGGTCTCGAAGACAACGGTCTTTTCGGACTGGCGGGCACTCCGCGCGCTTCGCTCGCCTGGCAAGCGGCACGAGGTGGCGCAGGAAAGATTCTCAGTGGCACAAAACTGCGCGCCAGCTTCGGTGAAGGGATCAAGGAGCCGGCTGTCTTCGATCAACTCGATTCGCTCTATGCTTTGCTCGCAGGTCTGCCTTCAGGGAGCCAGCTCATCTCGCAATACCACATTGCTCCGGTCGGCCCTGAGAATTCAAGAACGTATGACGGCGGCGTCGATCAATTGCTGCTCGATGGCCGTAGCCGGGTGAGCTTGACGCTCTTTCACAATGAGTTCACTAACGGCCTCGAAGGCATCCCGCAGGAAGGTCTTACCGAGCTTGGCGTTCCGAGTGCCATTGTCGCTCAAGCAATAAACGGAGCGACGGTGAACTCACAGGCATATCGCGCACAAGGAGTGGAAACAGAAATCGAATACCAGGTCAGTCGAAATATATTTGCCCGAGTCGGGTACACCTACCTCAATGCCAGGATCCAGCGTTCGTTTACGGGCGACGCAATCGGGCCGAGTTTCAATCCGAACTTTCCGACTATCCCAATCGGGATCTATTCCCCTCTGATTGGAGCGCGCCCCTTCCGACTTGCTCCTCACACAGGTTACTTCGAAGCCGGTTACCGTCACGGCCGTCTTTTTGCCGGTCTTCGCGGTACGCTTGTGGGCCGCCGAGATGACAGCGATTTCCTCGAATATGACGCCAATTACGGACAGTCGATGCTGCTGCCCAATCGCAACCTGGACGGCGCGTATCAGCGGCTGGATTTGACCACCAGCTATCAAGCGAACCGGTATGTTGCCGTCGAGGGAAATTTCCAGAATGTATTGAGCGAGCACTACAGCGAAGCGTTCGGTTACCCCGCGCTGCCATTTATGTTCCGGCTGGGTCTGAAGTTCTCTTTCGGAGGTGAATCGTGGTCAGGGAAGTAGACGAGGCGCGCGTGAGTGCCGCGCGCGAATGGGGACAGGTGCGTCGGCAGCGGTGGCTGCTCGGGATGCTGCTTGTTTCACTCGTGCTTGCGATGCTGGCCGCTTCGGGGATGGGCGCCGTGCATGTGCCGGTGTGGCTGTTGGCGCGGAGCATGGTCGGTAGTGGATCGCTCTCCGCCGATCAGCGCATCATTCTTCTGACGATCCGGCTGCCTCGTATTGTGGCAGCGATTTTCGTAGGCAGCGCGCTTTCAGTCTCCGGTCTGCTCTTTCAAGGACTCTTCCGCAACCCTCTGGCCGATCCTTATGTCATCGGCTCTTCGGGCGGAGCCGTGCTAGGCGCTTCGATCGGCGTATTTCTGCTGCCTCCGGTTTCTCTTGCTGGATTCGGTGCGACGGCGCTGCTGGCCTTTGCGGGTGCGGTCGCTTCGATCACCCTTGTGTATTGGCTGGCGCATGTCGACGGACGCACGCCGGTTGTTGCTCTGCTGTTGGCGGGATTTGCGGTGAGCACCATGCTGAGCTACTCCTCGTATTTCCTGGAGGTTCTAGATCGAGATTTTGGGACAGGCATGCGCGTGTTGTCCTCGTGGCTTCATGGAACGATCGCACAACCGACCTGGCCGCAATTGGCTATCGTGGCAATCATGCTGGCGACAGGGCTTGCGGGTTCCGTGCCGCTGGCACGAAACCTCAACACATTGGCGCTGGGCGAGGAGTATGCAACGCATCTCGGCATTTCCGTGCAGCAGACACGCATTGCCGTGATCGTGATCGGATCGATACTGACGGGCGCGGCGGTGGCATTGGGTGGGATGATCGGCTTTGCGGGGCTGATTATCCCGCACATCCTGCGCATGGTGCTGGGGCCCGACCATGTGCGGCTGCTGCCGGCGACGGCGTTGGCCGGGGCGCTTTTTTTGCTGGTAGCGGATACGGCGGCGCGCACGGCAATCGCTCCGGCAGAGTTGCCGGTGGGCGTGCTCACCGCTTTTATCGGCGGCCCGTTTTTCCTGTATTTGTTGCGGAAGGCAAAGCAGGGGGTGATGTCATGAGGCCTCTGCTCGAGTTTGCGCGCGTTAGCTTCGCTTACGGGGATAGAAACATCATCAGCGAGATCGATGCCAGTATCTTCGCAAACGAGTGCATCGCCGTCGTGGGTCGGAACGGCGCCGGGAAGACGACATTGTTGCGGCTGGCGGCCGGCACTCTCACTCCGGGCTCCGGAGAAGTGCGCCTGCAGTGCAGAGCGCTGCGTTCTTTGAAGCAGCGTGAAATTGCGAGATCGATTGCGTTCGTGCTACAGAACGTCGAGGTCCAATTTTCGTTCACTGTCGAGCAGTTCGTGGAACAGGGTCGTACTCCGTTCTTGAAGTTATTTGGCGGACTGGATGCCGCCGACCGCGAGGCTGTGAAGCGAGCCATGGAGTTGACGGACACTTGGTCGTTGCGTTCGCGTGTCTTCAACCAGCTAAGCGGCGGCGAACGCCAGCGCGTGAAGATTGCACTGGGTCTTGCGCAGCAGCCGCAGCTGTTACTGCTCGACGAGCCGATGCAGAACTTGGATATCGGGCGTCAGTTCGAGGTGATCGATTTAATCGGTTCGCTGCGCCGCGAGGGGATTGCAATTCTTGCCTCGATGCACGATCTGGCGCTGATCGAGGGAGCATTCTCTTCCGTGTGGCTCCTAAACCCGGGTGAATCGATGCGACAGGGTTCGCCCGAGGAGATGTTGCAGCCGGAAGTTCTTGAGACCGCCTTCGATTGTCCACCTCGTCATCGTCCTAAGCTAGTGGAGCGTACCCGGAACCGAATGGAGCGAACCCTATGACTCAGATCCATCCCTCTTTTCTTGCCAGCATGGTCGCAGGTATCGAGCGCTGCGACACGCGGTACATTGCCGAGGCTCAGCGCCGGCTCGACAGTCTGACCAAGCCGATTGGCAGCTTGGGTCAACTGGAGGCCATTGCGGCTCAGATGTTCTCGATTTTTTCGGGAAGTCTTCCGCTGCCGTTGCGGCGAGGCGTCTATGTTTTTGCTGCCGATCACGGTGTCACCGCGGAAGGGGTGAGTGCTTATCCGCGAGAAGTGACGGCGCAGATGGTGCGCAATTTTCTGGAGGGTGGAGCGGCCATCAATGTGCTTGCGCGGTTGTACGAAGCGGAACTCACGGTCGTGGACGTGGGCGTCGATGCGGAGTTCGAGGATGCGCCGGGACTGTATCGGGCGAAGGTTCGCCGTGGCAGCCGGAACATGCATTGTGAGCCGGCGATGACACACGAGGAGCTTGCGTCCGCCATCGAAACCGGTATTCGCATGGCGCATGTGGCCAGAGACAAGGGGCAGCAACTGGTGGCCGTTGGGGAAATGGGAATTGGGAACACGACGTCCGCCAGCGCGATTGCGTCCGTGCTGACGAAGCAACCGATCGACGAAGTGACGGGCCGTGGCGCAGGACTCGATATGGCGGGAAGAGACCGCAAGGTGGACATTCTCAAGCGATCGTTGCAGCGGCACTTCAGCGCTGCGGCGGAAACGCCGGAACCGATGGAAATCTTGCGTTGTGTTGGGGGATTGGAAATCGCGGCAATGACCGGATTCATTCTTTGCGCCGCGGCCAATCGGATGGCGGTTGTCTGCGATGGATTTATTTCGACGACGGCGGCGGCGGTGGCATACACCATTGCGCCCGAGGTGAGCGGGTATCTTTTTGCCGGGCACTGCTCGGAAGAGCCTGGACATGCCCACTTACTTCGCTATATCGGACTTACACCGATTCTCAACCTCGGTATGCGGTTGGGCGAAGGAACGGGAGCGGTTCTGGCCATGCCGCTGATCGAGTCTTCCGTTCGCCTGTTTAGCGAGATGGCTACCTTTTCCTCTGCCAGAGTGAGTGAAAAAGTGAGCGCGGTAACCAAATGACGATCCGGATCTTTCAGGACATTGCGGCGGCATTTCAGTTCCTGACCCGTCTGCCTCTAAACCGGCTCACCTACGAACCGGATGCTCTGTCGCGTGCGGCGAAGTTCTTTCCTCTGGTGGGTCTTGCGGTCGGCGTTGCTGCTGCCGGAATCTATCGTTTGCTGTCGCCGCATCTTCCCACCGCGATCGTGGCGCTCTTGATCGTGCTCTTCTCAACACTGGCCACCGGTGGGCTGTTTGAGGATGGTATCGCCGACTCAGCCGATGCCTTTGGCGGTGGATGGAACCGGCAGCAAATTCTCGACATCATGAAAGACAGCCGCATCGGCACCTTCGGTGCCCTGGCCATTGTGTTCTCCATTGCCGGACGCGTACTGTTGCTCGCGTCTCTCCAGCCCGGCCACGTCACCCAATATGTGATTTCCGCGGACGTTCTCTGCCGCTGGACCGCGCTTCCTCTCGGCACCGCACTCCCTAGCGCTAGGGAGCAAGCCAGTCAGGGAGGACGGATTGCCCGGCAGATCTCTCGCGTATCCCTGGCAGTAGGGACGCTGATCGCGTTCGGTGTCGTGTGTTATCTGTTCCAGATGTCAATGTGGAGGCCGGTTGCCGCGGCATCGGTCGTGACGCTCTTCAGCGGGTTGTACTACAAACGGCGCATTGGCGGTATCACTGGCGACTGTTTCGGCGCAACCAGTCAGCTTACTTTAGTTGCCGTCTACCTTTGCGGGGTCTGGCACAGATGAAGATGAGCACCATCGTCTTCATTCGGCATGTCGAGACCGATATGGCCGGCAGATTCTGCGGCCACGCGGACCCGGATCTGAATATAACCGGAGAGCGGCAACTTGCCGGGGTGGTGGAGGCAATTGCGCCGCTCGGCATTCAACGCATTCTATCGAGCGATCTGCGCCGCGCATCGCGGACTGCGGCAGCCATCGCCCAACACATCGGTGTCAACGTGGAACTTCAGCCGAGCTTTCGGGAGATCCATTTCGGGTTGTGGGAAGGTCTTAGCTGGCAAGAGATCGAACATCAATTTCCGCAAGAGGCGCGCCGATGGCTCAGGAACTTTCCGTGGCAGAATGCGCCTGAAGGGGAAGCGTATGCAGCCTTCACAGCAAGAATAGACGCGGCAATTGCGCCCTTGCTCTGCGAAACAGCCGGTCTGACGACAGCCGTCGTCACACATCGCGGCGTCATGCGCTATGCACTCAGAAAGTTTTCCGGCTTCCCTGAGGCGGAAGCCTCGACAACGACTGCGCCCTACGGAGCGGTTGTAACTGCGGCTATCCGGCCGTGCGACTGTGAGGCATTGCCGTGAATCCTCCGCATCTTGAAATCCGGGAGCTTGCGGCCTGGGGTCTGGATCGTCAGGCCGACCGCGGTTCGCTTGCCTGCGAACATCTTCAGGACGCAGCATGTAAAGCTCAGCGCAGGCTGGCAGTGCGTAAGCCGCATCAGGCGGAATCTCCTGTTTCCGTCGAGGAGACCCGAAATCTGGCCGGCGCGCTTGCAGCCCGAAGCGAAGCGGTTGCGGCCAGCGGCGAATTCGATGGTCTTGCCTGGGAGCCTGCCATCGTCGATCTTCGCAAGCTCATTGCCTTCCAGCGGCGAATCGGATTCGCCGCTGACGGTTATTCTCCGATCGAACGTTTTCCAATCGAACAACGGGCGACATGGCAGCAACTTGTCGACCTAGCTCTTCCGATGGCCCGCATTCAGCCGTCTAACGCGTTCTCCACAACCCCGGACGGTACGATTCTCACGGTTCGTACTCTATCTCCGAATCTAACGATTCGATTTGCGAAGGGTATGGATGGCAGTCTTGGTTCTGTACGGCTCCTTGCGCATTCAGGGAGCCCTTACATCGAGGTTGCCTCTTACCATGGCCGGTGGTTCCTGCGTGACGGCTATCATCGTTCGTTTCTTCTTCTGAAGCATGGCATCTGCCATGTTCCAGCCCTGGTTGTATACGCCGAGACGTTCTCCCAGGTGGGCGCTATCGGCAACCAGTTCTTTGCGAAAGAAATTCTGTTTTCCGAGCGGCCGCCGATGGTGACGGATTTTCTCGATGAAGAGATTGCCGTTCGCTATCGTCGCCCGCAGCGCGAGAGAGTCGTGCAAGTTTCCATCCAGGAATTGCAGGAGCCGAAATTGCAGGAGACGGTACAGACCGGTTGCTATGAACAGGAGGGGTTATGAGTATTGCTACGAAACGAGGGGACGGCGGCCAGACGGGACTGGCCGGAGGCGTCCGGATCTCAAAGGCGGATTTGCGCGTTGAGGCTTACGGGACGGTCGACGAATTGAATTCGACGCTGGGCTTTGCCAGAAGCATTTGTCAGAGTCCGGAGATTTGTGCGGCGATGCACGATATCCAGAAGACGTTGTTTCGCGTTGGGTCGGCGCTGGCAACTCCGCCTGAGAGCAAGAAAGCAGCGCCGCCGCTTTCCGCCACGGATGTGGACCGGCTTACGGACATGGTTCATGCCATTGAGGCGAAGGAGGGGATTCTTTCGGATTGGTCGCTGCCTGGAGCGCACGCTGAGTCTGCCGCCTTTGAAGTGGCCCGCACGGTCTGCCGTCGTGCAGAACGCTGCATTGTTCGTCTGGTGGAAAGCGGTGCTGTCATTGATCCGCAGACGCTTCCCTATGTCAATCGTCTCTCCGACGTGATCTGGCTATTTGCGCGGCAGATCGAGCTCGAGTCTGGAGTGGATTCCCGTTTGCGCGACGAGCGGCACGCAGGCGCCCGGTGGTCGAGAGCGTGGTGATGAACCAGAAGAGCGGCTTTTCGCAAGACGAGAAGGACGCGGTATATCGCGCGCTTCGAGAGAGGCGGGATGTGCGCTCTGGGTATTTGCCGCGTCCATTGGAAGATGCAACTTTGTGCCGGCTCCTGGACGACGCGCATTCGGCTCCTTCGGTCGGCCTAATGCAGCCCTGGAGATTTATCGTCGTGCGCGACGCGGCGCAGCGTGCCAGGGTGCATGAACTCTTCCAACGCGCCAACGAGGCTGCTGCGGCTTGCTATACGCAAGAACGCAGCGAGATCTATGCGCGGCTCAAACTGGAGGGGTTGCTGGAGGCGCCTCAGCATCTGTGCGTGGTTTGCGAAGCAACGAGCGAGCGAGGACACCGTTTAGGCCGGCATTCGATGCCGGAGACCTCGATCTATTCTGTCGTGTGCGCCGTCCAGAATTTGTGGCTGGCAGCACGCGCTGAAGGTATCGGGGTGGGATGGGTCAGCATTCTCGATCCTCTTGCGGTCAAGGATCTGCTGCGAATCCCTCCGGACGTGGAGTTGGTGGCATATCTCTGTGTCAGCTATGTGGAGGAATTTGCCGAACGCCCGGATCTGGAACGTGCAGGGTGGGAGGAGCGGGCGAGCCTGACGTCGGTGTTGCGGTCGGAGTACTTCGATCGTCCATATTTTGATCAGCCGTACCTGCCTGAGGAGGACAATCGATGAGCGCTCGGGCCATCATGGTGCTCGGTACCAGTTCGCATGTCGGCAAGTCTCTGATGACGGCTGCACTGTGCCGCATCTTCGCGAGGGCGGGTTATCGCGTGGCGCCGTTCAAGGCGCAGAATATGTCGCTGAACTCGGCAGCCACTCCGGACGGGTACGAGATTGGGCGCGCTCAAGCGCTGCAGGCGGAGGCCGCAGGAATTGCCTCGTCTGTGCATATGAATCCGATTCTGATCAAACCCAGTGGTGACAACTCCTCGCAGATTGTGGTGCGCGGCAAGGTGTGGGGCAATTTGGATGCGCGCACATACCACGAACACCGTGCTATTAGGCTGCTGCCCATCGTGGAAGAAAGTTATCGGGAACTGGCCTCGTCCAACGACGTTATGGTGCTGGAAGGCGCTGGCTCGCCGGCCGAGATCAACCTGAAAGACAATGACATCGTCAACATGCGCATGGCGAAGCTGGCCGATGCACAGTGTTTGCTTGTGGGGGACATCGACCGCGGTGGCGTCTTCGCATCGCTGCTGGGCACATGCGAACTGCTCGATGAAGACGAGCGCGAACGCATCAGTGGATTTGTGATCAATAAGTTTCGTGGCGATCTGGCACTGCTTCGGCCTGGAGTTTGCATGATGGAGCAGCGGATTGGGAAACCCTGTATGGGAGTGCTTCCGTATCTAGGGCACCTGTCGCTGGACGAAGAAGACAGTGTGGGGTTCGACCAGCGGGATCGAGCGATGTGGACGGAGCAATCGACTCCTTCGCGAAGATTGCAGATCGGTGTGATCGCGTTCCCGTCTATTTCCAACTTCACCGACTTCGATCCTCTCGAAGCAGAACCCTCCGTGGCCTTACAACATTTTCACGATCCCAGCGGTATCGCGTTGGCGGATGTCGTCATCCTGCCCGGCAGCAAGCAGACGGCGGACGATCTGCGCTGGATGCGAGACCGCGGATTCGATCGGGCCTTGCACCGTCATGCGACCAAGGGCGGACTGATCGTCGGCATTTGTGGCGGCTTCCAGATGCTGGGCCAAGAGATTCTCGATCCACATGGAATGGAAAGTGTGGGAACGGAACAGGCGCTCCAGTTGCTCCCTATGCGGACGATCATGGCACGCGATAAGGTCACCGTTCCGGCACGCGGGACGCTTGTAAACGGCTCGCTGTTTGGTCAGGCGATCGACCTCTGTGAGGTCTGTGGCTACGAGATTCACCTGGGCACGACCGGGTACCTGGACGGAGCGGCGCCGTTTGCTTCCATTGCCCGGCAGGGCGATGGGACCCAGACTCTTCCCGATGGATGCGTCTCGCAGGATCAGCGCATCTTCGGCACCTATCTGCATGGGCTCTTCGATCATGATGCGTTTCGGCATGCATTTCTGCGTACATCTCGCGCAGCGCTTCAGATGCGCGCTCCAGCAGAGCTGATTGCGTGGAGTGAACGACGCCGGGAACAGTTGGACCTGCTTGCGGATGCTTTTGGCAGTGCGCTCGATCTCAATGCCATCTTTGGGATGGTCGGTCTGCCGCTTCGCGGGGATCGAGCTGAGAGGAGGCTTTCCTGATGCGGCCTGCGGAATTCGCTGCCGCCTATGCGCTCGACTGGTGCGTCGGCGACCCTGAATGGATGCCGCATCCGGTGCGGCTAATCGGTTGGAGCATTGGCGCTTCTGGGCGGGTTCTTCGCCGCCGTGGTTCTGGAAAATGTCTTGAACTGGCTGCGGGCGGGATCATCGCGATTGGCGTGCCTGCTGCGTCCGCGTTCTGTGCTTATGCGATCTTGAGGCAGGCGCGGCGCATCCATCGGGTGCTCGGGATCACCGCGGAAGTGTGGCTAGCGTCCACCTGCCTTGCGACACGCAACCTGCTCGACGAGGCCGCAGAGGTGATGAGCACGATGGAGACCGGAGATCTGGTGCGAACGCGTCAGCGTCTCGCACGCATCGTTGGCCGGGATACGAACGAACTCGATGAAAGAGAAGTCTGCAGGGCTGTGGTGGAAACACTTGCCGAAAGCCTGTCGGATGGCATCGTTGCGCCGCTTTTTTATTTGGCGCTCGGAGGAGTGCCTTTGGCTATGGCATACAAGGCAGTGAATACGCTCGATTCGATGATTGGGCACAGAGACGAGAAATATCTTTACTTCGGCAGGGTAGCGGCTCGCATGGATGACGCCGCAAACTATATCCCGGCGCGCATCTCGGCGCTTCTGCTGTGTCTTGCTGCCGGGTGGGTTCCCGAAGCCAGTGGCCTTCGCGGTTGGCGGATTTGGCTCCGCGACGGAGGTAAGCACGCCAGTCCGAATGCAGGACAAGTGGAGGCGGCAATGGCCGGCGCGCTCGGAGTCCGGCTTGGCGGGGCGAACCCGTATGGAAACGAAGTGACGGTGTCAGCGCATCTTGGCGACGAATTTCCGCCGCCAAACCGTTATGCCACGCGCCGTGCGTGGAAGGCGGTGGCTCTGGCTTCGCTTCTTGGATTTGGAGGAGCGCTGTTCTTCGCGCTGAGAAAGAAAGATGCCTAGCAACTTCTTGCCGGCGCATGGAGGACAGCTGCGTGAGTTGGCCTCGGAGTTTGATATACCGGAGACATCGCTAATCGATTTCAGCGCCAGCATTCATCCGCTGCCCCCGTCCGATGCTCTCGTTGCAACGCTTTGCGACGCCATCCGTGCGCGACAAGTGTTATGCACATACCCGGACATGCACTACTCGACTCTGAAACAGGCAATTGCCGAGTACGTAGATGTTGATGTGCCGGCGGTTGCGATCGGCAATGGAGTGATGCCACTGCTCGACGCTGCCGTTCGTGCGCTCGGCCTGCGCAAGTGCCTGGTTCCGGTTCCCGCGTTCACCGAATACCGGAACCTTCTCGGCGCGTGCGGCACGGAGTTCTGCGCTTTGACTGGCGCGTCAGGAGAGGGGTTTTCGATTGATGCAGGGCGGGTGGTCGCCGAACTGAAGGCCACGGGTGCGCAAGCTGTGCTGCTGGCCAATCCGCAAAGCCCATCTGGGCGGCTTATGCGCGCGGAAAAATTGGGCCGATTGCACAAAGTGGCGTTTGCGCTGGGCGTAACCACCATCGTCGATGAGGCTTTTATTGACTATGTGCCTGGAGAGAGTCTGTCCCAAACGGCCGCGAAATCGCACGGCTTGGTGGTTTTGCGCTCGTTGACCAAGTTGTTTGCGATGCCTGGGTTGCGCGTTGCCTATGCCGTTGCTCATCCGGAGATGCGATCTGCCATGGAAGCATGTGTGCCGGCGTGGCCTGTGGACTCGATTGCTGCGGAAGCAGCACGATTGGCGTTGCAGGATCAGGCTTCTATTGCCGCAACTCGCGAGATAAATGCACGGGAGCGCGGATGGTTGGCCGATCGGCTGCAGTCACTTGGGCTCAGAGTCTTTCCCAGCGCGGCCAATTACCTGCTGGTGAAAACCGATGAAGACCGGAATGGCCTTGATCTCTGGCGAAGACTCATTGTTAAGCATCGTGTTGTCATCCGGTCCTGCGCAAATTTCGAGGGGTTGGATGAACACTACTTCCGGATCGGTGTACGCACCCGCTTCGAGAACCAGCTTTTGGTAGAGGCAATGACGCAGGCGCTGCATTGCACGCGCCAGGGACGCTCTCGATGACGGGTTGACTGACAACGTTATATATTTTCCGCTCGTGAACCAATAATCCGATTCATGCGACTCGTCAGTACTCCTCTGGCAATAGCAGAGTGGTTGCAGA
>JBAVQD010000258.1:0-12957 GCA_049693675.1 Candidatus Sulfotelmatobacter sp. | reverse complement strand
CGTCACATCCACAAACCGCACCTTGATCTGCGCTGGCGCCTTCAACACCGCCGAGGGCGATTCCACCGCACGCGAATATTTCCCCTGCTCGCCATAAGCCAGGCTCATGGGCGCGCCAATTTTATTTTGCGTGATGTATTGGAATTTTTTCAGGTGCTCGCGGGCGTGATCGAGGTCGGCCGATTGCTGATAGGCACGCGACAATCCGAATTCAGCGGAGGCGTGCAGCGGATTTATCTTGAGCGCGTGCTGAAAAGCATCGATGGCTTGCGGAAACTGTTTGGCTTGCACGTAGGCCGTACCGAGAAAATACCACGTGTCAGCGTCGTTCGGATCGATCTCCACTACATGATGAAAAGCGTCAATCGCCGCTTGAGCATCACCCGTATTTTTGGCGAACAGCCCCAGGTTGTACCAGGCATAGGGATTCCTGGGATCCTGTTTCAGCGCATCTTCCAGCAGTGCCTTGGCGTCGTCGATCTTCTGCAGATTCAGGAGCGCGATACCTTCATTCAGTTTTGCCATCGTGAGCTTGGGATCGAGCTCGGCGGCTTGCTGAAACGATTTCAACGCCTTCTCGAAAAGCTGTTGGTTCATGTAGGCAGCGCCCAGGTTGTTCAGACGCGCGGCCTCAGCCGGATTGGCATTGGCTTGAGTTTGCGGCGTGGGGAAGACGCCGAATGCGGCCAGGAATATACCACCGAGCACAACAGAAATTCGCGGAATCATTGATAGGAATTTAACCACAAAGGGCTCGATGGCACACTAAGGAAAGCCAGGTGTGGTTGGGATTTCTTCGTGATACCTCGTGTCCTTCGTGGTTGATTATTTTGTATCCTTGCCGTAGGGCCGGTTCGCGATCACGCCCTTCCCTTCCTGTACCGTGACAGTTTGCCCGGCGTTTACATTGGAGAATTTATCCACTTGCCCGCTCGGCCATTGAATTTCAATGTTGTCTGCTTTGGTTTGCGCGCCCAATCCAAACGTGAGCACCAGTTCGCTCTGCGAGAGATAGCTCGATCCGGAACGCAACATCTTCCACTGCCTATCTTTAGAGTTGTTGGAGGTCACACGCACCACCGCGCCGATTCCATCACGATTCGACTTGGTTCCCACCAATTTCAGCCTCAGGCTGTGATTCAATCCGCCTTCGTTATGGAATAGGTAAGCTGGACCGGAATTGGTGGTGACCAGAACATCGAGATACCCGTCGTTGTCGATATCGGCGTAGGCCGCGCCCCGCGCCACTCTTGGAGCGGCAAAGGCCTGCCCCATCTGTGCCGTGACTTCCTGGAACTTGCCATCGCCCAGATTGCGAAAAAGATGAGAAGGTTCGGCATAGCTGACGCGTTTTTGCACGCGCTCGATCTGATCTTCAATGTGGCCATCGGCGACGAAAATGTCAGGCCAGCCGTCGTTATCGTAATCGAAAAAGAAACACCCGAAACCCAGCGTGACTAGAGTGGCGCGGCCGACCTCAGACTGCGGAGCTTCGTCCACAAACAAACCGTTCCCTTCGTTGTGGTAAAGCGAAACCATCTGATTGGCGAAGTTGCTGATGAGGACGCTGGGATGGCCGCTGCGATCATAATCCGCTGCGTCCACGCCCATACCAGCGCGGGCGATACCGTCCTCGCTGAAGGCGATTCCGGCGGGAATGCCCCGTTCCTCGAACGTTCCATCTTTTTTGTTCAGATAGAGTTTGTTGGGCTGAGTGTCATTGGCGATCAGGATGTCGGGCCATCCGTCGTCGTTGTAATCGAGAATGCTGATGCCCAGGCTTTTTGAAGTGGGGTCGCCGAGACCTGCCTTTTGTGTGGCGTCTTCAAATTTTCCGCCGCCCAGGTTGTGCCACAAACGCACTGACGTGCCTTTGTACGATTCCGGTGTGCAGTAAGATTTATGCGCGCCATCGATCGTGCAATAAAGGTCGGTCTCTTCGCTCCAGCGAACGTAGTTTGCGACGACCAGGTCGAGCTTGCCGTCACGATCGTAATCCACCCACGCGGCGCTGGTGGAAAACTCACTTGGACCCCACATTCCCGCGGCCTTAGTTACGTCCGTAAATGTTCCGTTGCCATTGTTGTGAAAGAGATGGCTTTGACCCAGCGCGGTGATGAAGAGATCGTCGAAGCCATCGTTGTCATAATCACCGACCGCGACTCCCAGCCCGAACATCGGCACCGCCAATCCGGCCTGCCGGGTCACATCAGTGAAGGTTCCATTCCGATTGTTGTGATAGAGCTTTGGAGTGGTCGGTCCAGCGTGAGGATGGCCAGCGAAATCGGTGCCATTTACCAGCAGAATATCGGGATAGCCATCGTTGTCGTAATCGATGAAGGCGCAGCCTGGGCCCATCGTTTCAGGCAGCCACTTTTTTCCGAAGGCGCCGTCGTTATGGGTGAAATGGATTCCTGCTTGCTTTGTGATGTCGCGGAAATGAATCTGTTGAGCATGGCTCCTTGCAGGCGTCCAAGCCAGTATACACAGAGACACTGAGACAAAAAAAAATCTTCGAGAAGCACCCATCATTGTGAGGCTCCCGCGGACGCAGTGGTTGAAGCAAGCCGGGCGTTGCGCGGCCGGACAGACGCGAGCCTCCTCTGAGCGTGTTGAAGGGCAGCTCGCTCTACATGGTGCGCGAGCGCCGGTAGTGGAACAGAGACATGTTCATGCACGGCCTGCCGCTCATTGTTATCTTCCGGATGCGACTGCCGATAGGGACCGGTGATCGCCTGCGACGACTCGTCCGCCTTAAAGCGCAGGTAGCGGGATTCGTGCTCCTTGGCCAGCTTTTCGTTTCCCAGTCCGTTGTAGCAGAGCATCAGATTGTAATGCGCCTGCAAGTCTTCAGGATCGATCGCTAACACGGATTGAAGCGTCTTCACCGCCTCTTGATATCTGCGCTCGAGAAACAGAATGCGGCCGAAATCGTTGAGGGCGACGCGGTCGCGCGGATACTGCGCGAGTACGATGCGCAAGCGGGCCGCAGCTCCGTCATAGTTTCCATCGGAGCGCAGCACGCGGGCGTAGAAATAGTTAGCGCGCGCAAGGTTCGGAGACAACGACAAAGCTTTCTCAAGTACGGTGCGGGCGCGCTCCATGTCGCCTTCCTGCACGGCGCAACGTCCAATATTCACCCAGCCGTCTGGATTATTTGGATCAGCCTCCGTCACTTTCTGGAACGCAGCCGCTGCGCCCTTCAGGTCGCCCTGCAGAAACAGGCCGATTCCGTAATCGTTCCAGCGCTGCCATTCATCTTTGAGAGTAATCGTTTTCGGCTCTGCGGCCGGCGCATTATGCGCGACTACCGGAAGCGTCACTTCATCTTCCGCAACCGTTACGATGGGTACATCGGGAATCTTTTCTTCCTTCGCCGAGACGCCCTCGATCGACTTCGTGAACAGTAAGGGGCGATCATCGAAATCAGGCGCGACGTGATGACCGGACTTCTCATCGGGTTCGCCTACGAAAGCAAACTGCGTATTGAACCATGAGAATTTGCGATAGCACAGCCGCGCATGCAGAGTAATTTTGCTGCCGGCGTTTTCCGGAATCGACATGCGGTAATGCACTGTGTCGGCGGCTCCCGGTGGAATAAGCCGCACATAAACGACGGCGCGCGTAGCCCAGGCGTTGCGCTTGTTGATAGGGTTGCCATGTTCGTCGATCTGTAGCGAGCGATAAAAGTGCGCGCCTTTTTCGACCGGACCCTTGCCGTTGTCCTCGACCATCCCGCTCCAAAAGATAATCTGGCCTTTGTCGTCGGTGCCTTTCAACTCAAGCCAGGTATCGTAGGCGTCGACCGTACCGCCGGGAAAAAAGTGGCCAACTTTTTTTGTGCGCACCACAACATCCACGCGCACCGTATCGCCGCGGCGCAGTGCTGGCCGCACGCGGTCCAGCGGGGCGGTTACCGGCGCAACTTGGCCTTCGGCGCCCGGAGTTATTTTGGCCTCTGCTTCTTCGCCTACGGCGAATGTTGTGGCCAGGTCCGATTGACTGTTTGCGCCCGATTTCACCGGTGCTTGTGCCGGAGACAGGGCAAAAATATCTACCGTGAGAGCGCCGCTCTTCAGGAATCCCTCGGTGAGTTTCAGTTGTGCAGTGTCGTCATTGGCTGTGGGCACTGCGGTATTGGCAGCCGGAAAACGATGCGAGTGCACGAACCCGTTCACATTGCCGGCATCTTTTGAAGGCTCCGCGGGCATGTGGCAATCAGCGCACTGCTGCGGCTTGGGCGGATAGTAGAACGAGCGCGCTCCCTGCCCGGAGACTCCGCTGGCTTGCCAGTTGTCATATTCGTTGAAGCCGCGGAGCCAGCGATAGTGATTCACCGGAGCATCGAGATGCACTTTGTGACACGTCGAACAAAATTCCGCAGTCTGGGTGCGCATGAACGGTTTGAGAAAAACCCGGCGATGCGGCTCGGGGTTCAGACGGATCACGAAATCGTGCAGCGCACGCGCTACCGGATTCTTCGTCGCGGCCAATTCGTGGAGCTTGGGGTACTCGAGATAAAAATCGGCCTGGCCCATGGTGCTCTTAACGCGAGCGATGGAATGGCACATCATGCAACCCAGTCCGGCCTGTGATTCTGGGCGATGCACGATCTGCTTGATCGGTGTATCCATCAAGCCGCTGTAAAGCACGGCGGGATCGTGGCATCCGCCGCACCATTTCGAGGGCTTGGTACCGACCGTATCCTGCATGTATTCGATCGCCTTCCGATACCACTGATTATTAAACGAAGAAAAATGGTGCGCCGAGCTGAACCATTGGTTGTAGATATCTTCGTGGCAGCGCTTGCAGGAATCTGACTCCATGAAAAACTTGCTGGGGATTTTTTGCTTTCCATAGATTTGCGCGGAACTGGGAAAGAATGCACCCTCTGGACCATCGCCCTCGCCGTTCATATTGTCGGGCGGCATGGTGGGATTTTGAATGCGGTTGCGCGTCTGCCAACTTTCGCGGATGTAGCGGGAACCATAGCCGATCCCAGCAAGGACAACGAGGCAGATGCCCGCGCGCAGGGCTGCGGCACCGGTGCGGGAACCTAGCCAACCCCGGCTCCCTAAATTATCGGCAAGTAAAAGGCCAACACCAATCACCGAGATTACGATATGGAAGTAAAGCCAGTTCCACTCGGCGCGCGGCGTGCCCGTTTTGATGAGGATGATTCCGAGAACCGCGCCTGCGGTGATGAGCAACCACCCGGCGCGAGCGAGAAAACTTCCGTTGCGAAGCAATCGTAGCAGTGCGATCAGCAATAATGCAGCGGTGATCACTCCGGCGAAGGCATGTAGCAGCACGACTCCGGCATAGAAGATAGTCGCTTGAGGAAACGTATAAAGGTAAACCGCCGAAACTGCCAGAAAAGGCACAAGCCAGGACAAGGCTCGGCCAATGAAACCCTCCGGCGATGATGGCTTTTGCATCGAAATAGTCGGATGTTTGCCGCTGACAAACGTTATCGCAGACATCAGCCCCACAGTGACTGAGATCGTGCGAACCAACTTACTCAGATGGAGGCCAGGATGGAATAGTCCAAAAATACTAATCCAGTCTCTTGCAATCTGTTTGAGCAAGCGGGGGAATTTTCCACGCGCCACATCGACGTTCTAACGCAGCCGCAACTGTCAATACGTTCTCCTCTTCCCACGGCCGCCCCACGATCTGCACGCCGATAGGCAGTCCATCGAGCGAGCAGCCTACTGGAATCACTGCGGCAGGATTGCCCAACAGATTAAAAAATTCGGTGTAACTCCAGGCGTCGAGATAACCAACCATCTTGCCTTCAATCTGCCAACTTCGCTCGCCGTGTCGAAACGCGGGAATAGCAGCTGCCGGACACAATAGGATTGGATATTGCTGCATCTGCGCGAAAAATTGCGCGCGCAAAACATCACGCTGAATCCATGCGTCGAGCAGCGACGTTCCGGTGTGAACCGGCTCACCCGCGCAACCCTCGAGAAACTCTTTCAGGATGGGACTGAGATCTGACTCGCAGCCATCGAACATCGGCCTCAACAGCATGCCCCCGGCAACTACAAAATATTTCCACCACAGCTGCCGCGCCGCTTCCAACCCCTGCGGCACAAAGGGTTCAACGCTAAATCCGGCGGTGCGCAAGGCTTCTGCGGCAGTGCGTATTGCCGCGCGAGTTTCCCCAGTGACTGGGGTGCGGCCATCATCTTCGAAATAACCTATTCTCAGTTTTCTGGCTTCGCTTTCGCTGGGCCAGCGGAGCGGAACGGGCGCGGCATTCGTATCACCGATGTCAGGTCCCTGCATGACCTCGAAAAACAATCTTAAGTCGGCAACTGTGCGCGCCATCGGACCAACGACTCCTATCGCGGCAAACGGACCAGCGGATTCTGGAAAATGTCCAGTAGCCGGAATGCGGCCGGGAGTAGGCTTCAGTCCACAGATGCCGCTGAAATGGGCGGGCACGCGAATCGATCCGCCACCGTCACTTCCCACTCCTCCCGCGGACATTCCAGCGGCAATCGCCGCCGCCTCGCCGCCGCTGGAACCGCCCGGTGTCCGCTCCAAATCCCATGGGCTGTTGGTGCGGCCATGGAGCAGGTTGTCGGTTTCCCACGCCATCAGCAATTCAGGTGCGTTGGTCACGCCCAGGATAATCGCGCCGGCATTTTTCAGGCGCGCGACCAGCGGAGCATCTTGTCGCGCGACCAATCCTTTGCGCAGACG
Organism: Candidatus Sulfotelmatobacter sp.; assembly: GCA_049693675.1. GTDB lineage: Bacteria > Acidobacteriota > Terriglobia > Terriglobales > Acidobacteriaceae > Sulfotelmatobacter. The sequence continues at coordinate 6,243 of JBAVQD010000258.1, read as the reverse complement.
GGTTCCGGCCTCCCATCGCAGGCCCTCCACGCTAATAGAACTCTTGATGCTGACCGGAACTCCGTGCAAGGGACCAATTTTTCCCCGCGTTCGTACGACTCTCTCTGCATCTCGGCTGGCCTGACGCACCCTTTCGGAATCGACCTGAATGAACGCATTCACTTTTGGATTCAGTCTTTCGATCTGTGCGAGATGTGCATCCACCAGCTCTACCGGAGAGATTTCTTTTCTGCGGATTTTCTCCGCCATGGAAACGGCGGAAAGGAAAATTAAATCGTTCATCAATTTTTTTCTCGCAATGCGCGATCAAGCATCCGTTTTTCTTCCGGCGTAAGTCCACGGTGCTCGCCTTTGGCCAGATCGCCCAGTTGTAGCGGCCCAATGGCGACGCGAATCAATCGCAGGACTTCTACGCCCAGGCCCTCCATCATGCGGCGAATCTGGCGATTCTTCCCTTCATCCAGAACAATTTCGAGCCAGCAGTTTTTTTGTCCCGCGCGTAGTTGGCGAGCCTGCTTGGCTCGCAGCACGCTCCTGCCTTTCGTTTCGACACCGCTGACTAAATTCTGAATAAATCGTTCATCGGCAAGGGTTGCAATCTGCACGTGATAGGTCTTGTTCAAATGTGTTTCCGGCGCGGCAATGCGGGCTCCCCATGCGGAATCATTGGTCAAGAGCAGCAATCCTTCGCTGGCTTTGTCCAGGCGACCAACCGGAGCAACCCAAGGCCAGCCTTCCTCGGTCAAACTCATCGCTTGAGAACCGCTGTTCAGCAGCCCGTAGATTGTCTCGCGGCCTTTTTCATCCGAGGCCGTAGTAATTACGCCGCGCGGCTTGTTGAGCATGAGATAGATTTTCTTGCCGGGCTCTACCGTTTTCCCATCAACGGCAATCTTATCGCGCTGTCCAGAAACAATTGTTTCTAAATGTCGACGCAGCTTTCCATTCACGGTCACGCGGCCAGTGCGAATCAACTCTACTGCTTTCGAGCGGGAGCAGTACCCGAGTTTGGATAAAGTTCGCGCCAGACCCAGGCTAGGACTGTGCGGATGTTTACTCACTCACCCATGCTATCGGAGAAGTCGATGAACCGCGAACGGACACCAAGTCTCACGCGCGAACACGCTAAGAAGCCCGTTAACGATTTTGGGACGATGCGCGATGCGGCGGCGCTTGGTACGATACTGATCATTAACTTATTTTGGAATGAGGAGATCTCATGGCGCATCAACATCCTCCACGCTTTCTTAAGATTGTGGACGACGCGAAATCGCGCGTTCGCGAAACCAATGTCGACGAAGTGAAGAAAAAAATCGATAAGGGCGAGAAGTTTCAACTGGTCGACGTTCGCGAAGAGAGTGAATTCGCCAAGGACCACCTGCCCAGCGCCATTCATCTGGGCAAAGGCGTCATTGAACGCGACATCGAGGGCCGCATTCCCGACCTCAACGCAGAGATCGTGCTTTACTGCGGCGGAGGCTTTCGCTCCGCATTGGCGGCTGACAATTTGCAGAAGATGGGATATAAGAACGTCATCTCGATGGACGGCGGAATTCGCGAGTGGCGGGAAAAAGGGTATCCGCTGACCAAGGGTTGATGCTGATTTCGAGCCCGTTGCCAGGTCTGTCTTGTCGAAAGATTCAGAGTGAAGTGCCCGAAAAATCGCTACGTGAAATTGCACGGCTGTTGGTAAGCAACGTTCCTCCCACTTATGAATAGCCGCATCTTCTTCTGGTCGCTCACCTCGGCTCTCGCCGGATTTCTCTTCGGTTTCGACACGGTGGTGATTTCCGGAGCCGAGAAAACAATTCAGACGCTCTGGGGACTGAGTCCCGGACTGCATGGCATCGCCATGGCTTCGGCGCTTTACGGAACTGTAGTTGGCTCGCTGCTCGGGGGTTGGCCAGCCGACAGGTTCGGGCGCAAAGCCACGCTGCTTTGGATCGGCGTTCTTTATTTTGCCGGTGCAGTGGGATCGGGCCTGGCGCCCAATGTCACGGTCTTTATTATTGCGCGCGTCATCGGCGGCTTGGGAATCGGCATTTCGACCGTCGTCGCTCCCATGTACATCGCGGAAATCGCACCCGCGAAGCATCGCGGTCAACTGGCTGGAATGTTCCAGTTCAACATTGTTTTTGGCATCTTGATCGCTTACGTTTCGAATGCCTTGCTCGCAGGCACTGGCCCAAATGCCTGGCGCTGGATGCTGGGTGTAGCCGCGTTTCCTTCCTTTCTTTACGCTGTATTTTGTTTTGGGCTGCCGGAGAGCCCGCGCTGGCTCTTGAGCCGGAAAGACGACCGCGCCGCCGGCATGCGAGTTCTACAACGCATCGAACCGGAAGCTTCCGAAGCCGAGATTGCGGCCCAAGCCGACGCCATTATTTCTGCCTCTACCGAGAAAGTTTCGTCCGGACATTTCTGGACCAAACGTCTTCGCAAACCAATCCTGCTCGCCATCCTGATTGCGTTTTTTAACCAGCTTTCCGGCATCAATGCCATTTTGTATTTCGCGCCGCGCATCTTTGAGCTTACGGGACTTGGCGCAAAAGCCGCTCTGCTGCAGTCGATCGGCATTGGCGCCACCAATCTCGTTTTTACTTTTGTCGGGCTTTGGCTGATTGATCGGCTGGGCCGGCGCACGCTTCTTTATGTTGGCTCGTTTGGCTACATAGCCTCGCTCGGGCTCGTTGCCTGGGCTTTCTTTACGGGGCATCTCACGCTGGTGCCAATCTGTATCTTCGCTTTCATCGCCGCACATTCGGTCGGCCAGGGCACAGTGATTTGGGTTTTCATTTCCGAGATATTTCCCAATCGTCATCGCGCGGAAGGTCAGACGCTTGGTAGTTTCACCCATTGGGTTTTCGCCGCCCTGCTCACGACGTTCTTTCCGAAGATGGTATCCGCCTTTCAGCCGGGTTACGTTTTCTCCTTTTTTGCCGGGATGATGGTTCTCCAGTTGATTTGGGTAAAGACGATGGTTCCGGAAACCAAAGGCGTGCCGCTGGAGCAGATCCAGAGGCAGTTAGGCATCGACTAGAAACAAAGATTTTCCCGACACAATCAGTCCGGTAGCATTGCGGGAAATAAAGACCTCGGGCTGCACACATATGTCTGTTCTGCTCACTTATGTGGCGTAAACTGGAGTAGCTCTTCGATTGGACTCCATGAAAAACCTAGGTTTTCGATACGGGATAGGGCTGCCGCTCTTGCTGGGCTGGAGTTTTGCCGCGATGTGCCAGCCAGCAAACCAGAGTTTCGACTCGACTCCCACTCCGTACACAATTGCAACCGCACCTTTGACCGTGCAGCAGGTGGTCAAACGGCTACAAGAAAGGAACGCGGAGCGGGCTGCAGCATTGGATCATTACCAGGTAACACGCCTCTACAGCATGCAGTACCGCGGCTTCCCCAGCGATCGTAGCGCGGAAATGACTGTGAGTATGGTTTATCACGCTCCGAATTCAAAGCAGTTCAGCGTGGTCTCGGAGAGCGGATCAAAGTTCATTATCGATCATGTTTTCAATAGATTGCTGGAGGGCGAACAAGAGGCCGGCAATGAAGAAAACCGGCGGCAAAGCGCTCTGACCACGGACAATTATGATTTCACCCTCGCCGCCTATGAAACTTCGGCGGACGGTGCACGCTACGTGCTGAATCTGACGCCGAGGACGAAAAACAAATTCCTTTATCGAGGAAAGATCTGGGTCGATGCCAAGGATTTTGCGGTAAAGCGAATCGAAGGCGAGCCGGGAAAGAATCCATCCTTCTGGATCAAGAAAACCGACGTCAAACACAGGTACGTGAAAGTCGGCGACTTCTGGCTACCGGCGGAAAACCGCACGGAGAGCGTCATTCGGCTCGGCGGCGTAGCCTATCTTTCCATCGAATATAAGGATTATAAAAGTCTGGAAACGAAGGCGCCGCCTGACGCGAAAACCCCCGACGCGACCATGGTGAAGCAGGAAAACGATCCAGTCTCCGCAAAACCCCAATGAGAATTAATTCTTTAGCGATTTCGACTCCTTCTCCGAATCAATTCGCTTCCCGATGTACCACGGAGCACTCACGGTAAATATCTTTTCGTTCCCGCGCGCGAGAAGAACCCATTCCAGAAGCCGCCCTCGCTGGTTGTGAAGAAAGTATTCGTACCATCTGTCTTCGACCAACTCCGGGATCACAACCACAATGCTGCGTTCGGGATGTTTTTTCGACAGATCCAGAATGAACTGCACAAACGGAACGATCACAAAGCGATACGGGGACGGCAGAACGTGTAGCCGGGGCGGCTCTTTGCCAGCCTCGCGAAAAGGTTTGTCGACGTATTGCTCCCAATCGTCCTCGAGCAATTCGGAGTGCTCGTTGGGTTCCACGTGCACGGCAATCACCTCAGGAGAAAGGCGAGCGGCAAATTGGAGTCCCTGGCAGGTGATATTGCTCCAGCGATCGACTGCAATCACCGCAATCGGATGCTGGCTCAGGTGGGCAACATTGACAGGTTCTCTACAGCTGGTGAGGACTTTCACCGCGTGATAGTGGCGACGCACCAGCACGAAGCACACGATGGTGAAGGGAATAAAAAGCAGAGTGATCCAGGCGCCTTCCGCGAATTTCGCAACTAACACCACCGCAGTGGTGATGCCGGTTACCGTTGCTCCCAGCCCATTTACGAAGGCACTCTTCAGCCAGTGAGGGCCGCGATTTTTCTTCCAGTGCATCACCATGCCGGCTTGCGAAAGCGTGAAAGCCAGAAACGCGCCCACGGCATAGAGCGGGATAAGCCGGTCCGTGATTCCGCCGAACAGCAGGAGAACGCCGCCACACAGCAATGCCAAAACAACGATGCCGTAGGTATAGACCAGACGGCGTCCCCGATAGCCGAAGACGTGCGGCAAGTAATTATTCTGCGCAATCGCTCGGCAGAGCCGGGGAAAATCGGCAAACGCTGTGTTGGCCGACAGAGATAACACGACGAGGATCGATCCAATCGTCACATAGTAAAAAAATCCTTTGCCGAAAACCGCCGCCGTCAGCATGGAAAGAACGCTCTGATATCCGGGACGCCCCGGGTCAGTCGCGGCGATCCCGTAAACCTTGACCAGATAAGAGATTCCCGCCAGCAAGACTGCCAGAAGAAAAATGATCACCGTCAAAGTGCGCTGGGCGTTCTTTACCGCCGGTTCGCGAAAAGCCTTCACGCCGTTGCTCACCGCCTCCACGCCAGTTAATGCCGTGCAGCCGCTGGCGAAGACCTTCAGCAGCAACCAAAAGGTCACGGCTGTGACGGCGCCCGGAGGGGCCGGCGGGGCAACCACCGGGCTCGGGTGCCCGCCACTGAACAGCACCCGCATCACTCCCGCGACGATCGTGACCAGCAACGTGCCCACAAACAAGTAAGTAGGAACCGCAAAAACCGTGCCCGCCTCGCGAACTCCGCGAAGGTTGAGAATGGTAATAACAATCAGAATTCCCAGACAAATAGAGACTGTGTGCGGCAGCAGCGACGGCACCGCCGAGATTAATGCACCCACTCCTGCCGAGATCCCCACCGCAGCCGTAAGAATGTAGTCAGCAAGCAGCGCAGCGGCTGCGAGCAGTCCCGCGGACGAGCCGAGATTGAATCGAGCCACGGTGTAAGAACCGCCGCCGGAGGGGTAAGCGGCGATGGTCTGGCGATAAGAAAAATACACAATCACCAGCAGCGTGATGATGGCGGCGCTGACGGGAACAATATAACGAACGCCCAGCAGGCCGAGGGGAATCAGAAGACTAAGGGCCGCTTCTGGGCCGTAGGCGGCGGAGCTCAGCCCGTCAAGACCAAAGATTGGAACGCCCTGCGTCGGCCCAATCTGCTCGGCGCGTTCGTCCGTGGTTTTGATGGGCTTGCCAACGACTAGATCAAGAATATTCATGCGGCGCGTCCATTGGACTCCTCCAAGGCCGAGATAGTTTAGCAAGGTCTAGGACAAAATGGGTTACAGCATAGGGACCGAATGTTGGCACGGTCAGGCGATCACCCTATTTTGGAGAAAAGCGGAATAGATAACAATTTACTGGTTCGATGAAGCTCTCACGAGGATTCTGAATATGAACCGCAAACCGATTTTTTCGCAGCCGCTGGACCAGCAACGCTGGAAGCAGCTTTTCGAAGGGTCGCTAAACAGACTGAATGGCCGCGCCGTTCCCATTTCCCAACAACCGATTTTGCGTCCCAGGCAAAGTCCCGCAAACGGCCTCGAACTCGAA
>JBAVQD010000257.1:0-4509 GCA_049693675.1 Candidatus Sulfotelmatobacter sp. | reverse complement strand
GGCTACATCCGAAAACCGTGCAGCGCATGGCGCGGCGTGGCGAGATCCCCGCGTACCGCATCGGAAAGTACTGGCGCTATCGGGCCAGTGAATTGTCGGACTGGCTTGTGCTACATTCGACGGGCCAGAACACCCGCCTGCTCACTCAAAAGGAGATTCAATGAGCAGACGGAAATATCAAAGTGGTTGTCTGTACCGCGAGAAGCGCCGAACTGGTCCCGCTGTGTGGGTGTTCCGCTATCGTGACGGGCAGAGCAACCGGAAAGAGCAAGTAGGCACCGTGGAGGATTTCCCAAGCAAGTCAGCGGCGATGAAGGCTTGTGAGTCACTCCGCGCAAACGTCAACAAGGAAACCAGAACCCCCCGCACCGTGGCGGAACTGGTGACCCACTACACCGCGAATGAACTGCCGAACAAGACGCCTTACACGGCAGAAGTTTATGCAGGTTATCTCAAGACGTGGATTCAGCCGAAGTGGGAACAACTCTCGCTCTCCGATGTTCGCACCGTTGCTGTTGAGAAGTGGCTTGGAACTCTGCCACTGGCGAATGGCACCAGAGCGAAACTACGGAATCTCATGCACGCCATTTACAATCACGCAATGCGTTGGGAGTTCTTTGACCGCAATCCAATCACGTTAGTCCGGCAGTCAGCAAAGCGGACGCGAGTCCCAGATGTGCTGACGGTTGAGGAGATTGGGAAGCTGCTCGGAGAACTATCCGACCCGTGGCGCACTGCCGTCTACGTGGCAGTCACTACCGGACTCCGCGTCAGCGAGTTGCTTGCACTCAAGTGGGCGGACATGAAATTCAGCCTGGGAGAGATTCGTCTCAGCCGTGGAATCGTGCGTCAGCACATCGGCGCGATGAAGACTGAGGCCAGTCGTAAGCCCGTACCGCTGGACGCGGGACTCGCTGACGTGCTGCTCAATTGGCGTGGGCGTTGTCCGTACAATCAAGATGGCGATTACATCTTCGCCAGTCCTGACAAGCACGGGCAGCAACCATACTGGCCCACGGCTGGAATGGAAGATCACATCCGCCCTGCTGCTGTTCGGGCAGGCATCGGGAAGCGTCTTGGTTGGCATACGCTACGTCACACATACGGGACGCTGGTAAACAGCCAAGGCGCGGACGTTGCGACCACCCAGGCGCTCATGCGTCACGCAAACGCGAGTATCACGATGGACCGATACGTCCAAGCCGTGACACCAGCCAAGCGGGAAGCACAAAGCCGAATGGTCAATTCGATTCCGTTCCCAAACGTTCCCACGACGTTGACGGAAACGGCTGCAACTGTTTGAATAGAAACGGTTGGGCGCTTAACTCAGCGGTAGAGTGCCATCTTCACACGGTGGAAGTCATAGGTTCGAATCCTATAGCGCCCACCATTGCTTCGATTATTTGCATTCAGAATTTGCGCGTGATGATCCACACTGCAAACCGGACCATCCTTAAACCCATGCATTTACGCGCCTTCTGCGTGCTGGTTGTCATGCTGGGACTACTCCCGGGAATCGGCGCGCAGCAGGCGAAAGGACCGGCGCCTGCGCCAGTTCCCCCTCAGATCGCGTCGGCCCAAAAGGTATTCATATCCAATGCCGGCGGAGAAAGCTTTGAGAACGTAATCGACCAAACGGTATTCGACGGCGGCCCCGACCGGCCTTACAACCAGTTCTATGCTGCCGTCAAAAACTGGGGCCGGTTCGACATCGTATCCTCACCTGCCGACGCCGACCTGGTTCTCGAAATCAGTTGGGTTCTTACGGATACGGGGCTAAGGCTTCCCGTTCTCGGGCAGCTTCGCTTGGCGATCATCGATCCCAGAACGCACGTCACACTATGGAATCTGACAGAGTATGTGCGAGGAGCAATTTTGCTGGGTAATCGTGACAAGAATTTCGATCAAGCGATGACCACTATTCTCAATCGCATGAAGCTGCTGGCTGTCCCGGCCGCAGCACCCGCGAATGCAGGTCCAAGATGATTTCCACGAGATCTTTTAACCTGCAAGCTCATTTGTTTTGCTCGCTTACCTTGGCATCCTATGTCCGTCTAAGCCAACCAGCACAGCTACCAGGCACAGCAGCCGCATCCAAGGTTTTCATCCGGGCTGCGCCTGAGTTGGCTGTCGAGACCCACCAAAAATGAGGAGTCTTTCCATGCACAGAGCTCACCGCCTGCTGATCGTGCTTTCAGGATTCTTGTCGGTAGTCAGTTTTTGCCACGCGCAGACCCTGATGCTTGATCTCCCCCTGCAAAGTCAGCGTGCCGTTATCACGCAGCGCATCGGCATTACCGACATCACCATCAACTACCATCGCCCACTCGTCAATAGCCGGCAGATTTGGGGCAAGCTGGTGCCTTACGGACATGTATGGCGCGCCGGCGCCAACGAAAATACCACCATCACATTCACCGACCCGGTCACGATTGAAGGTCAATCGCTGGACAAGGGAACCTATGGACTGCACATGATTCCTGGCGAAAATGATTGGACGGTGATTTTCTCGAAGATGTCCACTGCATGGGGAAGCTTCAGTTACAAGCAGGATGAGGACGCGCTGCGCGTCGCCGTAAAGCCACATGCCGCCGAGTTCCATGATGCGCTGACCTACGATTTTGACGACGTGAAACCCGACTCCACTGTAATCACTCTGAGCTGGGACAAGGTCGCGGTGCCCTTCAAGGTTGGGGTCAATGTCAATGACATCGTTGAAGCCAGCATTCACCGGCAAATACGTGGACTCAACCAGTATTACTGGGAAGGCTGGAACGATGCTGCCGGATATTTCCTTGCCGCCAAAACGAATTTGGACGAGGCGCTGAAAGATGAAGATCAGTCGATTAAAGTGGAAGAGCGCTTCGATAACCTGATCAACAAGTCGCACATTCTTGAGGCGATGGGTCGCAAAGATGCGGCTACGGAATTCCGCAATAAGGCGTTGGAAAAAGCCTCGCCCCAGCAGCTTTACTTCTATGGGCGCCAGTTGCAGGGGGAAAAGAAACAGGAAGAAGCATTCGCCATCTATCGCTCCACCGCTAAGAAATACCCGGACGAATGGACCTCGCATGTCGGCTTGGCCCGCGTTTACAGCGGCGAGGGCGACTTCGACAAAGCCGTCAAGGAGATACAGGCCGCTCTCCCCGGCGCACCCGACGACGCCAACAAATCCAACTTACAAAACTACCTCAAGCGTTTGCAGTCAAAAGACGACATCAATCGCTAGAATCCGCTAGTAACAAACTCAACGCAAAGGGCCAGCCGCAAGGCTGGCCCCTTATTCTCTGATTCAGTTTTACCAGACCCGGCACGCGTTAGCCCGCACCATCCTTTGGCCAGCCTTGCAGCCGAATGCCTTGGCGAAGTCAGGCATATTGGAGTCCACATTGTCGATGCGGAAGATCGGCAGTGAGTGCGGATTGGTAGTGACGATCAGCCGAGCCACTTCTGGCCGCACGCTCGAGCACCACGAGTAAGCATTCGCGAGGAAGAAGCGCTGCAGATAAGTCCAGCCATCCGGACCTTTCTCGTCGAGCGATTTCCCTTGCTTTTTAAGATCGGCCTCAAGCGCCATCAACGCAAGATGGATGCCGCCGTTATCCGCCGTATCCTCGCCCTGAGTTAATAAACCATTTTGCTTTACGCCCGGTCCCGCCTCCGGGACCTCCTGTGTGTACTCGTCGGAGATGCACTTGCCGCGCTCGTCATATTGTTTGGCGTCCTCGGAGGTCCACCAGTCGCGCAGGTTACCGTGAGCGTCAAACTTGCGACCCTGATCGTCGAAGCCGTGCGTGAGTTCGTGACCGATCACCATTCCAATCGCCCCGTAGTTCACGGAATCGTCCATGTTCTTCTCGAAGAACGGCGGCTGCAGAATGCCAGCGGGAAAATTAATGGTGTTCAATTGCGGATCGTAGTACGCATTGATGGTCGGCGGAGTCATGGTCCACTCGCTGCGGTCGACCGGCTTTCCAACCTTGGCGACCCAACGCTCGAACTCGAATGTGGAGGCGTGCTCCACATTTTCCAAATCGTTGTCACGAGTGATTTTTACGCTGGAATAATCACGCCAGTGCGAAGGATATCCAATCTTGTCTTCGATTCCCTTGAGTTTGATGATGGCTTGTTCTTTGGTGGCGGGAGTCATCCAACTCGCGCTTTCGATGTCCTCGTGCATTGCGCTCTCGATGGCATGCACCATCTCGAGCGTGCGCGCCTTGCTCGCCGGTGGGAAAGCGCGGTCGACATAAGCCTGGCCAAGGGCCTCTCCCAGATCGCGGTCAGCCCAATGTGTGCAGCGCCGCCAGCGCGGAAGTTGTTCCTCCTGGCCGGCTAAAGTGCGGGAAAAAAAGTTGAAGTTCTCATCGACCATCGCCTTGTTTAAATAAGGTGCGGCACGGTGAATGGCCTGCCAGCGCATGTATACTTTCCAATGCTCCAGCGGTTGCTCCGCCAGCAGCTTGTCTTCTGCGCGAAAGAAGTCCGGCGACGTAACGATATAGTGGT
>JBAVQD010000256.1:0-2389 GCA_049693675.1 Candidatus Sulfotelmatobacter sp. | reverse complement strand
GCAGAGCGTTGGTGCAGAGATAGATATATTTCTTGCGGGCTACCAATCCTTCTACTATCTCGCCGATCTGCGGATGCATGAGCGGCTCGCCGCCGGGAATGGAAACCATGGGCGCTCCGCATTCATCGACTGCGCGGAAACATTCTTCCGGAGTGAGATCTTTTTTCAGGATGTGGGCGGGATATTGAATTTTGCCGCATCCGGCGCATGCCAGGTTGCAGCGGAATAGCGGCTCGAGCATGAGCACCAGCGGATACTGTTTGCGGCCGGCGAGCTTCTGCTTAAGAACATAGCTCGACACGGTCCACATCTGCGATACGGGAACGGCCATTCTGAGTTGGTAACTCCTGTGCGACTATTTTATCAGGGTCTGGGACTTAGATGACCCGCAGCGTCGACCAGGTGCCGGAAAAGAAACTGTGGGAGCGATTTCTTTGTAAACTTGGTCAGAGCAAAGACTGTTGCCGAACAGGCGGCAGAAACCCTTGTAAATCCAGCGTTTACCGAACGGATTCACGGTCGCACGAAGGTCGCTGGAAGAGCCCTTTCCGTGGTATAATTTGATAGTCGCTAAACGGGCCTAAGTACACTAAATTTCAATCACTTGAGGTCGGTTGCGCAGGCGGACGGTTCGGTCTTGCGCCGGGCGATTTTTGCGAGTCAGTCGGAGCGTTCGCCCGCAGGAAGTTTGCCAGACAAATCGGGCGTGCTCCATGGAGTGGAATGGCCACCAAAGAGATCAATACCCCCATCGTAGAACCTAAACCGAAAAACGGAAGCTTGACTCCGATCGCTGGAAATAATGGCGGCGCCAGGAACGACTATAACGCCGACTCCATCAAAGTGCTCGGCGGCATGGAAGCGGTGCGCAAACGTCCCGCGATGTACATCGGATCGACCGGCGATCTGGGTTTGCACCACCTGGTTTATGAAGTAGTTGACAATTCTGTGGACGAAGCGCTGGCCGGCTTTGCCACCAAGATTGAAGTCACGATCCACATCGACAATTCCATCACCGTGATCGACGACGGCCGTGGCATTCCCGTGGATGACATGGATATCGACGGCGAAAAAATTTCCGCGGCGCAGGTGGTGATGACGACGCTGCACGCAGGAGGAAAGTTTGATTCGTCCACTTATAAGGTTTCAGGCGGTTTGCACGGCGTCGGCGTTTCGTGCGTGAACGCGCTGAGCGAAGAACTCGAGTTGGAAATCTGGCGCGATGGCGCGACTTGGGAGCAGACCTACTCGAAGGGCGAGCCCACCAGCAAAATGAAGAAGGCTGGCGCAGCTAAGCGGCGTGGAACGAAAGTTCACTTCCTTCCCGATCGCAGCATTTTCACCGCAACCGAATATAACTACGACACGCTCGCGCAGCGGCTGCGCGAACTGGCGTTTCTGAATAAGGGATTGCTGATCACGCTCACCGATGAGCGCTCGACTGACGCCAAAACCGGCGAGGCCAAGCACGCCGACTTCAAATACAACGGCGGCATCGCCGAGTTCATCAAGCACCTGAATCGCGGCAAGCAAGTGCTACACGACAAACCGATCTACATGGAAGCCGAGCGCAGTGGCGTAGCCATGGAAATCGGCCTGCAGTACAACGACGGATATTCCGAGTCGGTTTTCAGCTTCGCGAACAACATCAACACCATCGATGGCGGCACGCATCTCTCCGGCTTCCGCATGGCGCTTACCCGCACGATTAATTACGCCGGGCAGCAGATGGGCTTGTTCAAAGACGTCAAAGAAAATCTGACCGGTGACGATGTTCGCGAAGGCCTGGTCGCGGTGATCAGCGTAAAGCTGCCGCAGCCCCAGTTCGAAGGCCAAACCAAAGGCAAACTAAATTCCGATATCGCAGGAGTAGTTCAAGCGTTTATTAATGAGCGGTTGGGAGCGTTTTTTGAACAGAACGCGACTGTGGCGCGGAAGATTATCAACAAGGCCGTGGACGCGGCGCGGGCGCGCGAAGCGGCGCGGAAGGCGCGGGATTTAACACGGCGCAAGGGAGCGCTCGATTCTGGCGGACTGCCGGGCAAACTGGCGGATTGTTCGGAGCGCGATCCGAATCGCTGTGAATTGTTTTTGGTGGAAGGTGAATCCGCCGGCGGGACTGCGAAGCAGGGGCGCGATCGGCGCTTCCAGGCGATTCTGCCGCTTAAGGGAAAAATTCTTAACGTTGAAAAAGCGCGCTATGACAAGATGCTGGCTCACGAAGAAATTCGCGCCATGATTACGGCGCTGGGTACCGGCATTGCCAAGGATGATTTCGATCCTACAAAAGTCCGCTACGGAAAAATCATTTTGATGACCGATGCTGACGTGGATGGATCGCACATCCGCACGCTGCTGCTGACTTTTTTCTTCCGGCACATGCAGGAGC
>JBAVQD010000255.1:0-38237 GCA_049693675.1 Candidatus Sulfotelmatobacter sp. | reverse complement strand
GTGTTGAATTCAAGGAGTCTTTTTCTTTTGGAGCGATTTCTTCGGCACTCATAAGCGCGACCGAGTTCCACCGTTTTTCTTGAGGGGGAGTTCCGGTTCGCCGGAGCAACAATACGGGAAATTCGGGGAACGAATTCTTCACGACAGTGAAAGGAGTTTTTCCGTGAGAGAGAAGGGAACAGTGAAGTGGTTCAACGGGGCGAAAGGATATGGATTTATCCAGCGCTCCACGGGGGAGGATGTCTTCGTACATTTTTCGGCAATCCAGGAGAACGGCTACCGCTCGCTCAATGAGGGTGAGACCGTGGAGTTCGATCTGCTGAAAGGCCCCAAAGGCTTTCAGGCGGGCAACGTCGTCCGCGCCTAATCTGCTGGCTGCGATTTCCCTACCCTCCCGCTCGGGAGGGTTTCTTTTTTAAAGCGCGCTGTCATCCTGAGGAAGGACCTGTGCAACCCGCCGAGAGCACCGGAGAACAGCCCACGATTGGTTCTCGCCGACAAACCATTCAATGTCATTCCGACCGGAGCCGGACCCTGAGCGAAGTCGAAGGGAACGGCGCAGTGGAGGAACCTGCTGTTTGTTGCGCGTATTAGTTTTTATGGTAATGAAGTGCAGATATCCAACGCACGTAGTAGCGATGCGGTCTTGTCCGCATCGGCAATCTCTATCACAAAACTTCAAGTGTTGTTTGTGACGAGCGAACTAGGAATTAAGGCCCGGGATGCCGCTCGTCGAAAACCGCGACGAGTGGACCAGCCTCATTCGTCACGGCGGCTGGACCAGCCCGCACGAATCCATCAAGAGCGCAGAGAGACATTATTCGAAATGGATGAAAGATAGGCAGGACCGGCTAGATTCGCTCGTAACGGGAGCATGGAAGAAATAGCGGAGTTGTTAGCAAATGAGGACTGAGCAAAAACGAAGGCCATCGGCTCTCCCCCGAAAACCGACGACCTTCGCAGGAGTCGAACCTTTCGACGCACGAATGTAAGACTGTTTGTAAAGGTTTGTCAAGCTATATTACCCATACTTGAGTGCGCTAGCGGGCAGACGGTCCGAATCTTTGGGTGTAGGTTGACGGATAACTCCCGGATCTCCGGCCTCTGCGAGTACGTGCCCTCCCCGATTTATGCTGACTCGCGAGTGCGTCGAATATCTTGAGGGGCAAGGGTGTGCGGAGAACGCGCACCCTTTATCATTTGGGGGCTGCCTCACTCGTCGCGGTTTTCGACGAGTGGGCACCACGGACGCTGATAGTTTTTCCACGGATCCGATCATGCAATCTGGCGCACGCGCAGCTCCACTTTCTGCGCCTCATTGACCAGTACCGGTTCCCGCCCGGTTAAGTCAATTGGTGCCTGTCACAGCAATATCCCCGATACCTTTCCCGACCTTGTCATTCCGACCGGAGCCGGACCCTGAGCGAAGTCGAAGGGGACGGCGCAGTGGAGGAACCTGCTGTTTGTTGCGCATATAAGTTTTTATGGTAATGAAGTAAAGATATCCAGCACCGTAGTAGCGATCCAGTCTTGTCGGCATCGGCAACTTCTATCACAGAAATTTAAGTACTGTCTGTGAGGAGCAACCAGGCACTATTCTTCCGACGCCGCCTTGACGCGAACTGCAAGAGTGTCCAAATAGTCCGCCACCTCCGGTAAATTGTCGCAGCAGTCCGAATAATTGAACGCGTAATTGTGCCTATCCCAAAACGTAGCGAGAAATTCCCTTTCTTGTTCGTCTTTCTGCTTCTGCTCGGGGGGTTGAGCTTCTTGAGAAATCTGGCTCAGGAGGGCGAGCTGTAAAGCTCGCGCATCCGAAAGCAGCTTAAAAAGGAGGGTCCTGTAGTTTTCATTGGCGCTCTCGATCTTGTCCTCAAAGTACTGCTCCTTTTGTCTTCTTTCGTCACCCTGTATTACAGGAGTACGGTTATTTAGAACTTCATATTCCGCCTTCCGCAAACCATCTACCTCCCCATATTGCCAATCTCTCGCAAAGTCCCGAAGCGAGCCTGTTAACCGCGACGTTAGCTTAATCCATTCATTGCCCTGTCTTCGCTTGCCAGAGAGGACCAATATTTGGGCCCTTAGGCCACGGGTATTTTGGTCGATTCTTGCGCTGGAGGCGGCATTCTTCTCAGCTAGGAAGACGATCATTTCGCTTTGTGTAATGAGGCGCTGTTGCAACTCGGTATTCAATTTGGTTAATCGACCTGTTTCATTCGTCTCAGTCTCTACATCTCCGAGGGCCGACGTGAGCTTAGTAGCGTCCTTCGCAGAGTTTGTCGCTTGCTTGGCTGTAACACCCATTCCTAGTAATCCAAGAACCGCAAAACAACTCAACAAAGACCAGCGATGTTTTTTGGCCCAATCTTCTGCTAGGGCAACCCCCGCACCACCAAGCGCTAGCAAAAACTGAATCACCAGTGACATCCACAGCAAGGGATCAGTAAGGAAGTCGCCAAGTATAGTATGCATAGCGCGCCTTTCCTCCAGCAAGGGTCCGACAGCCTTGACGAAGGAAGCCATTCTGCGTTTCCTCTGTGCCGAATTCATAGGACATGCGGGCGCTTGCCCATCTTAAGCTTTTTCGGACACTACCAAGACAACCGGCTGCCCCACTCGTCGCGTTTTTCGACGAGTGGGCACCACGGGCCCCGACAGTTTTGCGCAGCGATCTGATCAAGCCATCCGGCGCACGCGCAGTTCTGCTTTCTGCGCTTCATTGACCAATACCGGTCCCCGCTCGCCTGCGGCGTAATGGCGATAGCTACTCCAGTCCCACTGTTCCGGCTCCAGCACAAGCCCGCGCACCACCGGATTGCGATGCATATAGCGCAGCTTCTCGATCCGTTTCTTCTCGGTGAACACGACGAAATCGTAGAATCGGTGTTGCCAAACATGGCCCTCAGTGAGCGCCGCATTCCACAAAGATGATCGCCGCGCATCGGCAGTGGTGCGGAGCCTTCCAGGACCCGCCGGGCGAACGACTGCTTGAGGGCTTTCATCACCACCGACGGATCGCGACGCTCCGGTTCGCTGAATAACAAATGAACGTGCTCGGGCATAACCACGTAACCAACCACCACGAAGCGGTAGCGTCTGCGCACCTGTTCCATAACTTCGAGAAACAGATCGCGACTCCATGGCGTGCCGAGGAGAGCGCTTCGCTGATAGCAACTGGTCGTAAGGAAGTGAAGATATCCGGCGCCGTAGTAGCGATGCAGTCTTGTCGGCATCGCCAACCTCTATCACAGAAATTCAAGAATTGTCTGTGACGACCGAACCAAGGACTGACGCCCGTGGTGCCCACTCGTCAAAAAGCGCGACGAGTGGGGCAGCCTCATTCGGAATGGCGCATGGGCAAGCCCCCTCCAACTAGAGGACGAGGCCAATGCCAACGGAAACCTGCAGTCGAAGCATAGTCACCGCAGTTCCACCGACACCAAATCGCCGTCAGATACGCCGCCGGGCTTGTAGTTCACCGACACCGATCGATCGTTCCAGGCACAGGAGAACGAATCGGCGCCGATCAGTAACAGTGATTTGTAATCGGGCGTGCGCAGCTTCATGATTTTTCCGCCGGAGGCGACGGTAAGCACTGCTGCAGGAGATTTCGAGCAGTCCACGCCCACCAGCCGGCCTTGAAAAAACTTTGCCGGACGCTTGTCCGCAGTCCCAGCATTGTGCGAGGTTTGCTCCGCGGCGCGTTTGGCGGCGTCCTGATCGAGAACGTCAAAGGGAGAACTTTGCGGAGAGAATTTCGGAGCATTCGAAGCCGCCGAGAGTCCATACTTTTGCTGGTTGGCCAACTGGCTCAACTGCTCGCGCGCTTCCGCCGCTACTTGCGGATTGCCGCTGCTTTTCAAATGTTCCAGCAAGGTTCGAGCGGCGTCCCACTTCTTGTCTTCAATATGAATTTGCGCCAGATGATAGACATATTCCTGATTGCGCGGGCTGAGTTGGATGGCGGCGCGTTCCGCCTGCAAGGCTGCAATAGGACCTCCGCCCACCATACGCGCTATGGCCAGCAGATCGTAAGCGTCGGCGAATTCCGGATACCACTCGAGCACCGCGCGCAGATCCTGCATCATGTTGGGCAGGCCCTGGATATCGGCGTGTCGAGCATTGGCGACGCGGTATTTCAGCACCGAAACGTAATAACGGATCCACATGTCACGCGGGTTGAGGGCTGCGGCATCGCTTAGTTCTTCGGAAGCCGCATCGAATTCACCGTGCTGCAGGTGATCCCAAGCGAGAGCTCGGTGAGCGATCTCGTTGCCGCTGGCGGCTATGAGAGGACCTTGTTGGGTGCTGTCCTTCTTATCGGATTTCTGACTGCTGGCTTTGCGAAGAGTTGCTGGGTCGACCGCTGTGGCTAGCGACTGTAATTCCTGCAAGCCTGCAGCGCGGCGTTCGGGAATCCTTGTTTTGATTTCAGCCACGTTGGCGCGAGCATCCGCTTCGCGCATGGGCGTTGCGATGATCGCGCTATCTTCCGGGCTCACGGGCGCAGGGAACTGGTAAACCTGTGGCGGATTCTGTGGTGGATTTGGCTGCTTCGATTGATCGAGCGCTGTGAACAAAGGCGTGAGGGAATGGAAGTAAGCTTTTACCGCCTGATCAAATTGCGCGGGCGTTACGCCATAAGCTTTCTGAATAGCCTCTTCCACCGGCACGTGTTGGTTCTCAACCAAATCGAAATAAGTACCAGTTTCAGGCAATTTCTTTTCGTGCAACAGGTAATGAATCGTCATCCACGACTGCGCGTAAAAGAGCGTGTGATGCGTGGCTTCGTTGTAAGAAGACGTGTCATGCTTCAACGTGAGCAGATCGGGCAGCGCGAGCCAGACCTGGCCACTGAGTAACTCAGTCAGCGACTTTGGCGGATTACGCACCTCGCGCTGGTTCTGCAGCAGATCCTCGCTGAACAGGTTGTTCAATTCAGGATCGCCGCCGATCTCAACTTGCCGGTTGTCGACCCGGATCGAGCTGAAATATTCCGCCAGCCCTTCGTCGAACCATCCTTCCACCGGAGGATAGTTATAGTTCAGCAGAAGATGGGCGAAGTCGTGGGCGACGGCGCGCCACGGCTCTACTTCGAACATATTCAGCACGATGAAATTCTGGTCCGTTCCGGGGACGAAGAATCCGGGAACGCTGATCGGCTGACCTTGCCTCAATGGGGCAGTCTGGTAATAATCTTTGTCATTCTTTAAAGCGAGAATGGTCAGCGGCAGCGGTTCATTGAGACGCTCTTTCATCAGGAGTATGGCGAAGACCGAGCGCATCTGCTCAAAGCGCAACGCAACTTCTTTGCCTTTTTTCTCGCCTGCATCGGTGATCACGGTGAAATGCGTAGAGTGAATTTCAAGCCAGGGGGACGGTTCGGTTTCGCGAGCCGATGATGAGGGGAAAATGCCCAGAAGCGTTACGGCGAGGAATAAACCGGGGATAGGACGAATGCGAGCCATGCACATTCCGCCTGGGGACGCGGACAATAAACAGATGCTAACACGGCCTCGGCAACGCCGTGGCGGCGGCAACTGGAATAGGGAGATTTCTACTCCGGCAGGCCAAGCCGGCGCGTCAGGTCTGCGCAGCGGGGATCGGAACGGATGGAGTCGAAGGCGGGGTAGCGGATCGCGAAGATCAATTCATCATTCTCCTCCGCGAAAGCTTTTTCCAGGGACTCAAAAGCCTGGTTACGATCGCCAGCCAGTGCAAATCCTACCGCGATGGCTGCTATATTGTCGTGCGGGTTGGGAGCAGCGAGCACCATTTGGCTGTAGCCTTGGGCGTCAGGGCTCCACGATCCGGATACCGGCGCGAATTTGCGGAATTCGCTCTCTGCATCCGCGAAGTGGCCTGTAGTCGCATACAACTGCGAAAGCTTGTAGTGGGCAGGAGCGAAGGCTGGATCGCGTTCCAGCACCTTTTGGAATTGGGCCAGCGATTCGGGGTAGTGGCCGGCCACCATCAACGTCACCGCGTAATTCGTATTGACGATGGAAGATAGCGGATCGAGCGATAGCGCGGTGCGGAATTCTTCCAGCGCCTGATCGATGCGCTTTTCGGGAATCAAGTAGCTGAAAGCGTAAAAATAATGGGCCGTGGCGCTGTTTGGATTTAATTCGATTGCGCGGCGGAACTCCGGCTCCGCTTCGCTCCACCGCCAACCCATGGCGAGAGCGCCGGCCCGGGCGGTGTGAGCCTCGGGCAGGGAATCATCGAGTTCGAGCGCCTTGCGGCTGGCCTCGTCTGCCAGCAGACGTGCTTGCCGCGAGGTGATGCCGATGCCGTAGCTGGAGGCCACGTTGTAAGTATCAGCAAGGCCGGTGTAAGCGAGAGCGTAGTTGGGGTCGGCCGCGATCGCCTGCTGGAATAGATCAATGCTTTTTTTCAGACCCTCCGGTGTGCGCCCATACCAGAACTGGCGGCCTTCCAGATAAAGGCGATAGGCCTCCGGGTTCGTCGTGCCGGCACTCCCCAGCTTTTGCGTTGCCTTCGCGGGATCGGTGCGGTGCAAGCTGGTGGAAATATCGCGAGTAATCTCTTCCTGCACTTGCGTGACATCCGCCGCTTTGCGTTCATAGCGCGAACCCCACAGTTCGCTGCCGTCAGCAGTTTCGACCAGATCGGCTTGCACCGCCATATTGTCACCGTGTTGGGTGATGCGGCCCATGAGAACCGCGTCCACTTGAAGCTTTTGGCCAATCTCTCGCGGGTCTTCCTGGCTTCCTTTAAAGCGGAAGACGGTACTGCGCGCCATCACTTTCAGATCGCGGAGCCTCGATAGAGTGCCGATCAAACTGTCCGTCAAACCATCGCTAAGGTATTCATTATTGGCGTCAGCCGTGGCATTCACAAAGGGAAGTACGGCGATCGAACCGACGTTTTGCGTTGCACCCTTGCCCCGCAAAAAGTAAGCGGTGGTGACGGCGCCGACCAGCACAATGGCCGCAGCCACGGCAAGCCATTTCATTGAGAAATGACTTTGCCTGGCGGCGGGGATATTGGCCGAAGATGAAGACGCCGCCGCAACGCTCGCCGAAACGCCTGACGAGCGTCCTGACTCGAAGTCACGTTTCAGGCGCGCCAAATCGGTTCGCAGATCGGCGGCGGACTGGTAGCGCAGGTTGCGGTCTTTCTCCAGAGCCTTGTTCAGAATCCTTTCCAACTCCATGGGCATATCCGGGTTCAGTCGCGCCGCCGAGGGCGGGGCCGCATCCAGAATCGATTTAAAAATCTCCGCCGAACTGCCGCCGCGAAACGGAAGCGTTCCGGTCGTCATTTCATAGAGCACGGCGCCAAAGGAGAACAAATCGCTGCGGGCGTCCAGTTCCTTGGCCCGCGCCTGTTCCGGCGACATGTAGGCGATGGTTCCCAACGTCGAGCCGGGACTCGTAAGGTTCGGGTCAATCGCTGCCGTCATCGTGTTCGCGGATGCAACCTGATTTTGCGATGTGGTTGTAGTGCTGGCAATCTTCGCCAGGCCGAAGTCGAGAATCTTGGCATGTCCTCGTTTAGTCACAAAGATGTTGGCGGGCTTGATGTCCCGATGAACGATTCCTTCGGAGTGAGCGGCGTCGAGGCCGTCGGCAATTTCAATAGCAAGCGAGAGCGTGGTTTCGTTATCCAGCGGCTTGCCTGAAATCATGTGCTTCAGCGTAAGGCCATCGAGAAACTCCATGGCGATGAACAACTGTTCGCCGTGGCGGCCAATTTCGTAGATGGTGCAGATGTTGGGATGATTCAAGGCCGAGGCGGCGCGAGCCTCCCGGCGAAAGCGCTCCAACGCCTGCGGATCGCGGGACAGTTCATCCGGCAGAAATTTAAGGGCAACAAATCGGCCGAGCTCGGTGTCTTCGGCTTTATAGACCACTCCCATACCGCCGCCGCCCAGTTTTTCCACGATGCGGTAATGAGATATGGTTTGGTCGATCACTGTTTTTGGCTTGAAATAACGAGGCCGCTCCATCTTACGGGCCGCGTATGGGGCAGTCAACGAATTGCGATACTCGGTGCTGTACAGGGTTTGCCGCGCTTCGGGGAAGCTGTCGAGCTTCGCTCGATCGGACAGCCTGGGGGCGGCTGTCCTCACAGGAGCATCTGTGATTGACGATGGAGAGCGAAAAGAAGTTAGAATAGGGCCGAACGAATCCTGATCGCTCCCCTGCTGAGTTTCGATGTGTAGAGGAGGTCTAAATGCGAACTGTTATCCGCATCCTTGGATTGTTCGCTTCTTCCCTGCTTTGTATTCCCGCGATCTTTGGCCAGACCAATCCTCCGCCATCCGATCCTCATGAGATGGTCACGAGCCAGCCGCGTACTCTCACCAAAGCGGCTGATCGGAATGCCGCCCTCGACCTTCTGGACCGAGCCCGGCAAAACTATGACTTACGCGGCGTCGGCGCTCCGTACTCGTTGAAAATCTCGTTTGAAACGAACGGCTCGGCGCAAAACGAGGGTGAAGGAACGATGGAAGAATTATCCGACGGAGCCACACATTGGCGCTGGTCGGAGCAAATGCAGGATTCGCGCGTGCTGCGAATCGGCACCGACGGCCGAGTCTATGGCACGAATGCTTCCGAAGCCGTGCCCTTGCGCATTCAACTCGTGCGCTCCGCCCTGCATTGGCCAATCATGAGAAATGCCGGCGCCTCCGCGATTCGCGCGGCAGAAGTAAAACGCGACGGTATGGCGATGTCGTGTTTGCTGCTGAGCGCCGCGATACCGCCGAATCCGGCGCCGCGCTCGTGGTTTGAGCGGGAATACTGCATCGACGCCACCACGGGTCTGTTGCAGATGTGGTCGGAAGCGCCGGGGATTTACGCGGTCTACGACTATGCCGACGCCACAAGCTTCCACGGTCATACTGTGCCCAAGCAGATTGCCATCTTCGAAGATGGGCGGCTCGCTGTCCAGGTGCGCGTGGAGGGCCCGGAAGACGCGCCCAATATCGATCCGAATCTGTTCAAGCCGACGCCGGAAATGGTGGAGGCAGGCGGTTCGTTCACTTTGGCCTCGCCCAAGCGCTTTCCAATGCGCGTCGATCCCACGGACGGTCCGACCTCAACTCTTTTTCAACCAGTGATTGTTCACGCCATTCTGGATGCGCAAGACGGCAGCGTACTGGATGCGGAGGCGCTGCAAAGTTACGACCAGGACTTGAGCCGCGCCGCTGTGGATCTGGTCAAAAGCACATCATTTGAGCCGTCAGGATTTCAGCAGGAGGCGTTCATCAACGTTCAATTTCACATGCCGGCAGTGAATTGGGGCGGTCCGCCGATCTTTCACTCTTCCGTGCGCTGGGTGATTTGGGAGCATCGAGGCAGAATTCCTCCGGTAAAGAGAATGCCTCACCCGGGGAATTAGGTAGCCGAAAAATTATAAGGAGGGAGAGTGACGTGCGGCGAACTGGATGTTTAGTCGCCGCTGGCGTGGTTCTGTGTAGGCACGAGCAGCAGGCGCGGTTTCGCTTCCACGGGCAATTGCTGCGATGCGCGTCCGCAAGCTTGCAGGATGCCGATGACTGCGGCGTAAGCCGCGACGACGCCAATTCCAACCGAGGCAACTACTGTAACGCAGAGAATCAGAGGCATGAAAAGCGAAATCACGGTCCACCCTGTCTAAAAGCTAAAGATAAAGATCGACATCAAAAACGCAGTCAGAAATGGCAATACTCAGATGCCGCCGGCTCAAATTTCGTCTATGCAGCTTCTTCAATCTAACTGCGTTAAAGCCAGCCGCTAGTGACGACCCAGATGCTCCACCACTTCCCAGCGCCGTAGTAAAATACGGAGTAGAGCTACGCACTCCTAATGTCGAACAATTCTGTAGTGCTGTCGACGTTACGGAAGGGCTATCCAGCCTGGATTTTCAGACCAGAACTAAATGGCTATTACTAAAATCTCAGTGCGCGGGGCGCGCCAGCATAATCTCAAGAACATCGACGTTGAGATTCCGCGCAACTCGCTGACCGTGGTGACCGGGTTGAGCGGTTCGGGGAAGTCTTCGCTGGCTTTTGACACGATTTATGCCGAGGGCCAGCGGCGTTATGTGGAAACGCTTTCCACCTATGCCCGGCAATTCCTGGACCAGATGGAACGCCCGGATGTAGATGCAATTGATGGACTTAGCCCGTCTATCTCCATCGAGCAGAAGACCACTAGCCGCAGCCCGCGCTCCACCGTCGGTACGATTACTGAAATCTACGATTATCTTCGCTTGTTGTTCGCTTCGATAGGCATTCCGCATTGCCCCAAGTGTGGCCGGCCGATCAGCCGGCAATCCGCAGAGCAGATTGTGCAGCGAGTGATGGCCCTGACTCCCGAGGATCGCGTGATGGTGCTCGCGCCGATCGTCCGCGGGCGTAAGGGCGAATTCAAGAAAGAGATAGAGACCTTGCTCAAGCACGGCTACACTCGTGCCCGGGTCGACGGCGAACTGGTGAATCTGGAGGACGATCTCAATCTTGATAAGCGAAAGAATCACACGATCGAAGTGCTGATTGACCGGCTGCTGGTGAAACCGGGAATCGAGCATCGCCTGGAGATGTCAGTAGGTCTCGCCATGAAATTGGCGGGAGGTTTGGTGCAGGTGGCCGTTGTCGGGGGCGAGGAACAACTTTACTCGGAAAAGCTTGCCTGTCCCGATTGCGGCATCAGCGTGCCGCAACTCGAACCACGTTCATTCTCGTTCAACAGTATGTATGGCGCGTGTCCCGAATGCCATGGGCTCGGTAGCCGCTACGATTTCGATCCCGCGAAGGTGATTACGGACTGGTCGAAACCGCTGCTCGATGGCGGGCTGGGGCCGGGTTCAGCGTCGCAGGGCTTGATCCACAGTTTGCAGGTGACTGCGGCGGCCCACGGCATCGATCTGAATACGCCCTTTGAAAAGTTTCCTGAAAAGATTCAGGACCTGCTGCTGAATGGAGAGTCCGGACGCGGCAGAACCGGTTTCCGCGGAATCTTCGGATATTTAAAACAAAATCTCGAGGAGTCGACTTCCGAAGGCTACCGCGACTGGCTGATGGATCACATGTCGGCGAGCGATTGTCCCATTTGTCATGGCAAGCGCCTGCGGCCGGAAAGCCTCGCGGTGAAAGTAAACGGTATATCGATTGCCGACTTCACCGCGCTGCCCATCTCCAGCGCGCTCGAAGTTGCACGCAGCATAAGGCTTGGGGGACGCGAGGAGAAAATCGCCGGCCGCGTGATGCACGAAGTAGTCGAGCGTTTGCAGTTTCTGAACGCAGTGGGATTGAACTACATCTCTCTCGACCGTTCCGCGGCAACTCTATCTGGCGGCGAAGGTCAGCGCATTCGATTGGCCACACAGATCGGCTCCAAGCTGCGCGGCGTACTCTACGTGCTGGATGAGCCTTCGATCGGCTTGCATCATCGCGATAACGGACGCCTGCTCACCGCGCTGGAAAATCTACGCGACCTGGGTAACACAGTTCTTGTCGTCGAGCATGACGAAGAAACCATTCGCCGCGCGGATTATGTAATCGATCTCGGTCCCGGCGCGGGGCGCCACGGCGGCGGCCTGGTCGCCCACGGCACGCCGGAAGAAATCATGCGCGATCCCGATTCGCTGACCGGCGCTTACATCTCGGGAAAAATACAGATTGAGATGCGGGCAGAGCGGCGGCAGAAAAACGGAGCGGCGCTTACGATTCTGGGAGCGAAGGAAAACAATCTCAAAAATCTCGATGTAACTTTTCCCCTGGGCGTGATGACGGTGGTGACGGGAGTTTCCGGCTCCGGCAAGTCCACTCTGGTGAACGACATTCTTTATCGCGCGCTGGCGCGCCAGCTCTACCGCTCGCGTGAAAAGGCTGGCGAGCACAAATCGATTATGGGCGCGGAGAATATTGATAAAGTGATTCGCATCGATCAGTCGCCGATCGGGCGCACGCCGCGTTCGAATCCCGCAACTTATACCGGAGTGTTCACCGCAATTCGCGATATCTACGCCATGTTGCCCGAAGCGCGCGAGCGCGGTTACAAGCCCGGGCGTTTTTCCTTTAACGTCTCGGGCGGCCGTTGCGAGGCCTGCCAGGGCGAAGGCCAGCGCCGCATCGAGATGAATTTTCTGCCCGATGTTTACGTGCTCTGCGAAGTTTGTGGCGGGCGCCGCTACAACCACGAGACGCTAGCCGTGAAATACAACGGCTACTCGATCGCCGATCTGCTGGAGATGCCGGTCTCCGACGCGCTGCCGATTCTGGAAAATATTCCGCAGATCAAACAGAAGCTGCAAACTCTGGTGGACGTCGGCTTGGGCTATATTCATCTCGGTCAATCTGCGGTTACGCTTTCCGGAGGCGAGGCGCAGCGCATCAAGCTGGCGCGCGAGTTGAGCAAACGGCAGACCGGGAAAACTCTTTATCTGCTTGACGAGCCCACTACCGGGCTGCACTTCGATGATGTAAAAAAGCTGCTCGATGTGCTGCACCGGCTGACCGACCTGGGGAATTCAATCGTCATTATCGAACACAATCTGGACGTGATCCGGAATGCCGATTGGATTATTGATCTCGGTCCGGAAGGCGGCGAAGAAGGCGGCCGCATCGTGGCGCAGGGCACGCCGGAGCAGGTAGCGCGGGTAAAGAAGTCGTATACCGGGCAGGCGTTGGCGGGATATTTTTCGGGGAATGGGAAGCGAAGCGCCTAGGCCTGTTCAGCCAGAAGCGAGATATGAGCGCTACCGCATATTTTCCGTCTATTCGATAAACTGGTCATGATCGAAAAGGATCCATCTGTCATCTCCCGAAAATCCGAAGTTTGATCCATACGCGCCCAATGGCGAGACGCAGTTGTCTGCGCCGCCGATTACCTACTCGTTGCCGCCCGTCGAGCCGTCGAAATCACCTGCGCCAAAAACTGGCGAGAATCCCGTCTGGAGCGGCTGGGATGTGCTGATCATTGCTGTGCTCACGCTGGGCATTCTTTTCGCGGTTCAACTTGTCACCGTAGTCGTCGCGCGCCACTTCGCTTATCCGCACCGGAGTTGGATCGAAGTTGCTCAAAAGCCCGTACTCGCGTTGCTCGCCGAATTTGTGGCTTACATGGTGATCGGGCTGTATATGATCCTGCTGCTCGAGGGGAAATATCACACGAGGTTCTGGACCGCTATTCGCTGGAATTGGCCGGGTATCGCGGGGTTGAGTCTGGTTGGTGTTGGCGTTCTGATGCTCGGCTTCGACGCGTTGGGGCGTTTTCTGCCCATGCCCAAGACCACGCCGTTTGATCAATTCTTCGAGCGGCCGATGGACGCATATCTCACCGTGGCCTTCGCCATCACCTTGGGGCCGCTGATGGAGGAAATTTTCTTTCGCGGATTTCTTTATCCCGTGATCGCGCGACGCCTGGGAATAGTTTGGGGAATCATTCTGACTGCGCTGCCTTTTGGGCTGATGCACTATGCGCAGTATCGCTCATGGTCGGCCGTGCTGATTATCGTTCTGGTTGGCGTAGTGCTCACTACGGTGAGGGCTGTGACCAAGTCAGTCGCGTCAAGCTTTCTGGCGCACGTCGGCTACAACGCAACGCTTATGGTGCTGACCGCAGTGGCGACCGATGGCTTCCGGCACATGGATAAGGCCGGGGTGCTGCTGTTCTGAAGGCGTGCCTGATTCTGGTGACTGCCGTTGTGTGGCGCGGGCACTCTTGCCCGCGGCATGCCGACGGCTTCTCAGAGCCAAAGGCTTATCAGAGACTTGAAGCCTTCAAGTGATGGCTCTTGAATCGGCCAGTTCCAAGTTTGCAACCATCATTTGCTCGTGGTTAGATTTCGCGGGCAGGAGTGCCCGCGCCACGTTTCTTGCCGGCAGGCATTTACGTGCTGATCGCTTTCTGGCATACTCGCTTCGCCATGAAAGGTAACTCTAAAGTCCTCGCTGAACTGAACAAGGCGCTCCGTGAAGAGCTGACTGCGATCAACCAATATTTTTTGCATGCTGAGATGTGCGAAAACTGGGGATATCACAAGCTCTCCGATTTCATCAAGAAACAATCCATCGGCGAAATGAAGCATGCTGAAGTGCTGATCGAGCGGATACTGTTTCTGGATGGCAGCCCGTCCATGATGCCGCTGGAATTGAAGGTCGGCGGGACGGTGAAGGCAATGCTCGAGAGCGATCTAGCGCTCGAGGTGGGCGCGGTGAAGCAATACAACGATGCCGTCGCCATTGCCACTCGGGAGGGCGACAACGGCTCCCGCGACCTGTTGGTGACGCTGCTCAAGGATGAAGAAGAACACGTCGACTTCCTCGAAGCCCAGATGCACTTGATCCGGGAACTGGGATACGAGCGCTATCTATCACAACAGATGGGCGAGAACAAAGAATAATCCCACTCAATAATCGCGCTAAACAACCGCAATCTGATTGCGCAACTCAGCGGCGAAAAGGTTCTTTGGAATCATGGCGTGAACCCCGCGCACGATGTCTACGACCTGGGTCACGCGAAAACTCACTGCGATGCTGCACAGGGCGTAGGCGTCGAGCTTGGTGAGGTCGGCGCGCGCGGCCAGGAAGGTGATGGCATTACGTGCCGCTAATGTCATCGCTACGTTGAGATCCTTGTCCAATCCCAGAGTGATCCAGTGAGTGGGAGTCTCTGCTACCGGCCAGGCGAAATTCTTCTGCTTGTGAAGTACAACTTGAATACGTAACTCCTTCATGCGCGTTTCAAGGGCAGAAAGATTGATTTCGCCATCGCCCTGTACCGCGTGGGAATCGCCGGTGAAGATGAGCGCGCCCGGCTTCCATATCGGAATGAACATGGTCGAGCCTTCAACCATCTCGCTTAAATCAGTATTGCCCGCGTGCGGGCCGGGTGGAACAGAGCTTGTCACTCCCGGAGTCAGCGGAGGATGGAAGCCGTCGGGAGGCGCCACGCCAAGAGTTCCCTGAAATGGTTTGATCGGGATGTGAATGTTGCGGTTGAATTCCGCAGTCATGTTGGGAAAGTCGATCTTCAGATATTTGACTTGTCCTTCGGGAAAATCCTGCGCCAGCAAACCAGTTCCGAGCGATCCCGGGTTATTGAATACCGCTCCCCAATCGAACGGACGAATGCGTTTGTAACGCACTTCCAACACGTCGCCGGGTTCGGCGCCGTTGACATAAACCGGACCAATGATGGAATGCGGTCCGTGACCCGGATTGCTGACGCGAAGCTTCGCCAGGGTTTCGATGGGCACGCCGGGCTGCATTTGATTCAGAAAGTGCGACCAGGTATTGGGATAGCTGATGGTATCGCCGGAATCGATTCTGAGGATGGGATCGAGTGTGGTGTCGTAGACGCCGAGGCGCACAGTTTTATCTGTGCTCTCGACTACATGAAGTCGGCCTTCATCCTCTTTCTTCTCCTGCCCGCCTGCGGCGCTGCTCACTTTGGCGACGTCCAGAGCATCGGCAGCCCGAGCAAGTTTGCTGAACCACGGGCCGATACTGGCAAGCGCTCCCATGAAGCTGCTGGCGCGCAGCAATCGGCGGCGAAAGTGACCACGAGCGGTCAGAAAGCCATCGATCTGTTCCTGATTCATCTCGTCCATGTGGAGGAGCCGGTCGGCCTGCTGCCTGGTGAAGGCGGCGTCTTTAATATCTTCGCGGAGTACGCCCGTGCCTTGCTCCTCGCCGCATCCGAAGAGGTTGCCGCAAGCGTGACCGTGGGGTTGAGGCGGGCTGTTGTCTGCCTGGTGGTCAAGACCGTGTGGCATCGCTTCCTCCTGAATCATTCCACAAAGAGAAGCTAGCTTGCGATAAGAGAACGCAAGGAAAGGAGCAGGAATTATAACGCACGCCGCGGTTGGAGCAGCGCCCACCCCGACAGGCGCGCGCGAAGCCAATTGTCTAAGTGTCTAGAATTCGGAATACGGTAGTCGGTACCTACTTCACCGTCACCGTCAGCAACTCTGCCCCCGAGACGACGTAATCCAGCGGAGCAGTTGCGGTTTCATCCACGTTCGACTCGCCGCTGACAATCATTTCCTGATTTCCTCGCATGCCATCCATCACATTCATGATTGAGATGGGCAGCGTCGGCATCACTTTGTCGGCCACGCGGGCTTCGGGATCGGCTTCGAGCAACGAGACGTACACCCGGTTATTGGAGTGCTCTTTGTTGAGCAGGGATATCGTGGACGCCAGATCGAGTTTGCGCCCGAAGGCAGCATTGGAACGGCCAATATGGTCGAGCGTATCGCCGTCGCTCACCAGAATGCGCAGAGTGCCTTTGCTGGCGGAGGTTGGGATTTTCACCGGAATCTGCTGCACGATGCGCTCGCCGCGGTAAGGCGCGAGTACGGTTTCCAGCATAATTTCTTCACCCGGACGAGCTTCGGTCACATCGGTGCGGGCGCTCTCCAGCCGTGCCCAGCGGCGTTCGCGGACGAGGTCAAAATCAAGCTTCACCCCGGCGACGGCCGCAGCCGTATAAGGATTGTCATAGATGCGCTCGAAACGCTCACCCAGCGAAATTGCAGCTTGCATCGCGGCCGGCTGCGTTCCGTCCGCCGGAGCGAACATGTTGCGCATCGTGACTTCAGGAAATCCTTTCACCCCGATGCTGCCTTGCAAACGGTAAGTGATTTCTTCGCCGAATTCGTTCACTCCATGCAGCGCATTGAAAACTGTCACCATCAGCGCAACAGGCGTCAGCTTGGGATTGTTCAAGACCTCATAATGAAATTGTTTTTCGCCCGTGCTGCTGTGGATGTTCAACGTGACCGGAATCATTTGCGGCTGACGGTTGAACACGCCCATAATTCCAGTGTGGCGATCCTGCACGAAGGTTCCAACCGGCTCAGTAGTGTTGATGATCTTGAAAGCGTTAAGGGGCGAAGGCAGTGTAGCCAACACCTCGGCCTTATTCATGGGCAGATCGACGGAACCGAATTGCAGCAGTGGATGTCCGCAGGCGAGCAATTCTTGAGGATCGACATAAGTCACCGTGCAGGTAGCTTCAATATCCATATCGCCGCGCACCAAGATTGCGCTGATAGCAGAACCTGGCACAACCGGCTCGGGCTGCTTATCGTTGCTGACGGATCC
Source organism: Candidatus Sulfotelmatobacter sp. (assembly GCA_049693675.1). Classification (GTDB taxonomy): domain Bacteria; phylum Acidobacteriota; class Terriglobia; order Terriglobales; family Acidobacteriaceae; genus Sulfotelmatobacter. The sequence goes on along the minus strand of JBAVQD010000255.1, from coordinate 21,169 downwards.
GGCTCCCATCACCGGCACAATACCGGCAGAACCAAGTTGTCCCGCGAAAAGCTTGATCGCCTGCTCAGAGAAACCATTGAACACGAGAGGCGTTTCGATGGGCTTCAAATAATTAGCAAACCCGGCCGCCGTAGAATCCTGGCCCGAACCGGGCAGCTCAGAAATTTCCCCCGGGGAGCCAGTCTTTCCGGCAACCAGGTTGATCGAAGGCTTCACTGCGGCGGTTTCTTCCGCCGGTGAACGATCGAGGGCATTGATTTCCAGCATATCGGCAATGGGCGTGACCCCGGCAATCGGCTCCTTGGAGAATTCTCCAATTCGGAAGGCCAATGCCCCAGCAAGTTTGCCATCGAGATAGACAGGGCTCCCGCTCATTCCCGCGACTACGCCTGTGTACTCCACTTTTTGCCCGTGCAACCGCACCAGGATGACATCTCCCTTTGGCCCATTGACGTTGTGAAGCACGCCAAGAACCTCCACTTCCATGGCCTCAGGTTTTACCCCTTCGAACACGGTGTAAGCTACTCCGCGCATGCCGGCGTGAATCTGGCTCACTGGAATCGTTTGCGGAGGCTTCACGGAATCGGACTTTTGCGCGGTTGCGATCAGGGAGAAAAACAGGCAAAAAACGGAGAACGCGGGAACCAATTTTTTCATGTACGACGCCCATCGGGACCTAAAAAGAAGTCCCGTTTTATGGATTAGATTTCGCCAGATTGTAAGTCGTTGCCAGCGGGGGAGTACGGGAAGCCGGTCAAAACATCCCAATTGCGAATCCCTGCGTCTATACTAGCACAGGGAATTTTCGCTCCCAAGACTCTTATTCACTTTCCGGGGTTCCTAATGTTTTCCCATTTTCTACTCACTAAGCGACCTTCCGGCGGGCCGGTTTTCAAAAGTATTTTCCCGGCCGTAGCGCTCTCAGTTTTGATGACGTACCCGGGGACTCCGGCGGCTGCGCAGGATCAATCGCAAGCGCCAGCTTCCTCGCAAACCGACAACGGCAAGCCGAAACAGGATGTGCCAGACGATGCCGGTGGGCCTGGCGGTGACGTGGGCCCTTACTCCATTCCTAAGAGAACTCCCGAGGAAGCGCCACCACCGCCTCCGCCGCCGACTCCGAAAAAAGTTGAGGGTCTGCCGGACTATTCCATCCGAGTAAACTCGCCGCTGGTGAACGTCGACGTGCTGGTCACAACCAAGAGCGGGCAGTTTATCCCCGGCCTGAAGCAGGATAATTTCCGTCTGTTTGAAGATGGAGCGCCGCAGACGATCAGCAGTTTTAACGTCTCGAAGGCCCCCATTACCGCCGTATTGCTGGTGGAGTTTGCGTCCACAAATTATGCGTTCATGATTCAGGCGCTGCAGGCTTCTTATTCCTTCGCTAACACGCTGCAAAAAGATGACTGGGTCGCAGTCGAATACTATGACATTCAGCCCCACCTGCTGGTCGATTTCACCCAGGACAAGAGAGCGGTTTATGGAGCGCTGAACCAGTTGCGCATTCCCGGCTTCTCCGAAACCAATCTATTCGATGCCCTTTATGACACTCTGGATCGGCTGGATCGGGTGGAAGGAAAGAAGTACGTCATTCTGGTGACCACGGGCGTCGACACCTTCAGCAAGTTAACTCTCGACAAGATTACGAAGAAAATAAAAGACACGAAAGATGTGACGATTTTTCCGGTCAGCGTGGGATGGATCATCCGAGAATTGTACGAGGCTCGGGGCCGTGCAGCGCCCCATGGTATCGGCATTCCTGTAAGCAACATAGATTACCTGCAGGCGGATAATGAAATGCGGACCTTCGCCGCGATTACCGGCGGCCGCGCTTACTTCCCGCGCTTTGAAGGCGAGATGCCGGAGCTGTTCCATGATATTTCCAACGACATCCGCAATCAGTATTCGATCACCTATCGCCCGACCAATGACAAGCTGGATGGAACTTACCGCAAGCTGAAGGTGCAAGTCGTGGCACCTGATGGCGGACCGCTGAAAGTGAAAGATCAGAAAGGGAAAGAGCAGAAAATCGAAGTGGTTGCGCGCGACGGATACACGGCCAGACATTCAGTGGATTGATGAGCTACGGGTCTGCTCTTGACGAGCGCCCGTTCCTAAGCGTCGCAGGGTGTTTCCGGGTGGTGCAGTCGCATTCTGTGCCTTTTTCTGCAGTCCTTGCAGTTCAGTTTGGCTTTGTATATACTTGGCGTATATACGGAGAATTAGATGAGCACAGCGCGCGTATTCCGGTCGGGAAACAGCCAGGCGGTGAGACTGCCAAAACAATTTCGGGTAAACAGTAAGGAAGTGGAGATCTTTCGGCGCGGGGATGAGATCGTACTGCGTGAAAAAGAGGGAACCATGGCTCGCGCGTTCGATTTGCTGGCTGGCCTGCCCGATGATTTCGAGCTTGACCGTGAAGAGGATCGGCCCCAAAGGCGCAAAGGGTTGTGACGGACCCCCGCTATCTACTCGACACGAACATCTGCATTTACATCCGCCAGGAAAGGCCGCAACAGGTTTTGCGACGCTTTCTCAAGCTCCGCCCAGGGGAAGCGGTGCTATCGGTTATTACATATGGGGAACTGCTCTATGGCGCGGTCAAGAGCGCGCAGCGTACTGCGGCGTTAGAGCGGTTGCGAGAGCTAGTGCGTTTGTTGCCAGCCAGGGCATTGCCGGAGAGTGCCGCTGAGACTTACGGTGCGATGCGCGCTGAATTGGAATCGAAGGGGGAGATGATCGGCAACAACGACCTGTGGATTGCTGCTCATGCTCTCGCAGCAGGATTGACTCTGGTTACGAACAACGAGAAGGAATTCCGCCGCGTCCGCGGGCTAAAAGTTCAGAATTGGGCCAGGTAAGGTCGCTGCTCCATCCCGCTCAGTAGGGAATTCTAATAGAGCCGGGGTAATTTCACTTCCCGCGTCGAGTTTTTTCCGGGAACTCGAAACACAGAGTCCGCACATACGCGGCTTATTTCCCGCGCAGCTTGGTTTACAATTACTTGTTCACGCACTCATCTTGTCTTGCTGTCCTGGAGGAATCTATGAAGCTCACACCTGGAAAACTTGCCGGTCTGAAAAAAGTTTCGAATGAACGCGGGGTCATAGCCGCCGCGGCTATGGATCAACGCGGCTCGCTGCAGAAATCGCTGGCCAAAGAGAAAGGCGGAGAGGTCAGCGACGCCATGATGGAGGAGTTCAAAATCCTGGTCACCGAAGTGCTGACGCCGCATGCCAGCGCCATTTTGCTCGACCCGGAGTGGGGGCTGCCCGCCTCGAAGCGCCGCGCCAAGAATGCCGGTCTGCTGCTGGCTTACGAAAAAACGGGCTACGACAAGACCGGTCCGGGACGCTTGGGCGATCTGCTCGATCACTGGTCGGCGCGGCGACTGAAGGAAGCGGGAGCCGACTGCGTAAAGATTCTTCTCTATTACACTCCCTTCGATTCGAAGGACGTAAACGACAAGAAGCACGCCTGGGTAGAGCGCATCGGCGATGAATGCCGCGCGAATGACATTCCGTATTTTCTGGAGTTCGTCGGCTACGACGAAGGCGCGGACGAAAAAGGATTGGACTACGCGAAGAAAAAACCGCAGATCGTTACCGAGAGCATGCGCGAGTTCAGCAAAGATCGTTATGGCGTGGATGTTTTGAAAGTGGAAGTGCCGGTGAATATGAAATTTGTGGAAGGCACAAAATCGTTCGGCGGACAGAAAGCGTATACCAAGCAGGAAGCCATCGAACTGTTTCACAAAGCCGCAAATGTAGCTACCAAACCTTTCATTTATCTTTCTGCGGGGGTGAGCAACGCAGAGTTCAGCGAGACCCTCGAACTTGCGGGAGAGTCGGGTGTGAAGTTCAATGGCGTGCTGTGCGGCCGCGCGACTTGGAAAGAAGGTATTCCAATCTATGCCAAACAAGGCGCAGCCGCGTTCCGCAAATGGCTGGAGACCGAGGGCGTGAAGAATATTAACAACGTTAACAGCAAACTCAAGGCGGCGACTTCGTGGCACTCCACCTATGGGGTTGAGCCGGTCCTGGCCAACGCGTAAGTCGTAACGGTTTTGTGTGGCGCGGGCGCTCTCGCCCGCGCCTTTTTGTTTGGAACGCGCGGAGGATATTTGATCCGGCTCCAACCACCGGGAGATATCAAATGAGGCAAGTCCATCTGTTTCATAATAGTATGACTTCTGGACAAAGGTATAACCTAGATCTATTATGTATTACTATGGCGATTGAGTATGCAACGGTGAAAGCGAAAGGGCAGGTCGTGATTCCGGTCGACATTCGGCGCAGATTCCAGATTAGCGAAGGCACCCGCGTCGCCTTTCTGGAAGAGAACGGTCGACTGTTCGTCCAGCCAGTGACAGACGAGTTTATCGATGGCATGAAGGGGCTTCTTGCCGGGCGTGGCCTTCCTGAGCGCGTGGAGCGAAACAGAGATCGCGAGCTGAAATGAAAGCGCACGTTCTCGATGCCAATGCTCTTTACCGCTTTCTTACAGGCGGACCGGGCGCGGATACCGTGAATCGACTATTCAAAGCAGCCCGCGATGCGGAGCAACCTCTCCGCATGTCGGTGATCAATTGGGGCGAGGTGTACTACACGATCGCCAAAGTGGAGGGATTCGCGGAAACGGCCAGAATCATGAATCAGGTCAAATTACTTCCACTTGCGATCCTTGACGCAGACGAAGCGCTGACGACGAAAGCCGCAAAATTCAAAGCCGGTCACGGCCTTCCCTATGCTGATTGCTTTGCCGCGGCAACGACTACTGGGGATGACGTTCTGGTGACATCAGATGCGAAGGATTTCAAGAAGATCCCAGGACTGCGCATCCTGGCGCTGCAGGAACACAAGACGAAAAATTGAGATGAGCGTGACATTGGGTAACAGGTTCTCCGAGAGCCGGCCTTAGTGCAGGTGAAACAATGTCTCAAGCAGAAAAAATACTCCCGTGCCTACGAAAACGAGCAGCGCCATCTTCATCGCCGGTTCTTTGTTCACCTCCGGAACCAAATCCGAAGCCGCAACGTAAATCGTTACCCCCGCTGATAGCGGCAACCCCGCGGCTACGTGATGGCGGAACAGCGCCATGGTGAGGACGCCGGCCAGCGTTGCTCCGCCGAGGATGACCGATGCTCCCCACGCAATTCCTCGACTGCGTCCGCTGGCCAGCATCACCGAACTCACCGTGAAGCCCTCCGGAATTTTGTGCAGGAAGACCGCGAAAAAAATGATCCATCCCAAAGCATTAGAAACCAGAAATCCAGAGGCGATGGCGATGCCGTCGAAGAAGGTGTGAATGATGAGCCCAAGCAGCACCGAGTATCCCTTGTGCGAGTGCATGAACTCATCTTTGTGCGTCTCTTCGCCAAAGTGGAAATGCGGAGTAACCGTGTGCTCAAAGAAATGGATAATCAGGTACCCGAGCAGGATTAGAAAAGCCGCACTGCGGCCGCGGAGCGCCAGGCTTTCCGGGACCATCTCAACCAGGGCCGTGGCGAGCATGAATCCCGCGCCCAGTGCGACAAAGTAGCGCAAATAACGGCGCTCCCAGTGCCGCTGTACGATAATTGCCCCACCGAAGATGTTAGCAGCGGCGGCTGTAAGGCCGAGCAGGATGCTGGTAGCGATTGGATGCATGAAGTATGAAAGTACCGAGTACCCGGTACCTAGTCAAATTTCTGTCACGCCGCGGGGATTCGCTCTTTAAGGGAGCTAAGGAGGCCGCTCAGAATCCGGCCCACTTCATGCGTACGTCTAAGAAACTCCGCTGTCTGCGACTCGGTAAGGTAAGTTCTTCGCTGTGCAATAAGAATTTGGGTTTCGAGTTCAGCCAAGGACCCATGTGCGTGGCGGAGGAAGTGACGAAACTCACGAGGACTGAAATGCGCTTACCCTTCGGCAATGTTGCTGGGTATCGACACGGCGGCACGGCGCATCTGATCGGCCAGGCTGTAAATCTCTCGCTTGGGAAAGTCCTCAGTCGCATCGTAGAGCGCGGATACCAAGTCCATCGCTTTCCGCCAAGCGATCAAGTCCTTGTAATGCTGGGCCATTTTTTCAGCTTATAGCCAAAGTTTGCAAACTTAGCACTTACAATTCGGATTTTGACTCCCTCGTCCCGACTCCAAGTTCATCCAGTCCTTATTTACTGGGTACCAGGTACTGGGTACTGATCACCCCGAATGCCGGATATGCATTACGTCGCCATCCTGCACGATGTAGTCCTTGCCTTCCAGGCGCAGTGTGCCTTTGGCGCGGGCGTTGGCTTCGGATCCGGCTTCCAGCAATTGATCCCAGCGAATGGTTTCGGCGCGGATGAAATGTTTCTCCAGATCAGAGTGGATTGCTCCCGCGGCTTCCTGCGCGCGAGAGTGGGCGGGAACCTGCCAGGCGCGGCACTCGTCTTCGCCTGCGGTGAAAAATGAAATCAGGCCGAGCAGTTTGTAGGTCGTACGAATCAGGCGCACCAAGCCGCTTTCAGTTAGCCCGTAACTGGAGAGGAATTCAGCGGCGTCTGCGTCGCTCATCTCGGCGAGTTCAGCTTCCACCTTGCCGCAGATGGCATTGGCGGCGGCGTTTGGACGCGCAGCGATTTCCGTGAGCCCGTATTTGCTCACCGCTTCTTCCAGTTCCTTGCCGAGTTCGGTGGATTCGCCAATGTTGAGGACATAGAAGATCGGCTTCTCGCTGAGGAACATGAAGCCCTTGATGCGCTTCTTGTCTTCGGCAGTCATCTCCATCTCGCGCAACGGCTTGTCCGACTCCACTTGAGCTTTGGCCCGTTTCAGCAACTCGAATTCTTTTTCGAGTTCCGGCGTCTTCATTTTCTTGAGATCTTTTTCCAGCCGCTCCAGGCGCTTTTCGATCTGACCCAAGTCGCTGACCAGCAAATCGAACTCCACATTCTTGATGTCTTTTAGAGGATCGATCTCTCCTGCGTGCGGCACTGAAGGGTCGTCAAATACCCGCACCACATGCGCCAGTGCGTCGACATTGCGCAGATGGGCGGCGTAAGCACTGTCTTTCAGCGCCTCCTGGCCGATCGCGCCGACATCGACGTATTCAACCGACGTGTGGGTGAGCTTCTTCGGGTTGTAAAGCGCGGCCAGGCGATCGAGCCGGTCGTCCGGAACTTTGGCCACGCCGATGTGCGCCTCCCGGGGATTGGCGCGAGCCGAATCAGAAAGATGCGCCTTGGTCAAAATTCGAAACAACGATGTCTTGCCTACCTGTGGCAGGCCGATAATTCCAGTTTTCATGGGAAAGCTTCTAGCTTCTAGCTCCTAGCTGGAGTGCCTACCAGGGTTCCGAGTGGATGCGTACGGCATACTTCAGCGACGGTGAGACAACATTTCAGGATAAATGATAAAGAGGATATTGCCCAAATGCGGTGCGGGCGAGATGGCTAGCAGCCGGAAGCTAGAAGCTTCGTGCGGTTAAGTAGACAACCACCAACCCCAGCAACAGCACTGCGCCTTCCACCCGGGTCGACCAGACATGCAACGCATCAAACTGAATGCGCTCGGGATTATCGATCGGCGCGGAGCGCACGTCTCCGAGCGATGCGCGTAACACATCCATGCGGGGAATGATGCTGAATTGCGAGATCAGGGTGAGGGCGAGCATCAGGCACAGCAGCACGTGCCGCGATGCGAACAGGTGTGCAGTTCCGTCAGTGAAGCGGCTGTAGAGCAGGGAACTGGTTAGGAAGACGATTCCGGAGATCAGGCCGATCCAGTGCAATTTTCCCAGTGCGCGCCCCACAATGTTGCCGGCAAGATGCGTGTTTGGCAGGACGTCCGGAATTGTGAATGCCGTTGGCGCCAGCACGAAGGCAAAAAAGATGAGGCCGCCGATCCATACGATCAGCGACAAGAGCATCAGAAAACGAAGGAAGGACATGACGGAGAATTATATGCTCACGCTGAATCGTGAGCCTAAAAAGTTGAGCGCGGCTTTCCTCCAACAACGACGGAGGTCTTGCCTTCCCGAACGGAGTGGTTGTAGTCGTGACTCACACCGGCACAGCGACATTCTCGACGATCTCGCGCAGCACCTGATCGGCCTGCTCGGATTTCTTCATCGTCGACGCGTACTGTCCGTTGACCACGACGCGATGAGCGAAGACCGGCACGGCCAGCGGCTTGAAATCCTCCGGAGTGCAGAAACTGCGGCCTTCAAGAAAGGCCATGGCTTGCGCGGCCCGATAGAGCGCCTGCGCACCGCGCGGCGAAACTCCCAATGAAAGATATTCCGACTCTCGCGTGCGCTTCACGATCTCCAGCGCATAGGTGAGCAGCGATTCATCCACGCGAATCTGCTTCACGGCGTCCTGCATCTCGAGAACATCCGCCCCCGTCAGAACCGGCCGCAGATCCTGCAAGTGAGCTGCTCCGGCTTCCGAGCGCAGAATCACGCGCTCTGCCGCCGCATCGGGATATCCCATTCTCACGCGCATCAGGAACCGGTCCAACTGCGACTCGGGCAGCGGATAAGTTCCATGATGCTCGACCGGATTCTGGGTCGCGATCACGAGAAAGGGCTGCGGCAATTCGTAGGAATGAGCGTCCACCGTGACTTGGCCCTCGTTCATGGCTTCGAGCAGTGCCGATTGTGTTTTGGGAGTGGTGCGATTGATTTCATCCGCCAGCAGAACATTGGTGAACACGGGGCCGCGTTTGAACTCGAATTCCTGTTCCAGCGCCGAATAAACAGAAATCCCCAGAACGTCGGAAGGCAACATATCGCTGGTGAACTGCACGCGCTGAAAGGTGCAGTCGATAGCGCGGGCTAGGGCTTGTCCCAGCGTGGTTTTGCCGACTCCTGGGACACCTTCAATCAACAAATGTCCGCGGGCAAAAACGCTGACCAGCGCGAGCCGCACTACATCGTCCTTGCCGCGAATCACGCGGCGAAGCGATTTTTCTAATTCGGCGGCTTTGTGGGATACGGCAATGGCAGTTTCAGGCGACATTGGATCGATTTTACTATCAGGCATGAAAGCGGCGGAGTTACCGATGTCATAGGGCTTCTGGCCGTTAGCTTTTAGCTCTTGGCTTGATCAAAATCATCGCTACTAACCGTGAGAACGGCAGAAAATCCCAGACTTGCAAGAAGGTATTGCCAAGAGCCAAAGCCAAGAGCCAGGAGCTTTTCTTACTGCAAGAACTCCGCCGGTCGTCCAGTAAGCCGTTCGATCCTTTTGGCGATCGGGGGGTGTGTCGAGAATAGATTCGCGAAATTCATCCCCAGCAGGGGCTGGATGATAAACAGATGCGCCGTCGATGGACTAGCAGCCATCGGGACCCTCCGCGAGTATTCATCGAGCTTACGCAAAGCGCTTGCCAGCGCGTAAGGATTGCCTGTGAAATGTGCGCCGGTGGCGTCTGCTTGATACTCCCGTGAGCGCGATACCGCCATCTGGATCAGGGCCGCGGCAATCGGAGCCACGATCAGCATAAGCAATCCCGCGAGTCCACTTCCGCCACGCTCTTCGCGGTTGCCGCCTCCCATCCCGCCAAAGATCATGGCGAAGCGCCCCATGCTGGCCAGCATGGTAATCGCGCCTGCAATCGTAGCCGCAACTGAACTGATAAGAATGTCGCGGTTATTCACGTGCCCGAGTTCATGTGCCAGAACGCCTTCCAGTTCCTCGTCATTCAGCAGCCCCAGAATTCCATGGGTCACCGCCACCGAGGCGTGCTTCGGGTTGCGTCCGGTGGCAAAAGCATTTGGCGACTCGGTGGGAATCACATAAATCTTGGGCATCGGAATGCCGATTTTCTGCGTGAGCCGCTCGACTGCCTCGTAAGCCCGAGGCAGTTGCTCGCGCGTCACCGGCTGCGCCCGGTACATGGCCAGCGCGATCTTGTCCGAATAGAAATAGGAAACGAAGTTCATCACGGCGGCGAACACCAGCGCCAACAGCATTCCATTCTGCCCGCCAAAATAGCGGCCAATAAACATCAGCAACAGGGTTAACCCTGTCAGTAAAAACGCAGTCTTAAAGGTATTTCCCATAGCTTTTAATCTCGAACTATTAGATGTTACGCCGTCCAAGGGGATGCATTGCGTCCGAACCTCGTGGACAACCGCGGCCTTACGCCAAACGTCCGGGGCATGGGACAATAAGTTGGTTGCCACAAAACAATCAAATTGGAGAAGTTCGCCCACACATGTCCTATGCGTTGCGAGCAACATTCTTCCGACAGAATGGCCTTCGGGTCGTCGTTCCTGCTCTGGCTCTAATCATCGGTCTCTCTGCAAGTCTGCTCGGTCAAAGCCTGGAGAAGGTTCCCGGCGCTGAAGTGTTTTCCCTGACTCCAACGCGAGGCTCTTTTACCGAACCGGGGATCGCGATCAATCCTAATAATTCGCGCCAGGTTGTCGCGGTTTTTCAGGACAACGCGCATGCTTCCTATTCGCAGGATGCAGGCCACACTTGGCACGCGGCAGAGGGCGTGGCGCCGCAGAATTACCGGGTGTCCGGCGATGTCTCCACGACATACGACAACCAGGGCCACGCAATCATTTGCTACATTGCTTTCGACAAGCTGGGGACGTTTAATTACTGGGCTCACGATGACTCGCGCAACGGCATATTCGTGCGGCGCTCGCGCGATGGCGGCAAAACCTGGGAGGCGAAAGATGTGGCAGTCAGCGAGTACGCCACAAATCCGGGAATTCCGTTTGAGGACAAGCCCTACATCGTCGCTGATACCACCAAGAGCCGGTATGCGGGAAACCTCTACGTCGGTTGGACGCGGTGGACGTTAACCGATTCGGAAATGTTAATTTCTCGTTCCACCGATGACGGACAGACCTGGTCTAAGCCCATCGAAATCGACCGCCATCCCGGCCTGCCGCGCGACGACAACGGGGCTGCCGAAGGATTCGCCGGTGCCGTGGGGCCAGATGGCCGCGTGTACGCAGTCTGGAGCCAGGGCGACGACATCATGTTCACTATTTCGCGCGACGGCGGCAAAACATTTGCTCGCGCCCGCTCCGTCATCCATACCGCTCCTATTATGTTTGCCATCGACACGCTCGAGCGGGCAAACGGCTTTCCGCAGATTGCCATCGATCCAAAAAGCCGGCACCTTTACGTGACTTGGACGGATTATCGCAACGGCGACCTCGATGTCTTCTGTTCGACCTCCAGCGATGGCGGCAAAAAATGGAGCGCCCCGGTGAGAGTAAATAACGACCCTGTCCACGACGGAGCAGACCAATTTTTTCAATGGCTGGCAGTGGATCCGATTGATGGCGCGGCTAATGTGATCTTTTATGACCGGCGCGACGACCCCGGGAATCGAAAGCAGACCGTGACATTGGCACGCTCAACCGATGGCGGAGCCAGCTTTCAGAACTATGCCTGGACTAACGAACCATTCGAAGCCGGAGGAGTCTTCTTTGGTGACTACTCCGGCATCGCCGCATTGGGCGGACGCGTCTACGGGATTTGGACCGAAAAGCCTCCGCTCGCGTCGGCGGACAAGGAATCGGCCGACAAGACGGCAAACAAGTCGGATGCAACGCAAACCAAGCCTCGCGGCACGGTGGTCAAGGTTGGCACCGCCGATTTCACGGGCGCGAGACCATCTAGCGCCGCGAAGTAATCTTAAAGAAAATTGAAAAGCTCTAAGCTGCCAGCCGGGTCGGCGTCTCGGTGATTGCCCTGCGCAATGCCAGCGACATCCCTATCCGGGCGACGCCGCTGAAGATCATGCTGATGCCCACCAGAGTTCCTATGGCCCAGACTGAACTCGATGGCCATTGCATGTAGATCAACAGGCCCAGCAGGATCGTAATAACGCCGTCGAGCAGCACCCATGTCGATCCATGCAGTGGACGCATCTTGAAGAAAAGCACGAGATTCAAGATGCCTTCAATAACAAACAACGCAGCCAAGGCGAGCGTAAGCGAGGTTACACCGAGTACCGGGTGCAGCAGCAGGTATCCGCCGAAAAACAGATACGCAACTCCAACCAGCAGCTTCCAGATCACGCTGCCCGCCGCCTGCCGGTGAAAAGCAAGAACGATGTGGACTATCCCCGCCAAAACGATCAGCCATGCGATGACCACATTGACCGCGACCGCAGCGAGCATTGGCGAGCCAATCGCCATCATGCCAAAGACGATCAGCAAGACGCCCCACAAAATCGACAACATCGAACTGCGGTGCGCGACCGCAACCGGACTGTTGTTCCCCATGGGAGCCTCCTCTTTAAAACAACGGCATAAGCTTACATCAGCAGGCTCAATTGATGAAATCCGCCGCAAAGCGCCAGGGCTTAGCACGTGACGATGCGTTCCGGGATGGCACATGCCGAGGCAGCGAAATGCGCGAATAAATTAAGCGCTAATCGAAACGCCGCTCGAATCGCTCTGAGTTGCAGGCTGGCTCGCGGCTCCGGTGCTTTGCGAAGATGGCTGAAATTGCTGCACCAGTGAAGTGTAGGCCTGTTGCGCCGTAGATAGATCGCCCGATTGCAGCGCGGGGCCGAGCTGGTCGAGGAGTTGACTGATCTCACTCGATCCGCCTCCGCCGTGATGATGATGGTGGCCTTGGGCGGACGGGGTCTGTCCCTGCGCGGACTGGCTTTGAAAGTCCTGTTGAATCGTGGAGAAATCCTGTTGCGCAGCGGAAAGATTGCCGGATTGAAGATCCTTCGCGAGTTGGCTGAAGGCCTGAGCGATGGGATTATTGCTCTGCGTTGTGGCCGTAGAGTTCTGCGAACCCAGATTTTGCAGCGTAGCAAAATCCGACTGCGCCGCGGAGAGATTGCCCGACTGCAGATCCTGGCCAAGTTGCTGAAAGGTTTGTTGAAACTGCTGAAAAAGGCTTTGAACTCCCGAAGCGTTGAAGAGGCTGCTGCTGGAGATGCCGGAAACTGACATACGATGTCTCCTGACTGGAATGCTTACCGGATACTATCGGCAGATTCTTGGCTCTGCTTGAATTGCCGACGCATACAGCTTTAGGGCAGGTCTCCTGCCAAAAGAAAACGCGGAACGTACCGGTAAAGGTTAAACAGATTCGACAGCACTTAGCCATCGGCGCCAAACCGAAGCTTCGCGGAGCGTTGATTTCAAATCAATGCATCCGGCAAGATTTGCCGCTTTGACTCGGCAAGAATGGATTCAGCTCAAGCAAAAATAGACTTCACTTGGACGTTGTCTATCGGTGCGATCGAAACAGCGGCGCACCCCAAGCGCTCGCCGCCAAAAATGCTCCGAAGAGAACGATGGCGTCGATGCTGGATCGTCCCTCGGCCGACCAGTAGACATCGCGCAGGTTCAGCCAGAGTGCGAACTCGTCGAGCGTGAGTGCGGCGCCTACACCATAGAGAATCGCCATCAGCCGGCTGAGAAGAATCGACGACTTGTCTTCTCCGGAGCCGATATCCGCCAGCCAGCCATAGCCGACGAGGAGAAGAATGATGATTCCGAAAACCAAGTGATGAATGTGCCGTCCACCGCGCTCGATGAAATGAAACGGCGGAATGTTATGCAAGACGGCGTAAACTACGGCGCGCACCCCGGCGAAGGTGAGAAAGAAGCTGACGGAAGCAACAAAAAGGCGGCGCCGCGGCCGGTCGGGAATTCGTTCGTGAATCACCTTACCGAACGGTGTGCCCTGCAGCAGCAATAAGAAAAAAGCTGTTCCTGCGATGATCAGCAGGAGTATGAACCAGGAGTATGCCATGCCGTATTAAATCACGGTCGAGATTAAATTCAGGCTTTCTGTGCTTCGCGCTTCAAAGCTCGTTCCAGGGTTTGGTCGAGAGCGGCTTTGGCTTTGTCGTACTCCGCCTGGGAGATTTCGCCTTGCTTGCGTTCGACCTCAAGCTGGAACAGTTCTTCTTTGATTCCTTCCATCAGCATGGAAGTGGGACGGGCTGAAGGTTGTCCGCGAGAGGCGCCCACGGTGGCGATGTTAGCGGGCTCGTAGTCATCTTCCTCCTGCATCGCAGCTTGCGAGGAAAGGCCCATCTTTTGCCGCTTCAAGGCGCGCGCAGCGGACTGCTGGCGCGATGCCACGTAGAAACCGCCGATTAAAAGGACTCCGGCGAACCCGCCTAAAATCCACCAGCGATATCTTTGCAGCGGATCGGGAGCATCGATCGGCGGTCCCAATCCTCCCCCCGGACGGCCGCTGGACTGGGATGCGCCGGGTCCGGGCGCAGAGCTTTGTTCGCCTTCGCCGCCGCCTTGAGCGCCGGCTTCCTGGCCGGTCTCGAGCGCGCCTTCCCCGGAGATTTTAAAAGCAAGGTTCTGGCCGAGTTTGGTGTTCGATGCGACCTGCACGCTGGCCTCGGGCTCATTGGGATAGTTAATCAATTTGAAGCCGGTCGCGCTCGCGGCGGCAGTGAACTGCATCGCCTTGGGTACCATCACGACGAAGTGTTCCAAGGGATAGAGAGATTTGGGATCAAAATTCGCATTCCCGCTGTACGGCATTTGGTAAGACACTTCAAAGCGTGTCAATCCCGGACGCAAGGGAAAGATGAACGAGTAGCGATTCTTCTCGCCTTCGGGCACGGGAGCAGACTTCAGCGGGTTACCGCCTTCGGTGGTGGCTGTGGCCGAATCGTCGATGACTTGCGCACCGTCCGGAACGTTGAATTCAAGATTGTGTTCATTCATCTGCGTGCGCGGAGGGCTGGAAGTGTTCTGCACTCCGAACTCGCGAGTAACGAGAACTTGGCCCTGCTGCGCCTGAATGCGCATGATGTCAGCAATCACTTCGATGCCGTCAACTTTTTTGGCGACGTCATAAACGTCGATCGCCACGGAGGTTGTTCCCGGAGGCGCTATGCGATGGTAGGTAACGTCCTGATGAATGGCGCGAACCAGGTGCGGAGCCTGCGCGTCGTCGAGCTTAAAGCTGAATTGGCCCTTGGCATCCGTTTTAGTGCGGCCCGCCTCTTCCATGCCCTGACCCAGCTTAAACACTACGACTTCGTCGCCGACGGATGGTTTGCCGGTAGTGGCATTCTTCACAGTACCGGTAAGAGTCTGGGATGCGGCAAAGGATGTGAGCAGGACGACGAGTGCGAAAGAAATCAAGAGCCGATTGCCGGAAGTTGTTCGAACGAACCTGGCCACCGAGCAAAAGGAATGTTTCTGGGGTTGCCCCGTCAATCCGCTGTGGGACAAGGGATCCTTCGACTGCGTGGAAATTTCGCTGCGCGAAGTTTCCACTCCGCTCAGGATGACAACTCTGCGAGGCATTGCTTTCAAGATTTAGTCCCTCTTTGCGGTGCGGGATTTTTTTCCAGACGCGAAATCTCAGCCAGGATAGTGGCGGCTTCATCCTGCAAGGAGGTTTTCAATGATGAGTAGTCCGTGTCGGGAACTTTGCCGGCCTTGTACTCGAAGTTGAGATCGCGGAGGTTTTCGTAAACCGCATCTTTCCGTTCGCGCAAGTATCCCGCGCGAGTTTTCTCCGGACCAAGGAAGACTCTTCCTGGCAGATAGAAAACGTAGATAAAAGATGCGAGGAACATCAGGCAGCAGATCAGCCAGATCATAGGTCGGTCTCCTTGCGGGCCTGATCACGAAACTGTTCGAGTTCAGCGCCGCGCAGGGGACGAAGTCCATCCGCCAGTGCAGGAGCAGGACGATTCTTCCAGGCGCGAATCACCAGCACGATCAAGCCGAAACCCAGGATCAGAGCGACTGGGGGAATGATGTAAGCGGCACGGTCGAAACCTCGCATGGTGGGGGCAGCCAGCACCGTGGGTCCGTATTTTTGGACGAAGGCTTGCTCGACCAGGCTGTCGCTGTCTCCGCGATCGACCGCCGCCATCAGTTCATTGCGCATGCCGTCGGAAGCGGGGCAGCCGACGTGGTTGCATTCCAGAAGAATCTGTTTGCAGCCGCAGATGCACATCATCTGGTGGCCGATTTCGTTGAAGCGCGTAGCTGGATCGCCGGCGCCGAGAAGGACGAAGACGGCGGTGGACAAGACGACAGCTTGAACCGCCTTGCCGCTTCGCGTGCCGAGCTTCGAGAATAAATTCAGACGGTTGGACATCAATCTCCCGTTGCGACCGGTTCGGCGTGTGCGGACTTCAAGCGTTCGGGCGCGGGAACGCGAACGGGCGCAGGTGCATTTGGAATCAGGGCGAGAACCGTGCCAATCAGCATGATCCAGACGCCCATCCAGATCCACATCACCAGCGCGTTCAAATGCGCTTTGAGAATGGGATGGCCGTTATCCTGATTCAGCCCCTCGAAAACAATATAGAGGTCCTCGTTTAGCGAGGAGCGAATATCGGGCATGGTCGAGGTCTGGCGGCTGGCCTTGTAAAAACGGCGCACCGGGGTCATGGTATCGATCTGTTTGCCGCCTTTGTAAATGTCGAGCACAGCCCACTCGCTGGCGTAATTCGGCGCGTCATCGTCGGTGTAGGAGCGGCAAATCAGCGTATAAGCGCCGATGGTCATCTTGTCACCGTAGCCCATCTCCATTTCTTTATCCTGATTAAACGCCGCTCCGGCGAAACCTATGATGACCACCACCACGCCGAAGTGGACGATGTATCCACCATAGCGGCGCGTGTTGCGGTGGGTGAGTTGCACCATGGAAGCGAACATGCCCTGGCCGGTGTGCTTGGAGATGACGCGGCCGCCGCGGAAGAATTCGCTGGCTACAGTAAGCGTGACCAGAACGGAGAGGGCAATCGCCATCAGCGAATAGAAGTAGGAAATATCCTGCCAGGGTTTCAGACCGAAGGGCGATCCCCAACTTTGCGGCGTGATCATCAGAAAGATCGCAACGACGATGGCGCCGATCGTCGGCCACATGAAATTGCGCTTCAGACTTTCGATCGAGGTCTTACGCCAGGCTAAGAGGGGGCCGACCGCCGTGAGTATCAATAGCAACAGAGCCACAGGAATGGCAACGCGATTGTAGAATGGCGCGCCAACCGTCACCTGGTTGCCTTGCACAAGTTCGGAAATCTTGGGGAACCACGTTCCCCACAGAACGGTGAAGCACAGCAAAACGAAAAGCAGATTGTTGAACAGGAAACTGGATTCGCGTGAGACCAGCGATTCGAGCTTGTGCTCGCTGCGCAGATGAGACTTGTTCTTGAAAAAGAAGAAGAGAAAGACGATCAGGGTGATCGCGAGGAACCAGGCAAACCAGTCTCCAATGGAAGACTCCGCGAAGGCGTGCACCGAGCTGATGATCCCGCTGCGCGTGAGGAAGGTTCCGAGGATAGCCAGCCAGAATGTGGCGAAAACCAGCCACATGTTCCACATCTTCAGCATGCCGCGTTTTTCCTGCATCATTACCGAATGCAGAAACGCGGTGCCCGTGAGCCAGGGCATCAGAGACGCGTTCTCCACCGGATCCCATCCCCAATATCCGCCCCAACCGAGAACCGAATAAGCCCAGTGCGCGCCGAGAAAGACTCCGCACGTGAGGAATGCCCAGGTAACCATGGTCCAGCGGCGGGTGATGTGAATCCACTTCTCGCCGGGATACTTCATGATGAGCGCGCCCAGCGCGAAGGCGAACGGAACGGTGAAGCCAACGTATCCCAGATAAAGCATGGGCGGATGAATCACCATCTCGGGGTATTGCAGGAGTGGATTCAGACCGTTGCCGTCAGTGGGAATTGTGCCTTGCACAATGGCGAAAGGATGGGCCGCAAAATCCAGCAGAAGAAGAAAGAAAATCTGCACTCCGGACAGCACCACCGAGGCGTAGGCGAAAAGCCGAGGGTCGGTCTTGTAACGCAGGCGAAGAACGAATCCGTAGGCGGCGAGCAGCAGCGACCAGAACAGCAGCGAACCTTCCTGGCCGGACCACAACACGGCAAACTTATACGCGGCCGGCAGATCGCGGTTGCTGTGATGAAGAATGTAAGCGATGGAAAAATCGTTGCTGAAGGCGCAGATGACGAGTACGAATGCAGCGAGAAGCACGGCGGCGAAAGTAGCGATACCGGCGCGGCGAGCGGTTTCGCCAACGCGCTCCGAACCCCGACGGAGCATGGCAATCAGCGGGCTTTCGTCGCCTCGTACTGCGCTGCCAGCGGTCACTCCCGCCAGTTGCAATGAAGTCCGGTTCTGAAAGGCCAGCGCGATGATCCCGGCGAGGAACGAGTAAACACTCAACGCCAATGCGAGGAGAAGCGCAAAACTACCTATTACCGCCATGTGCGGGAACCCCGCCCTATTTTTTCAGAAATACCCACGCGAGGCAACCGCACTGCCCCCCTGGCGCGTGCCTGCGGGACAAATCTCAGTCCACAATGGAACTGGAGTCTGCGGAACGTCGGCTCGACTTTTCGGGCACGCCGGGCACCACGACACAACTTTTCCACGCAGCCGCACAATACGACTTCGCCTTTAGAGAAACGCGCTCAGGCGGTCTGCTGGCGGTAACGCTGCATCACTTCGCGTTCCGCTGCGAACCAATCGTCGGCCTCGCTGCCTGCACCGGGCTGGCGTTGTTGGTAGAGTTCGTAAGCGCGCCGTCGTATCTCGTCTTCGAGATTAATGGGAACCACATTCTTGGTCTTCCGAACCTCGAACATCTTCGTTTCGGGCCTGGTTTCCGAGACGGCGTCGGATGGTCTTGTTGGCTTGATTGCCGCTGCCATTGCGGAGGCTTCGGGCTTAACCTCCGTTGTGGAAAGCTGCGTAACTGGAGCCGTATTTACATCGGGAACGCCGGCCGGAGTAGGAACCTCCGTCTGCGTTTTACTGTTATGACCCTTGCCTGAAGTAGACTTTGCTCTCGCCATATTCAAATACTCCTCACAGATAGGTAATCTAGGAAAGAATTGAGTTGTTCAGCGAACTGCATACACCTTGGGCTGCAAACGTCTAAGAGAACGCTGAATTTGTTGTAAGAGTTAACCTCAGTATAGACCCGTCGAGGCTGTGGAAACAGAATTTCAAGAAGAAATCGGAAACATCAGCTTTGCTATAATCGAAGCTCTCCAGATGGCGCTATCGTCTAGGGGTTAGGACGGAAGATTCTCAATCTTCAAACCCGGGTTCGATTCCCGGTAGCGCTACCAACTTTCTTTCAATCACTTACAGCATTTCCTGACACAGTTGCTTCAGGCGACTGTGGCCACTTTTGTGGCCAACTATTGCACAGCTTCCACGGGCGTCGTTGTCAACTGGTTACGGCGTCCTCGAAACGATCACCAAGGTCGAACCGGCGAACAATGCCTGCTCCAAGGCCAAAGCCACGAGCACAGTCCGGCGCAAGCCGGGAGCATCCCCGTTGTTGTTTGGCGAATTCCTCATGCAGTTGTGCGCTTTTGTGTTTCTGGAGGACATATCAGGGGAACTGCCGCCCTACGAGGAAACCTATCTGAGCGTGCCGATGGACGCTTCGATGCGAGAAGCGTACCGCGAGCTCGAAGAGGACATGCGGAAGGCGTTGAAAGCCCACAGGGGAAATCGGTCGGTTCTGAGCACGATGCTCAACACTCTATTGCTTTATCCCGATCACCCATATCGCCTGTTCGTGTGCTCAAACATGGCGTTTGCCGGAGACTTCACGCCAGTGCTCGCCAAACACTCGAAGTCGTTCTCGCTCATTGACTGCATTTCAGTCGGCGTTGACCGGATGCAGCGAAACTTCGAGCCGATGCGAAAGCACGTCGAAGCTTGGCAGAGAAGTGAATTGACGGATGTCACTGCGAAGGTTGTCATCTACGAGGCGTTTGTGGAGGGAAAACTGGAAGCTCCTAAGCACCTTGCGCGTGCGGTTCACGATCTGCACTTTGAGCCGAAATACGAGGAATTCCGGTCTCGAACCATCTGGAGTCTCTCCAACGCGTTCACGTCGGCATTCAAGGAACTGGATCCCATCCCGCAATTCAAGGCGACGGCGAAGCTGGGCGAGTTCCTGAAGGCACGGTTCTCACAATCGTTTTGACCAACTCGGCGGTATCGGCCGGACCGTGCCGAGCAGTGAGTGTAGACGGTTTTGTAACGGTCAACTCCTGGATTCTCGGCTAAGCGCAAGCTATCCGGACTTCCACGGTGTGGATTAGTCCTGAGAAGCCGGCCTTATCAGATGAAACAGCCGAAACTGTCTCCGAATCCTTGTTCCACTCGCCCGTCCGGCCACACAACGATGGGCACGAGTTTGCCATAACGGCGGGCTTCGTCTAAGGTCTCCTGACTGAGTTCCGCGCGGCGCTCGTCATAGACGACGCCCTCTGCGTCCCATTTCTTCAGTAGCTTGACACAGGCGTCGCAGCCCCGGATGGTGTACACGATTGGAATTTTGCTTTGATTCGCCACCATTCCCGCTCCCGGGATCACGCAGCATCCGGTAAGTGCAGGGCCGTGGCCATAAGTTGACGGATCTCCCGGACAGCATCTCTTCGCCACTGATCGCGATACGGCTCAATCCTGGAGATTACTTCCTGAAGGAACACTTGCCGCTCTGCATCGGGAAGGTTCCCGAAGGTAGCTGACGCCGGCAGATTCAGTTTCGTTTTCGCTTGTTCCAGAGCGAGCGCCAGTCCGGCATGAGCACTCGCGGAGCGTTCCGTGAAATGCGCAATGTACTTTGTGTCGGCTGTGTAGAAGACAAACACAGGAATGGCGCGCGATTTTCCGTTGTTGCTTAGGAATTCGTCCATGATGTCCGGATTTTCATCACGAAGAAAAATTCGCAAGTCGATCCCAGCCGTCTCCGCAATGCGCACCGCGGTGGGCAGTTCTCGGTAAACGTCGCCGCACCATGCTTCCGCGATCGCAAGCAGCTTTCGCGGACCGTTCGGAAGCGCGCTTACTTTTCGAAAAAAGAGCAGGTCCTCTTCGGTGAGCACCGGGTTCTTGTAGTTCTGCTCGAACTTGTCACGATTGACCGTGGCGCCCGCCAGGAAATCACCGTAGCTGAGGCCTTGCTCAAATCGAGCGGAAGAAACGACCGTGGTTGCAACTGGCATGACTACTCCTCTTAAAACAGCCTTCTTCCTAAGAATTGATTCCGGCGGCGAGCGGGCGTCGCAATATTTCCGCCTCTTATAATTTTCTTCCTTGCTCGGTGAGAGATCTTGATTCCTGCCGCACTTGTGCCCAAGGGATCGGAAGATCGACGATCATCCCGCTATGCTCAATCGTCTGAACAGCTTCGAAGGCAGCGAGAATCACCTGTCGCTGGA
>JBAVQD010000254.1:0-21129 GCA_049693675.1 Candidatus Sulfotelmatobacter sp. | reverse complement strand
GGCGTACCAAAACCGACTTGCCACCACAGGAGGCGGCAGAGTAGAACATTCTCAGTCCTGGACGGCCAATCCCGTTGGCCGGTTTTGAAGTGATAACTGTTGGCCGCTTTTGAAGTGATCACTGAGGGCTATCGCCAGAGAGCTGGACTGCTTTCTTTAATTCTTCGACCGCCTCGTCGTACATGTGTTTTGAAAGGTACGCCTGGGCGAGTTGATTATGTGCAAGAGCAAAATTCGAATCCATCTCGATCGTTTTGCGGCTTTGTGCTATGGATTCGTCATAGTGGTGGGCAAGGACAAGAAGCTCTGCCAGATCGGCGTTAATAATAAGAGACAGCGGGTCCAGGTTTTGCGCTTTCTTCATTTCCACAATCGCTTCGTCAAACCGGCCCAACAGGCTCAAATGCCACGCATACCAATGGTGAGCGGTTGCGTAGCCTGGGTTCAGCTCAATAGCCCGACGGAATTCTTTACCGGCAGCATCAAAATCCCAATCGAAACCATCCAGGACGAACGCAAGCGAGTTGTGGGCTTCACCAAGTGTGCTGTCCAATTCCAAAGCTTTGAGCGCCGCCGCCTTCGCTTTGGGGAACGCTTCCTTGGGAGTCATCACTGCGTACTGCCAGTCTCCCAACAAAGCGTAAGTGTCGGCTAAGCCAGAATAAGCTTGGGCGTATTTCGGATCCTCTTCGGTTGCCTCCTTGAAATAAGCCAGGGCGACCTTCAAACCATCCGGCGTTCGCTTGTTCCAGAAGTAGCGCCCTTTAAGATAAGATTCGTACGCTTCCGGGTTAACAACCTTTACGTTTTTGAGGGCAGCTTGTTCCCGCGGAGTCAAGTTGATCCGAATTTGATCTGCAATGGCGCTAGCTACGCGGTTCTGGAGCGCCAAAGTATCCCGCAGCTCACCCTCATAGCTCTGGGACCATAAGTGCTTGTCGGTAGAGGCCTCGATCAACTGCGCCGTGATACGGACCTGGTCGCCGGAGCGGAGCACGCTGCCTTCTACCACGGCATCCACGTTCAGTTCGCGAGCGATCTGCGGCAGAGGCTTGCGTGCTCCTTTGTATACCATTACGGAGGTGCGGGAGATCACCCGTAAAGCGCTGATCTGCGCCAAGTCAGTGATCAACTCATCGGTCATGCCGTCAGCGAAGTAATTCTGTGAAGCGTCGCCAGAAAGGTTCTCCAGCGGAAGCACCGCTATGGATCGGATGCCCGTGGGAGCAGGGGCTCGCGAACGAAATAGCCAAACCGAGAGAATCGCCAAACTAACAATAATGACGAGCGCCAAGGCGACGCTGATCCAGCGTGTCGGCAACAGCCGGCGTTGGGGCGCAACCACCAACCCGGCACCTTGGATCTTATGCCCAGCGTCTGTCTTCTTTTCTTGTGACCCAGGCAGATCTCCAGCTACAGATTCCGGCCTTTTCGGGCGGGCATCCGTGTCGACAACCGACACGTCCGCAATAAAGCGATAGCCACGTTTCGGAAGAGTCTCGATGAAGCGAGGACTCTCAGCCGAGTCTCCCAAGGCACTCCGCAGCTTCCCGATGGCGATATTGAGCGCCTGATCGAAATCACCGAAACTTTCGCTGGGCCAGACTCGGCTGCGCAATTCCTCCCGGGTGACAACTTCCCCCGAATGCTCGAGCAATATCTCCAGCAGTTTCATCGGCTGCTGCTGCACTCTGATTCTCAAGCCCGCTTTTCGCACTTCGCCGGACTGGAGAGAAACCTCAAAGGTTCCGAATCGCACGACGGAGTTGGGCTGAAGGGATTCCATTAGCGCACAGGGCTTAGCAGGGAAGTCTAGCACTTTGCCACCAGAGACTTCCCGGCTCCCAGGATAGATACGCCGCTAAGTCATTATCCAACGATCACTTAACAGGCAATGAGTTGGATATGTGGAAAAAGTCCTCCGTTAATTGACGCCGGGCGACTGGTGCTTCAGATTGGGCTGCAACCGTGGGTTCGAGCTGATTCAGGAGAATGCAAATGGGGAACATTGGATTTGGCTCACAGGGGATGGTCCGATTTGGGGCTTCGTCCTCCCAGGACGATCAACCGTTGGCAGGGTTCGAAGAGTTGGCCATGCCCCTGTTCGATTCCCTTTACAACTTCGCGCACTGGCTGGCGCACGATTCGAACGCTGCCGAGGATCTCGTACAAGAGACCTATCTCAAAGCTTTACGCAATTTCGCATCGTTTCAGTCAGGTACCAATTTCCGGGCGTGGATGTTCCGAATCCTCAGGAACAACTTTCTAAGTTCTTGCTCAACATTGGATCGCCGCATGACCGTTGCGATGGACTCGGAGGAGGACGGACCTGAACTGGCAGTTGATACGGAAACTCCCGAAACGATTCTAATGAATCGCTCGAGTTCTCAACTGGTGCAGCGCGCCATTGACGATCTGCCGGTGCATTACCGGGAGACCCTCCTTCTTTGTGAAGTGGAAGAAATGTCGTACCAGGAGATCGCGGAAGTATTGTCGATCCCAATAGGAACCGTCATGTCCCGTCTGGCTAGGGCCCGGAAGGCAGTCCGCCAGTCACTCCTTAGCGCTCCAAATGCACCGCTACCGAGAGACTTGCCTTATCCCATCGAGATGCGCTAGGAGGGGAGTGAAATGCACCGCAGACCAGCGTGTGAAGCGACGCTGTGACGCTTACCGCGTGAATCAAGCGGCAACCGGAGAAGGAGGAGAAGCTTGCCGGTCATGTGTCAGCCAGCAGGCAAAGTTATAGAGCCGCTCGAAGTGAGGCATGGCTAGCTGCTCGAACGACTCGACGGCAAGCTGGCTTACGGTGCCTACACGAGAGTAAACAAGCGGACGGTCGTTTTATTCCCTATAACTCATAAATATTTGCCGTGGAATAAAACCGACTGCTGTCGGTTCTGCACAACGAGTCACAGAGCGAGCTGGAGTCACCGAGGAAATGCTGGTACGGAAGAACCACACGCGCTGTTTTTGCAGTTCTTTTAGGAGGAACAAGATGAAAAACAACTTGAGGATGCCGGGCCTGGCGTTGAGCATGCTGCCGATGTACCTGCATGCCGGGACACGGCAAGATCTGACACAAGACTATCAGCCCTCGCAAAAGCAGAACACACGATCTGCAGAACCTATTCCGGCGGGCACCATCCTTCCCGTCAGCTTGAATTCTGCCTTGCGATCGGACAAGAGCGGAAGCGGAGCCCCCATAATCCCGACGATTATGCAGGACGTGCCGCTAGGCAGGAAAGAAACACTACCTAAAGGATCCAAGGTGACAGGCCATGTGGTCGAAGCCATCGCTCCAGTAAAAGGATCTGACGAATCAAAGATCTCATTTCAATTGGACCAAGTCCAACTTGGGAGCCTGACTATCCCGATTACTACCACCCTGCGCGCGGTGGCGTCAATCAGGGCTGTATTGGCTGCTACTCCGCAGTTAACGTCCCCCGATTATGCCGACTACTTGGGGGGAGAGCCGCACGGGCTGGATGGAATGATCTTTACTTCGTTCCGCTACTACTTACCGTAGCGTGTGCGAGCCTCACCCCTGCGATTGCTCTCTCCTTTTGCGCGGGGGTGAGGGCCTTTCACCGCCCACGAATTCACATTGAAATAAAGACGCACTGCAAATCTAGAAGGGGTATAGCGATGGTAAATCCTTTTGATCTTAAGACGGCACTCCTGGCCAAGCACGCGCAACATGTCGTGCTGATCCATTTTCCGATCGCGCTGTTCATCACGGCGGTAGCGTTCGACGTTGTTGCGCAATGGACAAAGCGACGTGGCCTGGCGCACGTAGCCTATTACAACCTGCTGATGGCGGCGATTTCGACTGTTCCGGTTCTCGCTACTGGGCTACTCGCGTGGCAGTTCCAACTCGAGGGACAGAAACTGAAGGGCATCCTATTACTGCACCTCATTCTGGCCTGTGTTTCGACAGTTATGATCTGGCTGGTGTGGTGGGTGCATTTCCGCGCGCGGCGACGGACAGCAGTCTTAACCAACTACCGGCTGTCGCTCGAATTATTGGCCGTAGCCTGCGTGGCGCTGACCGGGCATCTGGGAGGCTTTCTCAGCGGCGTAAATCTCCCGAGTTAAAAAGAAGTACAGACAAGTACAGACACTTCTCTGATTCGCTCTTCGCTTTTTCTGGGAATAACAGTAACTCTCGCCAGTTATCAACTCAGAAGTCACAAACCACGGAGGACAAATGCCCGACAAGAAGCAAGATCTTATCGATCAGAATTTACAAGACCTAAATAACGATGGAGTCGATCGTCGCGGGTTCCTGAAGTGCATGGCATGGGCGGGCACAGGCTTGGTCTGGACCATGAGCGGCGGCATTCCCGTATCTCGGGCCTTCGCCAAAGGGTACGGCAAAGATGCCGGCAAAGGCGCGGACTTTACCTTTGTACAGATCAGCGATAGTCACATCGGCTTCAACAAGCCGGCCAATCCGGATGTCACGGCTACCCTGCAAACGGCAATCAACAAAATCAACGCGATGCCCAATAAGCCGGATTTCATCATTCACACTGGGGATCTGAGTCAGCTCTCGAAGCCGAGTGAGTTCGATACGCTCGACCAGGTGTTAAAAGGGGCGTCCGCAAAACAGATCTTCTTTGTGCCGGGCGAGCACGACATGCTCTCCGATAATGGCGAGCAATTTCTTGAGCGTTATGGCAAAGGCACAAAAGGCACTGGGTGGTCCAGCTTCGATCACAAAGGTGTGCACTTCGTTGGTCTCGTGAATGTCGCCAATCTGAAAGCTGGAGGCATGGGTTCGCTCGGTCACGAACAGCTGGAGTGGCTGGAGAACGATCTCAAGGGCCGCTCCGCTAGCACTCCGATCGTGCTGTTCGCACACATCCCGCTCTGGACGATCTATCCGGACTGGGGGTGGGGCACCGACGACAGCGAACAAGCCTTGTCCTACGTCAAGCGTTTCGGCTCGGTGACGGTGTTAAACGGTCATATTCACCAGATCATGCAGAAGGTGGAAGGCAAGGTCTCGTTCCATACCGCGATGTCGACCGCATTCCCTCAACCTGCGCCGGGAACAGCTCCTTCAGCCGGGCCCATGAAGGTGCCAGCCGACCAGTTGCAGCGGGTGTTGGGTATCACCGATGTGAACTATCTGGTCAGCGGTCGCAGCCTCGCGGTCGTCGATTCGCCACTCGGTAGTTGATTCGCCCTTGGTGCAGGTAGCCGAGGAGATTACGCAAATAACAAAGCACAATATTAGAAAGGAACATGACATGACTAACAAGAATGTGTGGATTGCAGGCGTGGCAGTGCCGGTAACGATTGCGATGATACTGTTAGCCGGATCGTTCAGCGTCGCGGCGAACGCGGAGCCCTCGGCAGCAGCAGCGTCGGTGACAATTGATAACTTCGTTTTCGGACCACAGACACTCACGGTACCCGTCGGAACGACAGTGACCTGGACCAACAGTGATGACATTCCTCATACGTCAGTCAGCACAGAGGGTGTGTTCAAGTCCAAGGTGCTGGATACGGACGAGAAATTCTCCTACACGTTTACCAAGGCGGGAACGTATCCCTACTACTGCACCATTCACCCGAAGATGACTGGCACAATCGTGGTGCAGTGAGCGCAGATTTCTAGAGGGCGTGGGCAGCGCGTTGGGGAACAACTCTTTGCCGCGTCAAGTGCACGAATATGACTAGAAACTCGGCACAATTCGCAGTGAGGGACGTGGCAGACGATGACCTGGATCTTGTCCACGCCACGAAGAATGGGGATGTTACCGCTTTCGAGCAACTCGTAAAGCGATACGATCGCAAACTTCTACGAATTGCTCAAAGCATCACGCACAACAGGGAAGATTCGCAAGATGCAGTTCAGGAAGCATTTTTGAAGGCCTACCAAAACCTGTCCGCATTCCGCGAGAATTCCAAATTCTCAACCTGGCTCTTTCGCATCATCGTGAACCAGTCGCTCATGAAGCTACGCAGGCAGCGCACCACAAGAGAGGAGTCTCTAGATGAGGACTTTCAGGCCGATGGTGACCTGCTTCCGAAAGAAGTTACCGACTGGGCTCCTAATCCGGAACAGCTCTATTGGGCTTCTGAATTACGAGACATCCTGATCAAGTGCCTGAAAGAGCTGAGCCCAATGTTAAGGACGGTCTTTGTGTTGCGTGATATTGAAGGGCTGACAATAGATCAGGCTGTAGAAGTGCTGAACGTGAGTCAGGCGGCAGTGAAAGCACGGCTATTCCGAGCTCGGCTGCTGCTTCGCGACAATCTGACCAAGTACTTCAGCAAGCAGACACACTTGGCGCAAGTCCAGTTATTCCCTTCAGGCAGACCGACAGGCCGGATTGTCGGCCTTTTTGCCGAGTGCTTGCGCAACTCGATGGAGAGGACTCAAGCGATCAATGTTGCCGAGTCTGAGATGCATGTGGCGACGCGCACGGCATCAACCGACACTGTCAACCATTGCGTCAACAACGCATAATTCACGGTGATTTCGTCAGTTTCCACTACGCAGTACTTTCTACTCCGGCTCCCAGTGAAGATCCCGCTAAGTGTTACGAGGTCCCGACAAAGAGTTGACAATTAAATGACATCATATCCCGTACCTCGCCTTTAATCGCCGCGTCTAACCACCATACGTTGTGAAAACAGTTGATAAGTGAGCTCAGACAAGATTTGTGGAATAAAGTCTTACGCGCACAGTTATCAACGTTGAACAACGCAAACATTTCAATAGGGGAGAAATCATGCAGAAATCTTATTTGACGGCAGTACTTACTCTGACTTGCTTGCTTGGGTTGGGCATAAGTGCCCGCGCTCAGGACACCGAGGGAGTTCGTGTGAACGTTCCGTTTGAGTTCGCTGCTGCAGGTACGACCCTGCCTGCCGGCATATACAGCGTTGGCCGCCTCTCAATTGACGGGCATTCAGGCATAGCAATTCGCGGCCACGGTAATGCTGCGCTTGTTCTTCCTATACTCGTCGATGGCGCTCCAGCTGTGCAGTCAAAGCTTAGCTTCGAGCATGTAGGGGACAGATACTTTCTCAGCCAGGTTGAGACACCGGGAGGCGTCTATACCTTCGCGGTACCGCGAGCTATGGCCGCGCTAGCGCAGGTGAAGGATCAAGGTACCGTGTCCTCTTCTGGCGGTAACTGAGTCGAAGAACACATCAGCATTCATACGGTTTGTGGGGGAGTTCCGGGATAAGAAGTGCGTCAGTTTACCTGAATTCCCCCTTCATTCCGCAACAACAGCTTCACAGTAGCAAAGGAAACAACGATATTCAGCAACGTCGTACAAATCATAAAAGAAAGTTAAGGAGGACAACTTGAAAAAGGCACTTTTGTTATTTGGGCTGCTCATGACGTTGACGATTTCGTCAGGATTATGGGCGCAACAGGCCGGCTATTCCCAGACCAACCTGGTCTCCAATGTTAGCGGCGTAGCCACCACCACAGACCCTCAACTGTTGAACCCCTGGGGAATTTCCGTTCTTCCCGGGCAAGATTTCTGGATCGCCGACAACAACAGCGGCGTCTCCACGCTCTATGACCAAAATGGCAACAAAGACAATGGGCTGATCGTGACTATACCAGGAGCCAGCAGCAATCCAAACGGCAACTGCAGTCCTGGTTGCCCAACGGGAACTGTGGCTAATGCTAGCGGCTCTTACTTCTCCGGAGGGTCTTTCATCTTTGATACCGAAGACGGCCTCGTTGTCTACTGGAATGGCTCCAGCAACACAGCAATTCTCGGTAAAGATAATTCCGCCAGCGGCGCGGTTTACAAAGGTCTCGCTCTGCTTGGCACCAATCTTTTGGCAGCCAACTTCAACAGCGGTAAAGTTGACGTCTACGATTCAAACTACACTCTCACTTCGCTGGGCGGCACCTTCACCGATCCAAACCTTCCCGCAGGTTTCGCCCCCCATGGTATTCACGTTATAGGGAGCCAGGTTTACGTCGCCTATGCGATGCAGGATACGCCCAAGCACGACGCGGTTCCCGGTGTTGGCGCAGGGCAGGTGGATGTCTTCGATGCCAACGGTAACTTCGTGAGCACCTTTGTTGCTGCCGCCGCCAACAATAACCTTAACGCGCCATGGGGTGTGGTGCAGGCTCCGGCCAGCTTCGGAACTTTCGCCAACGATATCCTCGTCTCCAATTTTGGTGACGGCACGATCAGTGCTTTTGAAACGACCGGAAAATTCGTCGGGCAACTCACCAACTCCTCGGGCAAGGTGCTGGTGAATCCAGGCGTGTGGGATATGGTGTTTGGCGGAGGCGGCGGTGCCAATAATACTCCTGGCGTCGCTGGCACTCTTTACATAAGCGCGGGAGGCAGCGCCGGACAACCGAATTTTCCGACCGGCGGCAGTGCCACCGCAGTCTTCGCCAGCCTTACGCCTGCGGCCGCAGCCGGCAGCGGCTTTTCACTGAATCTCTCGGCTTCGAGCACCACGCTTAATCAGGGAGGTTCATCTACGGTTATGGTCAGCGCTGCTGCGGTAGGAGGATTCAATAGTCAGATAACGCTTACCTGCTCCGCGCCCGCCGGGTTGACCTGTGCCTTCAGTCCTTCAACCATCTCTCCCGGACCGAGCGCTGCGTCCTCCACTTTGACCATCTCTGCCGTTTCGACGCCGCCTCCCACGGGTTACAACGCGGCCGGCATGTTTGTCCTCATGCCTGGTCTCGGCCTGTTCGGAACGCTGCTGACGAGTCGCAAACGAAAACTCCTTGCGGGTAAGAGCGTGCGATGGGTGAGCCTAATGGGCTTGACGCTTGTTATCTCACTGTTCGCTCTTGGATGCAGTGGCAGCAGCAATTCAAACAAACCAACAACGCCCGCATCTCAACAAGCTACTGTCATGGTGACGGGAACATCCGGCTCAGTGAGCCATTCCGCCGCCGTAACGGTCACTATCAACTAACAAGACAACTTGGGCAAGGGCGCACCTCGGTGCGTCCTGCCCAGGACGGCCTTTTGAGCCATGTTGGTTCAGGTTGACGGCCAAGAATCGCCGAGAAACGCACGGGAGGCAAGAGTGGTGGAACTAGCGTGTTACGGACTTACAGGGGTGACCGCAGTGCTGGTTATAGCGTTCTGTTTTGCTTACGGCGATGAACTCTCACAGACTCGCGAGAAGTTCTCGTACGATCTAATCAACAACGCATACCTGAATGATTCTCCGCTGGTCGAGAATGGGGCGCAAATCCTACGGCTCCGGGGGGATGTGGGTAAGCAACAAGAGACTGCTCCGGCAACCTTACTGCAGAAAACATCGCGGGTTGAGACAGGCCACGGCGCAATCTACCGTGGTAGTTTTCGAAACGATCGTGGGGCGCTAGAGGCCTTGCATGGCTGACGCGGCTGCTTCCGTACAGTCATTGCACACGAAGTCCATGCCGCTGCTGGCTCATCTGGAGGAGTTGAGAAAGCGAATCATCTTTTCAGTCCTTGGGGTACTTGTCGGATTTATCTCATGCTGGCACTTTGCAGATCGCATTTTCGGTTTAATGCAGCAACCCATTATTGGGGCGCTACGGCACCACGGCATCGGCGGCGGATTGGTGTATTTGTTCGTGATTCTGCTCTGCATCATGGCCTACAGCATGAGTCAGAGGCTTGTAGGTGTTGGAATATCCGGTCATCTACCTGCGCATCTGGTTTTGCATATTGTGCTTGTGCTCGTCCTCGTGCCTGTGCTCTTCCTGAAGATATTGATCGCGCGCCGCTACAAGCAGAGCCATTCGTCGCTGAAGGCACTGGGAATAGCAGTCTTCGTAATTTCATTCGCGCTTGTCTCCATTCCCATCCTCTCCGAACTTCTTCGTTCGGCGAATCCTGGGAGCTTGGGGCTACGACTGGCAACCGGCGCGGTCGTTGCAGTGTGCCTTGTCCAGAGCGCCCTGGTGTTTAAAAAGAGAAAGCAGCCACATGCTTTCGTAGAGTCATCGCGTATTGCGGAGATACCTGCGCGAGCAACTTTATTAAACAACCAACGAAGTCCGAAGAGCCCGGTGCATCTTCTGCTGTCACAGGACCCAGCAGCAAACGCACGACACCAAAACGCTGCGCTTCCAGGTTTTAGACGAAAGACTCCTTTGTGCTAAGCCAGGGCAGTTTCTGACGTTCCAGTGGACAATCAATGGCCAACAAGTAACGCGTTCTTACACTATTTCCTCCTCGCCGGTTCATGAGAACTATGTGGAAATCACGCCCAAGCGAATGGAAAATGGATGCGCATCTGTTTTTCTCAATGAGCGGGCCATGCCAGGGCTCGCTGTGGAAGCCAGCGGACCCTATGGCCGATTTTACTTTGACGAGAAATTCCACAAGAGCATAGTTCTCATTGCGGCCGGAAGTGGGATCACGCCCATGATCTCGATGCTGCGTTATATCAACGATCGCGAACTCGCTACCCCTGTGACGCTCCTATATTGTGTGCGCACCGGTGCGGATATCATTTTCGAAAACGAGCTGGTGAGGCTTAGCAGGTCTCTTCCCAGGTTCAAATATGAAGTTTGCCTGTCGAGACCAGACCCGACTTGGAAGGGACGCAGTGGGCGCCTGACTGAGGAATTCATTTCCGAGAAAGTGACCGGTCTGGGTTCACACACTTTCTTTGTCTGTGGTCCCAGGGGATTCATGGACAACACGCGCCAGATTCTGTCGACTCTCGGCGTAAACCAAGATCGAATCCTGCAGGAGAGTTTTGGAGAAAGCATACGGTCAACGAAGTCCAGGCCACTAGAAACTCGCACGGTCGAAACCGTCGTGTTCATTCATTCGCAGAAGGTATGTCCGGTTTCCGCCGGGAGCACTCTGCTCGATCTGGCAGAGCGAAACGAAGTGCACATTCCGTATGGCTGCCGCCAGGGTCTATGCGGCACGTGCGCCACGCGAGTCCTGAGCGGCAACGTTCAAATGGACGTTGAAACCGGGCTGACGGCTGAGCAGAAAAATGCCGGATATGTTCTGCCTTGTGTTAGCCGAGCCGAGGGAACGCTTGTCCTCGACGCTTAATCTGGCTCCCGGCCGGGAATCAACACAGGCCGGATCTGGTTCATTCGAAGAAAACTACATGCACGGAAACGAAGTCTGTAGGTTTGAAGGATTGTTCAACCGGTGCATCCGCAAGCTATGTTCGGAATCGCCCTGCTGGTGTTCGGACCGAAAGGCTTCCGGAACCTGGGAAGGGGATCAGAGCGGCGATTCGCAGTTTCAAGCAGGCATGCGCGGGGAGAAACAAACGCCCGCCGCGCGCGAGCAGCAAACATCGAACTCAAGTATGTAAAGGTCGTCGACGACTTGCGTATAACTTATCCACACTTTTCTTTTACAACTTGGGAATAGATCACCTTCTTGCCAGTTCTTCTTCAGTAGGAAACCAGTTCACGTTTCTTCACAATCGGCGGCAGCAGGCCAGTTCGCGGCAAACCGCAAAGCCCGAACCGGTGTGGCCGTCGTGTGATCTTATCCAACACACAAGTTCAGGTGACAACCTGCACTAGAGGAGTTTTCTTATGAAGCCCAAAAGAATCGCACCGTATGCCTGCCTGCTGGCGGCCGCAGTTCTCACCGTGGCCGGAATCGCAGAGCAGTCCTTCAAGGAAGCGCCCGCCGCCTTCGCCACCCCATTACTGGCGAACAACCCGGGCTCCCAGAGCGTCAGTAACGGCATCCCCGAACCGGCGATCGCTGGTTTCGTCCACGACACATTCGCCCTTGATCAGCAAAACTTTGAGGCAAGAGAAGGGAACGACACCGGGCTCGGCCCCGTTTACAACGCAACCTCTTGCGCCGATTGCCACCAGAATCCGGTCACCGGGGGCCCCAGCCAGATGACAGAAGTTCGCGCCGGTCACAATGACCCCAACGGTAATTTCGTGAACCCTACGATCGTCATTAACGAGGGGCAAAACACGATCACGGGCCGCTCCATCATCAACGATCGCGCCATCTGTCCGCAAGCCGAGGAACATCTGCCACCGACGGAAAACATTCGAACTCTCCGGGCGGCGCTCAACACGCTGGGAGACGGTTTCATCGAAGCGGTTGACGACACCACTCTGCAGGATATCGCCAACCAGCAACCGGAAAAGAGCAACGGACTGATCCACGGCGAGACCGTGCAGGCTCCCATTTTTGAGGCACCGGGCGTAACTCGCATCGGACGCTTCGGGTGGAAGGACCAGCATGGCAGCGTGATGTCGTTCGCGGCCGATGCCTATTTGAACGAGATGGGAGTCACCAACGCCCTACGCCCGACAAACGTCACTGAGGTCTGTAACACCGACACTACCAGCCCTGAAGACACTGCCGATCAGACCGGCTTGACCGGCCTCCAACACTTCACTCAATTCATTCGCGGCACCCAGGTGCCACCGCGCGATCTGACGCTGGTAGGCACGCGCGACGTGCTCGCCGGCGAAAGACTTTTTGACAACGCCGCGTGCAGCACCTGCCACGTGGAGACGATGCGGACGGTGCCGCCTGGGACGGTTCTGAATGGCGGAACCTTTACGGTACCCGACGCCCTGGGTAACAAGATCATCCACCCCTACGGCGATTTCCTGCTGCACGACGTGGGAACGGGAGATGGCATCGTGCAGGTCGGCCCGCAGGACACAGCGCCAAAGCTGCGCACTCCGCCGCTTTGGGGCTTGCGGGCGAAGTCTCGTCTCATGCACGATCTGAAGTCGCTCTCCCCCGAGAGTGCGATTCTCCGTCACGGCGGGGAGGCGAGCACAGCCCAGCAAGCCTTCAAAGCAATGACTCCAGCGGAGAAAAATCAGCTACTTACGTTCTTGAAGTCACTGTAATTCCAGAATGGCCGAGACCGGCCGGGATGGAGAATCGACAGACGCAGACGCGGCACTCCGAATGTACTCGGTGTGCCGCGTTCGATCGAGTTATGCTTACTTTCCACAACACTCGCCCTGGAACTCGGATACTGGGACGGCTGACAGTCGCAGGCGAACTCTGGCACTTCACGCAGCCACTTACCAGCAGAAATGCCATTGGGAATTTGTGGGATCTCGTATCCGGTCAGGAAAAATCTTGTGCTGGATGCCGGATTCGATCATGGCCTCACCTCTTCCTCGACGCAGTGGGAAGGGTTTGCGGGCTTCACGTACCTTTTGCCTCACCGACTGTGGGGGTCCCACGATCCAAAATAGATCTGAAGCGCGACGAACTGTCGCTTCCACACTTGCAATGGTTCAAAAGGCACCTCGGCAATAAAACCGCACGAGCACCCATCAGATTCGCCTACGCTTGTTCAGCGAGATGTAAGATCGCGGTACAGAACAGCTAGGCGACCAACCATATCTTTAGATGCCTAAAACGCACAGCCAGTGCGCTGCATGTTCTTGAATTTACGTTCTAACGCGAATTCGAATCCTTCGCGCCACGAGTTTGTAGCGGATTTCAACTCATCTGACTCTCCAATTGCCAGTGAATGTAATTGCGGTATCGAAAGTGAAACCCCCTGAATTCTGCCGAGATTGGGAGCTTTCTCCGCTTCCTTTGAACCCACGATTTCAACCCACGATTCGCATGTCTCTCATGTCTTCTCAAGGACTTCGGCGGCCACCTGGAGTCACTTAAGTTGTTGAGACTACAACATGACGTAGCCCTGCAATCTAGTTGCCGCTAAAGTTGCTGCTCCGCCGATCAGTAAGTCCCGGCGCGTAAACTCGGCCACGTAGCACTCCTCGTGGTGCTTAACAACAGCCTGGATTTTGTGTGTCCCCGTCGCTCGCGAACATTGTGAGTTCTCGCGGTTACAGCCAGGATGGGGTGCAGGGGAAGGAACGGCGTTTGAGTTCCTTCCCTTGCCCGGCGCTATAGAAGCAGCCGCCTATGATGCCTTCTTTTTCTGTCGCACCTCCAGGGTTTTGCGAAAGCGGTAGGAATCGGCGCCGGTTTCGATGATGTGCGCCCGGTCCGTGATTCGATCCAGCCGCCTTGACCCGTCTGTCATCAGTCGGTGGGACTGATCCAGCGCGAGATCGAAGCCCGGGGTGTGCCTACGGTTTCTGTTACTGTTGCGCGACGAAACAGAGGCGGTGAGTGCGCCAAGGGCCGTGTTTGTTTCGTAGCCAACCGCCCAAGAAAGCGGGAGCATCGTTGAAGCTATCTACCGTAAGCTAAGGTGCGGGGCGAGTCGAAGCATCTCAGCGAACGGGGGAAGAAACTCTAGCAATCAAGCCGTCTTGGTGTCGCTCTCTGGCTCTCTGCGTCATTGGGCAGCGAGCGTAACTTATTGTGCGTCCGCGAATCGAACTAGTGAGAGGAAAAGAGTCCCGACCTCATTGGTTTATTTTTGTGTGGGGAAATCACGGTTCATTTTTGGACTGCTTGGCAGGACTCTAGCGCAGAATATGGTAGACAGAGTTAAAGGAGACAAAATGAGCATCTTATCGTTCCGCCAGAGTATAGTTCGATCCGCAGGCACGTGTGCATTAGCCCTGTTAGCTTCATGCGCGATGGTCGCGCAGACCATTTGTCCTGAAAAGGACCTTTACAATCGTCTGTCAAAACCCTCTTTGCCGAGCACTTCGGACGCTTCATCGAATAGCGCCCAATTCGCCAGAGGTGAAGAGTCAGCCTACAAAGCCTTCTCAAAACTGAATCCGCAAGATATCGACAAGCGCATTCAGACCGGTAGCACCTTTATCCGAAAATATCCGTCCAGTTCATTCGCTGAAGCGGTTTACTCGCAGCTCAGCCTCGCCGAATACCAAAAGCACAATTTCGCCGAAATGGAGCGGTATGCTGACAAAAGCCTAGCGCTCAACCCAAATGACGTGACCGTGCTGGTCTTCACCGGGTGGGTCATTCCACACACCAGTGATCCCTCTCCCGCGATACTCGACAAGGCCGAAGGGTACGAAAGGCGCGCACTTGACCTTCTTCCTACCCTCCCAAAGCCGGCGGGAATGACCGACAAACAGATGTCCGACGCCAAGGCGCAATACGAATCGCAGGCCCACAGCGGTCTGGGCCTGGTTTATTACCGCAGGGATAACTTTGCTGGCGCTGTTTCCGAGCTGAGAGCGGCGACTTCCGGAACCTCCGCTCCCGATCCTACTGACTACTACGTGCTGGGCTCTTCGCTCGACAGTCTCAACCTTTTCTCAGACGCAGCGAAAGCGTTCAAGGTCTGCGCGGGGATCGCCGGCACCGAGCAGGCCCTGTGCAAGCAAAAAGGGGAGTTGGCAAAGAAGCAGGCCGCACTGGAGCCGCATTCCGCTCAGGCCGTAGGAACAGTTCAGACTTCCGGTCAACGGGGTCAACGCGTCTCAGTTTCGCAATAAACCAACCAATGAAGCGTGCCGCACTCACGTTTCATGTGCTCTCGTTTACTTGCAAGAGCCGAAAACGAGGATCCATATCTGGGTTAGGGAAATGAAGAAGCCGAAAGGAAGGCAGAAGCGCCGTCCAGCCTGGCGTGAAGCGTAATTGTGCATCCGCGACTCCCACTGGCGCAGGACAATTTTTCACGTGTAACTTTTTCGCGCGACCAAACGTCTAAGGCGCGGAGGTTACTTACATGGAAACTGCTTCACACTCTCTCTCTAAAACCATAACGGTACCTATAAATTTCAAAATTCTTCCGCACACCGTAGCTTTGGCATTCGCAGTCGCCGCCGCGATTGGCATCGCATCCGCACCTTTGAGCGCCCAAGACACCGGATTTATCAATGAAAGAACTGGATCTGTATATACAGAGACGAACGCAACGGCCAATTCGATCTTAGTCTTCAACCGAGCGGTCAATGGCTCGCTGTCCCTTGCTGCCACCGTTCCCACCGGTGGGAAGGGCGGTGGAGTCGTGTCGGTCGGCTCTCAGGGCGCCCTCGCGCTCAGCCAGGATGGGCGCTGGCTCTTTGCGGCCAACGAGGGGGACAGCACGATTTCGGTATTGCGACGTAACCACGAGGGCCTGACCGCAGTCGGAAAGGTATCGTCGAACGGCACTCTCCCAGTGAGCATTACGGTGAGCCGAAATCTGGTCTATGTCCTGAATGACGGGTCACAGGCGAGCAATAGCCCAGCAAACATCACTGGGTTCTACTTCGATGATTTTCGCGGCGCGCTCTTCCCCATCCCGCTTTCAACCCGCTCGCTGAGCGCTCCATTCCCGACGGTTCCGGCAGCTGGTCCGGACGCGGCGGAAATCGGTTTCGACAATACCGGAAGGTTCCTCTACGTCACCGAAGTCGGCACGAGCGAGATTGACAAATACTCGATCAATTTCGACGGGACTCCTGGCCAAGATGAGGAACAAACATCGTTCGGCAATTCTCCGTTCGCCTTTGCCTTCGACCCCCGGGACAATCTGCTCGTCACCGAGGTTCATGAGTCCGCGGGAATTGTAGGCCAGGGAGCAGCGAGCTCCTACCAGCTGAATTACAACGGGGACATTGACGTGATCAGCCGCTCAGTGCCGGATTCTCAAAGCGCGCCTTGTTGGCTCGCTCTCACCGGCGACGGCAGATATGCCTACACGGTCAATACGGCCAGCTCCAACATTTCTGGTTACGAGGTCGGCCGTAACGGTGAACTTTCGCTATTGGGCAACGGCGTTACCGCGAAGACTGGCCCTGCCCCGCTCGATATTGCCTTCACCAGAGACAGCCGGTACCTGTACAACGTCTCAGGGGGCGGCGCACTCATCGGATTCCAGGTTCAATCCGACGGATCGCTCACTCCTCTTACCCAGGTGACGGCGGTTCCTACCACCTCAAGAGGATTGGTCGCGCGATAAATCTTCAGCGAACGGGCAAGAGCAAAGTTAAAAGCCATTGTGAAAACCTTTCGGGTGGCCTACTCTATGCTGGTTTCGCATAGGGTAGGCTGCTCTTTTTTGTTTTTCCGGGCGCTTGCATACCGGCTCCCCTGTGACCTCAGTGACAGTGCCAGTGCAGCCACCGGTGACGCAGTCGCCTGCTGGAATGTATTCACTCCGAACCGCGTACTGTGGACGACATGATTACGGCACCCGGATTCTGAAGAGGACCGGAAACTTGGCTGCCGTGATGAGAACGATAGTGATCCGTACGGATCTGCGAAGCAGATAGACCACGATGAATTGGAGGACAGCATAGCGAGTGGACTTCTGTCAGCACATTGGAACCCGGGTTGAGCGCTCCCATAAGCGCGCTTATCGGTACCGATCTCGGCAAGCCTCCCAGATGCTAACTTGAGGAGTCAGCGAGATTTCATTTGTCCGATTACAGACTTGTGGCCCGGCGCGTTGCCCGTAATCCGCCCAGAATCTATGACAAGTGCGAAATCAGTTCCAGCCGACTTGGTAGTACTAATCCGATCTGGATACCTTCCCGTTAGCCGTCAATCCCCGACCTTGGTTTGCATTCCTGAACACAAGCGTGTTCAGCGAGGAGAGGCTGGGCGACTGAGCGAGCCGACGACAAATACAGTTGCATCCTTTCCGCCAAAGCAGCCGACCCGCGGAACCTGGATAACGCATGAAAGTGGAGCGCTATCAGCCACGTCCTCTGGATTTTGCGGGCTTCTGACTACCCACTCATTGCGTCTCATGCGCTAAACTTGTTAATCGATCACACTGCGGCCCAAGAACCACATGAGCGTACAGGCATCCATCCCCCAGCGGGCAGACGGTCGGCGATATGAGGCAGTGCTTCGCCTTAGCGAAGCCCTCTCTCTGTGCCAGGAGCCCGAGGATCTGACGAAGATCCTCTCCGAACAATTGCGCCAATTCCTTGACTTTCTGC
The DNA here is from genome assembly GCA_049693675.1 of Candidatus Sulfotelmatobacter sp. GTDB lineage: Bacteria > Acidobacteriota > Terriglobia > Terriglobales > Acidobacteriaceae > Sulfotelmatobacter. The sequence continues at coordinate 3,356 of JBAVQD010000254.1, read as the reverse complement.
AGTTTTACATCGTTATCTACAAGGAGAACTCCACTGAAGTCGAACATTCCCGGAACGAGAAACGTGATCAAGCAAGGCATCATCCGTATGATTTGACCGCAAGAGCTCGACCGATGCAGGCAAAAACAGAGAGGAGAAATATATGTCAACGTTTCAAACTGATTACCTCAGTGCGTATCACAACCTAAAGCTGACACGAGATGAAAAAGGTGTGCTGGTTGCTGAGTTTCACGGCAACGGCGGACCGTTCATTATGTCCGCACAAGCTCACACGGAACTTGTCGATGCCTTCTACCGGATTTCGCAAGATCGAGCGAACAAGATTTTAATCCTCACGGGTGCAGGTGGGGAGTTCATTACTGATGTCGATTGGTCCTCTTTCGGCGATGTCGCCGATCCCGGCGTTTGGAGCCAGGTTCACGACGAAGGCGTTCAGGCTTTGGAAAACATAGCCAACATACGCGTTCCGGTCATCGCGGCTATCGAGGGACGCGCCCATGTGCACTCCGACTACGCGCTGCTTGCCAGTGTGATTGTGGCGGCGGAGGGTGCGACCTTCCAGGATGTCGCGCACTTCGGCGCGGGGGTTGCGCCTGGCGACGGAATCTTTACCACGTGGAGTTATCGCGCGGGAGCGGGACGGGCGGAGGCGTTCCTGCTCAACCCACAGCCGTTGACGGCACGCACTGCACATGAGTGGGGAGTCGTTGCGGAAGTTGTGCCCAACGGTAAGGCGCTCAGTCGGGCGCGGGAATTGGCCGAACTGTACCTCAAGGCTCCGGAGGTGACGCGCCGCAATACTCGCATTCACTTCATTCAACCGCTGAAGGAGCGCATCGTGCGAGAAGTTGGCTATGGATTGTCGCTTGAAGGCGCGTCGTCAGCCGACCTCGTCAAATCAATGCGAGCTAACAAAGAGCGTGCACCTTCCAAAGAACGAGCTGCATGAAGGAACGACGGACAAACCGCGGTGGACCGACTATGAAGTTTTCCGAATGTATGGTTCCGTCCGCCGTGCCGGCCCACAAGTAACGAAGCGGAGCCCGGCTAGGCCTATCAGGGCATGGCGAACACGGTCGGCATCGACCGCGTCGTCTTCACCACGGACTATCCATACGGCGACATGAAAGCTGCTCGGCAATTCTTTGATCAGATGCCCATCAATGCGAATGACAAGGAGAAGATCGCGCACCTCAACGCCGAGCGCCTTCTCGATCTAGGTCAGAAGGAACGAAGCAAAGCGGGGCTTCAGGCCGCTTGAGATTGCCAGCGGTTAGCGGGTGTTGCCCGTTGGCTTTAACACAAGCTAACGGGCTTCCCGGTTACCCATTCAGGCTGTGGCAAATGGGTTTTTATCGGCATGGAATCCATTGACCCGACCAATCTCAACGACGTGAACAAGGGATTCAATAAGCCGGGTGAGTATGCGGCTGTGCTCGAACGGCTCGCCCGACGCAACGTCTATGCGATCACATCTTTCATCTTCGGTATGGACAACGACACTCCCGGCGTGGCCGAGCGCACACTGACGCAAGTCCGAACCTGGCCTCCGGGTCTGCCCATTTTCGGCCTGCTGACACCCTTGCCGGAACCCCGCTCTACAAGCGCAGGGAAACCTCGGGCCGGCTCACGCGCCCCAAGCACTGGCAGGAGTTCATCCCGTTTGCGATGGCTCACACGCCGCTCAAGATGACCGTTGAAGAAGCTCATGCCGAAGTGAAATATGGTTGGCAGCAAGCATACAGCCCGGAGGCCCTGGCTCAAGCGGTCGACGCGCTCGATGACCAACCTCTGGGTTATCGGATCAACATTTTCCTCGCGCGCCTGTGTTTTCGCGGGATCTATTTCCCGATGATGGGGAAAATGGCGTGGCTCAAGGTTCTCGCCCAAAACCGCCGAACCATTCTTAAACTGGCGAGAGAAGCTTTCTTTGGTCGCCGGAAGCGACCAACGAATCCGAATGCGAAAGATGTGTACGAACCTGTCGCGGTACCAGATGTCACCAGAGAAGTGAACGCATAACGCGCCTGGGCACTTCTCATCCGTGGTTTCTTGATTGAGGGATTCTTGAAGCCGCCAGAAATGCGGTGCTTATGCCGCTTGGAGCACGCTCGCTGGCAGCGACAAAGTTATAACGGCTCCGCCTCCAGGACGATCGGAGACCCGTGCTCCGCCCCCATGCGCCTGGGCAACTGCATCTACGAATGCTAGTCCGAGACCGTGACCGGGAGAATGTTTTCCCTTTACGAATCGTTTGAAAACCTGGGTGCCAATATCAGCGGGGAATCCCGGACCGTTGTCTTCAACCACCAGTACTGCCGACCCTTCATGCGAATATAGCCGGATCTTCACTTGGCATCCCGCTGGCAAATGAGTTAATTCGTTTTCAAGCAAATTGCTTACTACCCGATTCAGCAGCGTCGCATCCGCATCCACAACTACATGCTCTTCCAGGTCAGTCGTCATATCGTGATGATGCTCGGCCATCGCCGGCTGGTAAATATCAGCCAGTTGTCTCACGACGTCGGAGAAGTCAACAGCTCCGCGCTCGATGTGAAGAGCACCCGCCTCCGCCTCTGCCAAGTCCAGCGTCGTATTCAACAACTGCAAGAGCCTGTCCAGCTCTTCGATTGCTTCTCCAACGGAGTCTCGCCATTTGTCATTTCCTTCACTGCATAAGGCGGATTCCAGAGTTCCGCGAATCAAAGTAACAGGGCTTTTCAAGTCGTGCGCGATACCGCCAGTCACCGTGCGCAGCTCATTCACGGAAGCCTGGAGGCGGTCCAGCATGTGATTAAACGTCTTCGCCAATCGCGAAATCTCATCCGAATTTACAGGTTCAGGGAGACGTTCGTGTAAGTCTTCTGTTCCGATCCGCGCCACGGTTTCTGTAATTTCTTCAACGCGATGCAGGGTGCGGCGTGCACTCCAATAAGAAATGACGAATCCAAGCACGAACATGCCGCCCCAGAGCATGAGAAAACGACGGGCCAACATGTGCAGCAGATGCTTTGCGCCACGATCAGACAGTCCCAGATAAACAATCCTTCCGTTTTGCGCCTTTACAACGACGCGAAATGTTTGTCGGTATCCATCGACCGTTATCGATTTTGGTGGTCCCGGTACCAGCTGTGAGCGCTGAATCGCGGTAACGAAAGCATCCTTCGAGCTTGGACCTACCCACAATGGAGCATCATTATTGCCGGGATTCGTTGAAAGAAAGAATACTGAATTCAGCCTTTCGCCGCGGGCATTGCGTTCATCTGGCACTTCCTGAGTCGCAAGTTCAGCCACCTCCCGCACGATACGCCTGTAAAGGTGATCACTCGTTGTGTCCACTGAAACTTGAGCCAGAA
>JBAVQD010000253.1:0-32655 GCA_049693675.1 Candidatus Sulfotelmatobacter sp. | reverse complement strand
TGATTCAGCGTGAGATTTCCAGAGTCTTGGTCCTCAACCTCTCTGGCAAACCAGGCGGTGCTTACGCACCGCCCAGGATAACTATGCCCTTGACAGAGACTTCGCTCTTATCGAGGGGCACCCACTGTGGTGGTGACACCAGCGAGATCAAAAGCCTGGGCCGCCCGCCACCGAGCACAAAGTAGGGCAAACATTAGGCTGGGCCACTTCTCCCTACTCCATTTTTTTATTTCAACTGCCGAATCCGCTCTTGCAGGAACTGCCGCTCTGGTTCCTGCTGGGTCAGCGCAGCGCCTTCTCATAGGAAGCACGAGCTTCGGCTGCCCTGCCGAGCCTGCGGTACATATCCTCACGTGCAGAGTACGCGAAACAAGAACTGGGCACAGACGGCAAATCCACCAATTTTCGTCCCGCGTCGTCCCGATTCGGCACCACAGCGGGAAATTAAACGGCTGTGCTCTTTTAATTGCCACCGCGACCTCAGACACTTCCCTCAGGGCCCGTGGTGCAACGGGTAACACGGCTCTCTGTCAAAGTGCAGATGCGGGTTCGACTCCCGCCGGGTCCACACTCCCATTTCTGTGGAGGAGCAGTTCTGGGGAGAAAATACAGAGATAATCTCTCCAAGTAACTTGACAGCGTCCCCGTATCATCCAATACTAAGAGGTGACAGAGAGCCGCACCACGTTTTATGGCCCCGCCAATTCCGGGGCCATTTCTTTCAGCTCACAATTTCTCGATGAGTTTTATTTCAGCTCCTCGAGCCGACTCGCGAGAAAACGGCGCTCTGGTTCCTGTTGGGTCAGGGCCAGCGCCTTCTCATAGGAAGCACGAGCCTCGGGCGATCATGATCGTTGCCAATCATTGACAATCCTTGCCAGTCGCAATACCTTAAAATGTGAACTCCGCTGAACTACCATGAGCCTTAACATCAACCTGACTCCGCAACTCGAAAAACTGGTTCGCCAGAAAGTCCAATCCGGACGCTATAACTCCGCTAGCGAGGTGGTGCGCGAGGCCCTGCGCCTCATGGAGGAGCAGAACGAACTGCGCGCGCTTCAACTCGAACGGCTTCGGCGCGACATCCGCGAAGGCCTCGAAAGCGGTCCGCCGCGCCCGTGGAGCGTGGCCGAAATGAAGCGGCAAGGCCGCAAGCTCGCCGCATCAAGTAGAGCAGACTCCTAATAAAATGCCGTCTGTCGTTATACGCCCGAAGGCGCTGCAGGACCTGGCCGAGATTTGGGTCTACATCGCCGAGGACAGTCCGCGCCAAGCCGCCGCCTTCGCCGCCGCCATCGATCGCGAGATTCGAGACCTTGCCCGGCGTCCATGGATTGGGCGCGCAAGGCCGGAATTGTTAATTGACCTGAGAAGCCTTCCCTTTGGCCGCTACGCTATCTTCTACCTGCCGCGCAAGCGTGGAATCGAGGTCGTGCGCGTGCTCCACGGCGCACGTGACTTGAAGCCCTTGTTCGACGAAGACGTTTGAGTCTTTCTTATCCCAACTGCCGAATCCGCTCTTGTAGGAATTGCCGCTCTGGTTCCTGTTGGGTCAGGGCCAGCGCCTTCTCATACGAAGCACGAGCCTCAGCTGTCCTGCCGAGCCTGCGGTACATATCGGCACGGGCGGAATGCGCCAGGTAATAGTTGGCCAATTCGCTTTCTTTTCCAGAAGAATCCGCCAACACCGCGTCGATATGCGCGAGCCCGGCCTCTGGACCATCGCGCATGGCGATGGCCACGGCGCGATTGAGCTGGACCACTGGTGAAGGCTGAATTCGTAGCAATTGGTCGTACAGCGCAACAATCTGCCGCCAGTCGGTCCGAGCGACCGATTCCGCCTCGGCATGAACGGCCGCAATCGCAGCCTGCAGTGTGTAGGAGCCGAAGCGGCGGGACTTCTGCTGCGACTTCTCCTGGTAACCCAGGGCTTTCTCCAGCAATGCCACTCCCTCCGCAATCTGCTCCTTGTTCCAGAGCGCGCGGTCTTGGTTCTCCAGCAAGATCAGCTCTCCGGTGGGAGAGCTTCTCGCGGCGCGGCGGGATTCCTGCAGTAACATCAGGGCAAGCAGCCCGATCACTTCCGGATCTGGCTGAAGGTCAGTCAAATGAAGTTCCATCAGCAACCGGCCCAGTCGAATCGCCTCGCCGGTTAGCTCGGCACGCGTTACCTCCGCTCCCGCCGCAGCCGAATAACCCTCGTTGAAGACGAGATAGATGACCTGAAGCACCGCGCCTAACCGCTCCGGCAATTCCTGCGGTGTTGGCACCTCGTAGGGAATTCGTTCCTCTCGAATCTTCGCTTTGGCACGCACAATGCGCTGCGCCAGCGTACGCGGAGTGGTGAGGAATGCCTTTGCGATCTCCTCGGTGGTCAGCCCGCACACCTCACGCAAGGTGAGCGCAACGCGTGCTTCCGGCGCGAGAGCGGGATGACAACAGGTAAAGATCAGGCGCAGGCGGTCGTCTTCAAGAAACTCGACATCACTGGACGCTTCCGCCGAACTTGATTGCGCTTCGAGATATCGCACCAGCTCGTCTTGCGACGCGTCAAGCGTTATCCGTTCCAATCTGGCCCGTCGGCGCAGAGTATCGATGGCTTTGAATCGGGCCGTTGAAATCAGCCAGGGACGTGGATTGCCAGGTACTCCACTCTTCGGCCAGAGGCTGAGAGCAGCCGCAAAGGCTTCGTGCATCGCCTCCTCGGCGAGATCAAAATCGCCGAGCAAGCGGATCAGAGTGGCCAGGATTCGTCCTGAAGCCTCGCGATAAAGGGAGTCAAGCAATTCGCGTGTCTGCTCATGTATCTGATCGGGGGAACGCTCGGACATGACACGCTCGGACATAACATGCTCGGACATGAGGCGATCGGACATAACGATGACCTTAGCAAACCAGCCAACCAGAATCAATTTGGCAAACGGCGGGGGAAACGCACAGTGCAGGTAGAATAAGTGGGCGCAGTGAGTCTTCCTTAAAGATGATCGTGAACTTCGCGGAACGGGCGCACAACCACAACTGGGAACTCGACCCGGTGGTGCGATCCTTGCTGGATACCGATTTTTACAAGCTCCTGATGCTGCAGTTCATCTGGAAGCATTACTCGAAAACGCGAGTGTCGTTCGCGCTTTTTAATCGAAGCTCGTCGGTGCGGCTGGCCGACATGTTCGCGATCGAAGAGATTTCCCACCAGTTGGAGCACGTCCGCAAACTGCAGTTTCGAAAATCCGAACTGGTCTGGCTGGCCGGTAATACGTTTTATGGGCGACGCGGAATTTTTGAATCGGCATTCCTGGAATGGCTGGAACGGGACTTCAAACTTTCGGAGTACGAGCTATCCGTGAACGATGGCCAGTTCCAGTTGTCCTTCGAAGGCACCTGGCCTGAAACCACGATGTGGGAACTCTACGCGCTCTCTGTCCTCGACGAGTTGAGGACACGGGCCAACATGAAAAAGCTGAGCGAGTTCGAGCTCGATATTCTTTATGCCCGGGCAAAAACGAAACTATGGAACAAGATTGAACGCCTGCGCGGAGTGCCCAGTCTGAGTGTGGCGGATTTTGGAACGCGGCGCCGGCACAGCTTTCTGTGGCAGGAGTATGTGGTGAAGGCGATGGCTTCCAATCTTCGTAGCGGATTTGTTGGAACGTCGAACGCTTTTCTCGCTCATAAGCATGATCTTGAAGCGATTGGAACGAACGCGCATGAAATCCCGATGGTGCTGGCCGCACTGGCGAACGATGACCAAGCCCTGAAAGCTTCTCAATACCATGTGCTCGACCTGTGGCAGCGCACCTACGAGGGAGCATTGCGGATCATGCTGCCCGATACTTTTGGAACAACTCAATTCCTTAAGAGCGCGCCTGAGTGGACGGCGGATTGGACCGGCCAGCGCATGGACAGCAAGAATCCTTACGTTGCGGGCGACGAATATATCGAATGGCTGAAAGGACGCGGCCGGGACCCACGCGACAAGATCGTCATTGCCTCAGATGCTCTCGATGTCGATGAAATCATCGGTCTCCATGCTTATTTCGGGGGAGAGTTGCACGGAGGCGCGACCGCCGGGGAATTCCGCAACGCCGCAGATTTCGAGAACCGAGCAACGTGGAGTCCGGGCCGGCGCATTCGGTTCAGCGCCGGTTGGGGAACGTTGCTGACCAACGATTTTCGCGGCTGCGATCCCAGAGGCGGCAGCGAATTTGACCCAATCAGCCTGATCTGCAAAGTGTCTGACGTGGAAGGGCGGCCGGCGGTGAAACTCTCCGATAATTATGCAAAGGCGCTCGGTCCAGCATCGGAAATCGAACGTTACCGGCGCGTGTTCGGAACGGCCGGAATGACAGACGCTCCCCCGGTGGCGTGATGGACCGCGCGGAGCCGCCTTTGCGGCAAGCGCAACACGTGCAACCGACTATCGGCCTTGCGCTACTGCTTTCGCAGATGGAGCTGGGATTGGTCTGGCCATTGCCGAATGGATTGTGCAGCAGCACCACGGATCGATCGCTGTCCAAAGTTCGCTGGGTAAGGGATCTACCTTCCTCATTGGGTTTCCACTGGAAGCGACATCCGCTGTTTTGGATGAATCGCATGCCCAAGCGTTCACCGACTAACCGCACGACCTGCAATGCGAACAACGCACATCCGAATTTGCGCCACTCAAAATTCAATTTTCCATATTCACTTTATTTTCATCTTCGAGAAACCTCCCAGTAACTGAGCAGGACTAGATTCCATGTTCTGTGATCTTCACCATCTCCGCTCATTTTCAGTTCAGCCAGTTTGATAAGGAGAAACGAATGAAAAAGATTTTCAGGAGTGCCTCGCTCGTATCCACTCTGTTGTTCACGCTGATGTCGCTGGGCCTGTTCGCAGGACAAGCTCTCGCTCAAAGTGGCGATCAGAGCACAAACAGCAGCACTGGCATTAAGCACGTTTTGCTGCTCAGCATTGATGGAATGCACGCGCTCGACTTTATTAATTGCGCCAACGGAATCACGGGAGCGAACGGTGCCGAGCCTTTCTGCCCTAATCTCACTCGCCTCAAGCCGACCGGTATCGACTACCTTTTTGCTTACACCTCTGAGCCGTCAGATTCTTTTCCCGGCTTGATGGCCATCGTGAGTGGCGGTTCTCCGCGCAGCGTGGGAGCTTTCTACGATGACGCTTACGACCGCTCACTCGACCCTCCGGCGCAAACCACGGGTGACGGCCTGGCGGCTGGACCCTGCGTGCCCTACGGCGAACCGACCGGAACCACCACCGAATACGATGAAGGAATTGATCTCAACCAGACCTTGCTGAACGGCGGCGCGCCCGCAGGAGTCGATGGAGGAATTCAGTCCATCGATGCCAAGCGGCTCGTCCGCGACCCCAGCAAAGGCTGCGCCCCGGTCTATCCGTGGAACTTTGTTCGCACGAATACCATCTTCGGCGTCATTCATGCCGCCGGTGGATACACCGCCTGGTCGGACAAGCATCCTTCTTACTCTTCGGTGAGTGGTCCCGGAAACGGCAGCAACCTGGACGACTACTACTCGCCTGAGATCAATTCCATTCCGGTCGCGTTACCCGGCGTGAGCGCGGGCCCGGTCAGTTGCAACCCGTTACCCGATCAGAGTGCGGTCTCGGCATCCAATACCTGGACTGACAGCTTTCAGAATATTCAGTGCTACGACACTCTGAAGGTCAACGCCATTCTGAATGAAATCAATGGCAAGACTCACAACGGCTCCTCGTCCGCTCCCGTACCGGCCGTGTTCGGAATGAACTTCCAGGCAGTCAGCGTCGGGCAGAAGCTAATCGAAAAGACGCTGAGCCCAACCGTAACCGGCGGATATCTCGACGCGGAAGGAACGCCGGCCGAGGCGCTGCTGCACGAAATCGAATTCGTCGATCTCTCCATCGGCGAGATGGTTGCCGCATTGAAGAAAAATGGTTTGCTCGAGTCCACGCTGATCATCGTTACTGCCAAGCACGGACAAAGCCCCATCGATTCCTCTCGCTACCTCGGCATATCGACGGTCGCCGGCGACCCGATCACCACCTCGCCAGCCACGATCGCGGCCAGTGCCGGCTGCCTGCCCTTTTCTGAGTCGCCTCTGAACCCAACCGGACTCGGGCCGACCGAAGATGACGTCTCTCTGGTCTGGTTGAGCAAGGGATGCACCGCGCAACACGTGGTCAATCTCATCGAGGCGCAGTCGCCTGCGACGAATAATATCGCGGGCATCGGCGAGATTTTCTACGGAGCCGGAATGACCCAACTCTACAACGCGCCCGGGCTGCCTCCGGATGGCGATCCACGTACACCGGACATTCTGGTTACGCCAGACATCGGTGTTACCTATTCCGGCAGCGGCAAAAAACTGGCGGAGCACGGCGGCTTCTCTCATGACGACACAAACGTAATGATGCTGCTGTCGAATCCCAGCCTGCGAGCTACCAGGGTCACCACTCCGGTGGAAACAATGGAGGTCGCTCCCACCATTCTGAAAGCCCTGGGGCTTAATCCCGCAGCATTGCAGTCAGTGCAGCAGGAAGGCACAGCAACGTTGCCGAAATCGTTCTAGGGACTGCATGCAGCCGCTGCTGCGGAAACTGGGAAACGGCCGACACCCAGATTATCTGAGCAAGAAAAGCCCCGCTCGTGAGAGCGGGGCTTTTCTTTCGACTTGAGTGGGGACGGTGATGACTATAGAGGTGGTTAGCGCCTGCCGCCGTGTCCGCCGCCACTGTGACCTCCGCCGCCACCGCTGGCATGTCCACCGCTGCTGTGTCCGCCGCTGGCATGTCCGCCGCTAGAGTGTCCGCCGCCGTGCGAACCGCCGACCGCTCCATGCGAAGAGAATCCTCTCGACGCACCACCGCGGCTGCCGCTGAAACCACCGGCCCGCGCTGCACTGGATCCGCGTCCAGCGAAAGATCGGTTGCCGCCGGAGAATCCCCGGTTGCCTGCGTAGGCTCGGTTCCCTGCAGCGCCGCGGTTAACCGCTGCCCCGCGATTGCCGGCGAAGCCGTGGGACGCTCCCGCGTAGCCGCGAGATGCGCCCGCATATCCGTGACCGGCATACCCATGACCGGCATATCCGTGACCTGCGGCTGAGCCGTATCCGCGACCCGCATATCCGCGAGTTCCGAATCCGCCACGCGCGGAAGAGAATCCTCGATAATTTCCGTGCACAAACGCGGCATGGTTATAGAACGCTCCGCCACGGTATCCCCAAGGGTGTCCGCCGAAGAAGACTCCACCGTGGAAGCCCCAGCCAATGCCCCATCCATGCCATCCCCAGCCGAAGCCGAAGAACGGCGCGAGCGGGAAGCCGATGCCAAACGAAATGAAGGGGCCGCCAAATCCAACTCCCCACCACGGATAGAACCCAGGCCACAGGCCTACGGGGTATCCGTACACATAGGCCGGGTTGTAAGTCGGCACATACACCACATCCGGATCCGCCGGCTGAATGTCTACATCTGGCCCCTGCTCGTACACGCGCTCTTGAGGCGTAGTGCGCAGATTGCCCGCGTCGTAGGCCTTGTGACGCATGTACTGAATCGCTTGCATTACATCATCCGGCTGGTTCTGATAGGCTTCGCCCAGCTCAGAGGTCCACGACAAATTCTTGTCCAGGTTCGCCAGCACTGTGGGGAACTCCACCAGAGACTTCACGCTGGGATCCCAATCCTGCCGGTCCACTTCCGTGGCTAGATCTTGTCCCTTCAGGCCGGGATTCTCCTTTGCCATGCGGTCTGCCTCTACGATCTGCGTCGGATAAGCTGACGCGGCCAGTATCTGCGCCACCAGCGCATCGGGATACAACGCAATCGGAGCTACCAGCTTATTCAATTGCTCCGGCGGCAACGAGGTATATTGCCGTTGGTCGGCCCCGGTTGGAGGTGGCGGAGGCGCCTGCGCCTGCGGCGGGTCTTGGTAGGCACGGTCTTGATCTGCACCTTGATCTTGCGGCGGCGGGGGCGCGACATTCTGAGGCGCGCTCTGGTCTTGCTCGTTATATTGCGGCGCATTGTATTGCGGAGCGTTGTGCTGCGGAGCAGTCTGCTCCGGCGGAGGTCCTTGATCCACTTGAACGCTTACACCCGCTGATGGCTTGTCCATCGACTGGTCCTGCGCCTCCAGGGAAGCGCCCGTCCCGAGCGCCATTGCGCCCGTCAACACCGCGGTAAGAAGCGTTTTCGATAATTTGGTTTTCATATATGTCCCCTCAGAATTCCTGCTAGTAGATTGAACACTGGGAAATCGGAAGAGTTCCGTTCTTTTGATTGACTTACAGTGGTTGATTTCGGCCAGGAGTGGTGGATTTCGCCCAATCAGCACCATCGGCCGTCGGGCTTCGTGGGGCCGACTATTCGTTCAGCGTCTGGTTCCTGGTTTCCGGTACGCTGATCCGTTGGCTATCGGTTCCGCATCCATTTCGCGAGAGCAATATGCTCGTTCCGGGGCAACGAACCGACAAAGTGCGTGAGAGTCCGATTCACGGATGAGCCGCGCCGCGCGGCAAGAGTACGCGCAGGGCTGATTCTGCTACGCTGCCGCAGCTTGCGCAGAAGCCGATGCCAGCCGGCGCGCAACCGCCGCCGAAATCGGTTGCCCGGTGTTCGCCTCGTAGTAACTGAACGCAGGACTGGGATTGACTTCGAAACAGTAGAGCCCTGAAAATCGAGTCCTTTAAAAGGTGACTGTGAACCAACTGAATAACAAGAATGCACTGATCACCGGAGGAACAAGCGGCATCGGGCTGGAGACGGCACGAGAGTTTCTCAACGAAGGAGCCCGCATCGCCATCACCGCTCGGAGCCAGGAAAATCTGGAAGCGGCTCGCAAAGAGTTAGGGAACGACAGGGTGCTGTTGATCGCGTCAAATGCCGGAGATGCCCAGAGCCAAAAACTAGTCGCGGAAACGATTCGCAAGGAATTCAACCGGCTTGACATTCTCTTCATCAACGCCGGGATCGTGGAAATGGGGCCGCTCGAAAAGTGGGACGAAGCCGCATTCGACCGTTCGTTCGACGTCAACTTCAAGGGTCCGTTCTTCCTTATTCAAGTCCTGTTGCCTGTTTTCAATAATCCGGCATCGATCGTTACCGCATACTCCAGGCAGCCGCTCCCATTATTTAGTTCCACTTGTCTTGCCTTTTTGGAGGAGTAATATCAATCGAAATAAGCTTGTGCGGTAGGCAAAAGGTTGGACTAAAAAAAGGAGGTTGGCATGGTGTACTCCGAAACAGCATTCCGCGGATCGTCCGCTGTCCTGGTTCTGATCGCCTGCCTCGCTTGGTCAAGTACGCTTCCCCCCGCCCGGGGAACCAGTCAAAAAACTGCCCCAACAACGGGCGAAGCGGGTCTCGTCGCCTGGCAGCAGGTCTATTCCGTGCTGACGACGCCTCGCTGTATCAATTGCCACACCGCCACAAACTATCCGGAGCAGGGCGATGACCGGCACCGTCATTTGTTCAACGTGGTGCGCGGGCCGGGAGGCAAAGGCGTGCCGGGCCTGAACTGTGCGACCTGTCACCAGTCCGCCAACGCGGATAGCACCGGTGTTCCCGGGGCTTACAACTGGCACCTGGCGCCTCTTTCCATGAAGTGGCAGGACACTCATGACAACATCCTGTCGAGTACAGCGGTTTGCCGGTCTCTTACCGATCGCTCGAAGAATGGCAGCCTGGACGGCCCCGGCATCGTGCGCCACCATGAGCAGGAGCCACTGGTGCTGTGGGCGTTCCAGCCGGGACGCCGCCGCGACGGCACTGCGCGATCTCTACCCCCACTCACTCACGAACAATTTGTTGCCGCCACGCGGACGTGGGTCGATGCGGGAATGCCTTGTCCACAGAACCCTTGAACTCGGAGTCTCTTATGCAAACTTATAAGCTGACGGTAAATGGTCAAACGAGAGAGGTCACCGCTGACCCTGGTACTCCGCTGCTTTGGGTGTTGCGGGAAGATCTGAAGATGACCGGCACGAAATACGGTTGCGGCATCTCCGCATGCGGGGCATGCACGGTACACCTGGCGGGAATCGCGACTCGCTCTTGCGTGGTTCCCATTTCGCTGGTCGGCGACCGGCCCATCGTGACCATCGAGGGCATCGGAGAAGATCATGTGGGCCGCGCGGTTCAGGACGCCTGGGTGGCCGAGGATGTGGTGCAGTGCGGATACTGCCAAAGCGGTCAGATCATGAGCGCCGTGGCGTTGCTCAAGAGCCGCAGGAAACCTACTGATGCGGACATCGAGGAATCGATGGGCGGAAACATCTGCCGGTGCGGCACCTATGTTCGCATCCGCAAAGCGATCAAGACTGCTGCACAGCAGCTGGCGTAAAGGAGAACACCATGTCCGCGACCACTCTGTTGAGTTCGGAATCAGGTCTCAGCCGCCGCAGCTTCCTGCGCGTCTCAGCGACAGCTGCCGGCGGTTTGATCGTCGCTCTCTATCTCGATTTCCCAGTGCAGGCGCAGGCTCCGCAAGCCAAGATGTATCCTCCGGATGCCTTCGTTCACATTCAGCGAGACGGCAGGATCGTGATTCAGGTGAATCGCCTCGAGTTCGGCCAGGGAGTTCAGACCTCGCTACCGATGCTGTTAGCCGATGAGATGGACGCCGACTGGGCGCACGTCGTGGCCGAACTCGCTCCGGCTGCCGATGTCTACAAGGATCCCGTGTTCGGGATCCAGATGGTGGGCGGCTCGGGCTCGATCGCGCATTCTTTTCAGCAGTACCGCGAATTGGGATCGAAAACCCGCGCCATGCTGGTTACCGCTGCCGCGCAGCAATGGAAGGTATCGGCGTCGCAATGTCGAACTGAAGCCAGTGTTGTGTATGGCCCCGGCGGCAAGTCCGCCACCTATGGCGAGCTCGCTGAAGCCGCAGCCCACGTGCCGGTGCCGGAGAATGTGCCGCTCAAAAAAGCATCTGAGTTCAAGCTCATTGGCAAGGACACACGGCGGCTCGACAGCCGTCACAAATGCGACGGCTCCCAGAAGTTCGGCCTCGACCTCGATCTGCCCGGAATGAAGGTTGCAGTTGTGGCGCACCCTCCTATCTTCGGTGGAACCCCCAAATCAATCGATGACAAGGCGGCGCGGGTTGTTCCCGGTGTGATGGATGTGTTCGAAATCCCAACCATCAGCCGGGGAACCGCGGTCGTTGTTGTAGCGGACAAATTCTGGACCGCCAAACAGGCGCGCGATCAGCTTTCGATCGAGTGGGATTTCTCTCGAATCGAACCGGCAGACACTGAGAAACTGCGGGCAAAGTATAAAGAACTGGCCGCCACTCCGGGTAATGTTGCCGTCACTCGCGGCGATCTTGGGGTTCTCGACGGCATCCGTCCCGCCGACCGGATCGAAGCCGAATATGAATTTCCCTACCTCGCTCACACTCCGATGGAGCCATTGAACACTACCATTCGGTTTGATGGTGATCGTGCTGAGGTTTGGGCCGGTTCACAATTTCAAACCTTCGATCAAATGGCCATCGCCGAAATCCTCGGCCTGAAGCCAGAACAGGTTACCTTTCACACCGAGATGGCTGGCGGAGGATTCGGAAGAAGAGCGACCCCCGATTCCCATGTGCAACGCGAGGCAGCGACCATCGCTAAGCGCTACAAGGGCATTCCAGTAAAACTCATCTGGAGCCGCGAAGATGACGTGCAAGGCGGCTACTACCGTCCCATGTTCGCGCACCGGATTGAGATTGGGATCGGAGCGAACGGTATGCCTTTGGCATGGAAACATGTGGTGGTAGGACAATCGATCGTGGCGGGCACGCCGTTTGCTTCCCTCCTCATAAAGAATGGAGTGGATGAAACTGCGGTCGAGGGCGCCGCTGACAATCCTTACGAAATCCCGAACTTCACAGTCACAGCGCATCACCCCACGCCGAACGTGCCGGTACTGTGGTTTCGCTCTGTCGGACACACCCATACTGCCTTCGTGATGGAAACGCTGGTCGATGAACTCGCGACTCGCGCTGCGACGGAGCCAATTGCCTATCGCCGGAAGCTGCTGAAACCGGATGAAAAGAGGCTTCGCGGAGTGCTCGATCTGATGGACGAAAAAAGCGCTTCGTGGCGGAATCATCTGCCGCAGGGCCACGCCGCCGGAGTTGCATGCCATGAGTGCTTCGGCACCAATGTTGCCTGCGCCGTGGATGTTTCGATCGAGAACAATCGGCCGAAGATCCATCGCGTAACGGTGGCGCTCGACTGCGGCATCGCCGTGAATCCCCTGACCATCGAGAGCCAGTTTCAGGCTGGCACGAGCTTTGGGGTGTCTCAATTGATGGCGAAAGGTGCGATCACTTTCAAGAATGGTTATGCGCAGCAGAACAACTTTGACGGCTACACTCCTCCGTACATCATCGATGCCCCGGCTGCGGTCGATGTTCACATTGTTCCAAGCGCGGAAAAACCCTCGGGATGCGGCGAACCACCGGTTCCGGTCATTTCCCCCGCCGTGGTGAATGCATTGTTTCGCTTGACCGGCAAGCGGTACCGTACCCTGCCCTTGCTGAGTCTCTAACTAGAGTCTCTAGCCTGAGCGAGCCCGTGATATCTTCCACCGGCACGCCCAGCGGTGTCTCCATACTCCGGCCATCCATTTAGAACAAGAGCGTGGCAGAATCTCAAGTATGGCGAAAGAGAATCCAGTATTGGTGCTGGCGTCAGGATACGATCCGCAGTTCGCGATGCTAAACGAGCTACCGCACAAAGTATGTGGAGAAGTTGCCGCGTGCGCACAAGCAGCGAAGGACGCAACGGTAATTCTGCAATGGTCGGGTACGCGGGCGTTGCTGCGCGAATTGCTGGCGATTTGCGAAAAGGTGCGCTGGGTACACTCCCGGGCTGCGGGGCTCGACAACGTTTTGTTTCCAGAACTCGTGGAAAGCCAAATTGTACTGACCAACAGCCGCGGCGTGTACAGCGCGTCCCTGGGGGAGTTTGTGCTGGGAGCAATCTTGTATTTCGCGAAGGATTTCCGGCGGATGATTCGCAACCAGGACGCAGGCCTCTGGGAACCATTCGACGTGCAAGAGATAGGGACACAGACGGTTGGGATTTTGGGCTATGGCGATATTGGCCGAGCCGTGGCAAGCCGCGTGCACGCCGTGAATATGCGCGTGCTTGCGACGAAGAGGCATGTTCCCGAATCGATTGACCCGCTTGTGGATCATTTCTACAAGCCGGAGGAACGGCGGGAGATGATCGCGCTCTGCGATTACCTTGTGGCGACAGCCCCATTAACCGAGGAGACGCAGCACATGATCAGCGACGCGGAGTTTGCCGCGATGAAGCCGACGGCGGTAGTGATCAATGTGGGACGCGGACCGGTCATGGACGAGGCGGCACTGCTGCGTGCGCTCACTGCAAAGACGATCAAAGGAGCAGCCCTCGATGTGTTTGAACACGAACCACTGCCGCCGGGACACCCGCTGTTCAAGATGGAGAATGTTTTGTTGTCGCCGCACTGCGCGGACCATACCGCCGACTGGCAGGATCAAGCCATGCTCTTCTTTCTGAAGCAGTATGCCAGGTTTGAGAAGGGCGAGCCGCTGAAGAACATTGTAAACAAGCGGTTGGGATATTAAGGGAGGAAGCGACCGCGCCACAGCAGGCAGGCCTGCTACCATTGCCGCATGTTCAACTTTGGGAAACCGAAAACCGCTGGCGACTGGATCGTTCACATCGCGGGAGCCATCATCGCGATATTTCTAGTCTGGTGGATGCTTCGAGTGTACGTACTGTGAAAACCACCGAATCCCTCCGACTAATCCGGAAATAAAAAGACTGGTGGGCGGCCACTCTTGCGTCTTGTGCAAGGGTGGGATTCTCGAATGCGAGCACTACAGGATTTTGATTTTGCACATCCCACTCTACTCGAAGATCAAAGATGGGCTGAGACAGCACCCTGCAGCGCAGCTATCGCTGCTGCCAGCTTATCGGAATCCCGCCCTTGACAACGCCATATTTCCCCCAATACTGAGTTCGGAGGAAATACCTTGAAATCCGTAAGCAGAGCCTTTTAGCTCAGAATTACGCTGCAAGTGGTTGGAAATAAAAGCGTAGAAATTCTGGCGGAGAGGGAGGGATTCGAACCCTCGGTACAGGTGTTAGCCCGTACAACGGTTTAGCAAACTAAGCCGTCCTGGGGCCTGCTGTTCGGATTCAGTGACTTACGTCGGATGCGCCTGGCCATTGTCGGGTAGCAAAGATCATGTTTGGGCACAACTGTGCAGCAAGTGTGCACCACCGAATTACTGTTAAAAGAATGCGAGTGCGTTGCCATTGCATCGATCTTGTCTGCCGCACAAGGATTGAGCGATTCACAAGTGTCCCGGCGCGGTGCGCCTCACTTCTTTGGAAAGGAGTCTATATGTGCCTGAGTGGCTTCCTCTTCCATTCGCTCTATCTCCTCCAGAGCTCGGCAGCGTCCTTCCGCATCGTATATGGGCATGTCCATAACCTTTTCTGCTGTGACATTCTTCTCATTGTCCGCCGGGAACTCCCGCTTGTATTGCTCGATGGCGGCGTCCTTGGTGAGGGCAGCTATTCTTCTCCGGACCTTGTTGCCATCCACCAAGAACTTGTAGATTCCCGACTCGCTCTTCTTGGGGTACGCTTTTTTCTTTTTCTTGTTTGCCATGATCCATTATCTTTCTCTAAAGAGGTACGAATCAAATGAAGTGTAACGAATGCGGTAAGAAGCTCGAAAGCAAGAAGCTCATCAAGAAGTCGGAGCGGTACTGCGATGGCGTCTGCCGGGTGAAGGCAGGCGCTATAGAGGACAAATTGACGCCTGATGAAATACGGCAGAGGCTCCGTGAGGAGCCCAGAGGATAACAAGCACAATTTCATCGCGACGTTCGCCCACAGAAGATTAGCGAAACGGGTGGATTCAGATGCGAATCGGCGGGTATATCTTTTGCAGCTTCAAACTTCTGTGTGTAGAAACACGTGCTCTCATCGTAGCGTTTGCCATTGTTTCTATCGAAGTATCGTAGCCTCAACTGAAACAACGTGCGTCGTATTTTGTCGCCTCTCTGGCCGAAGTCTTGAATCGTGATGTTTCTCTCTTCTCCAACAGGTATGTCGGGTTTTTGCGACAACACTTGTGCCAAGGATTGAAAGTTCTTGTCCTCGCTTTCGCTCAGGGCATCCGCCGTTGTTGTCAGGATTGCGATGTTCGTAGCTTCCACTGATCCCGTGTTCTTTACGGTGAGCTGAAGCTCATCTGATTCTATGCCAACGTCGACGTCGGACGGATTGCTTCTCTGGTTAACGACGGCACTAATGATGTCCAGTGTTGGTCGAGCCATTGGCGGAGGGTCTGGCTTGTGATACTGTGCCCAAGCAATCATCACTCCGATTGCAGTCACGATGACACCCAGTGCAGTCCAAATCGTAATTGCCTTCGACTCAGCCACGCATGACTCCTTCCTGCGACGTGTCCATTGAATCCTGTCAAACAGTCACGCTTCCGGTCGACTATGCTCGCCAAGAATCCCAAGTCAAATCTTGCGGAACCGCTCCGAGTGGGTGCTTCGCTCTTAGTTCGGCGAGCGTCACAACCGAAGTGTCAGGCTTGGGCATTTGCTTGCGAATTTCGTCCAGCGCAGTCTTGATGATGCCTGACGGTTCCGCGATGCTGATGTTTGTGTCCACGGTATAGACAAGACTCGCTTGCTCCGAGTGCGCCATCTTCCTTTCGATCACTCCGCTGCTCATCATGCCGATCACGCTGCCATCGGCGATTCGGAAGATCGGTGATCCGCTCGACCCGCCTTGCTGCATGATGTCTATCGTGAGGCCGTGAGGCTGCGCGGTTGGAAACGGATAGACGCTGCTCACGATGCCATGCCTGAGGAACGGCGTTACCTGATTCAATGTGCCCAGAGCGGTCAACGGAAGAGTTCCCATGGGAAACCCTATCGTTGCGATTGCCATTCCTACTTTTACGAAGAAATCTTCCGTGGCAAGCTGCAGGAACGGGACTTCACGAACACCCAGATGAACAAACCCGAGATCGGGAACGGTGTTGCCATACCAGCGGTCGGACGATTGGAACTCTCCCAGAACGCACCAGTTCACTACATCGACATTGAGCATCTGCCAACTCTTGTCGTTCGCGCCGGGTAGAAACATTAATGCCCCCAACGCGAGTTCGCCCGTCTTGGGGTGCTTCGGAAGCAGATCGAACGCCTGAACAACATGACGATTGGTGACCACCAATCCATCGGCGTCAACGACGAAACCTGTTCCGAAGATAGGAGGAAAGATTGGCGGAACACCTGCGGGAGTCTGAGTCATCTTGGAGATGAAGGCAACGACGCATGGACCAGCCGTTTCAAATAATCTCGTGAGCGAGGACTCACCAATCTGCTCTCTGTCGTTTGCCATAGAGGATGAGGGAGAAAGCAAATGCCGCTCTGTAATCGAGCGGACACGGATTGAGCGCAAGCGACATGATCCGGCGTGAAAACGGGCCCACTTCCCTCGGGTCTTTCGTCACGAGAGAACTTGATGAACCGACTTATGGAGCAATGCAGATGACGACAGCGAACACTGTTGGTGCGGCTTCACGCAATCCTAACGAGTGGGACTCCATTATGGGGCTAAAACTCTCCGGGAATGTGCGTCGGCTCCAGATGCGTATTGTGAAGGCAACGAAGGAAAGCAGGTGGGGCAAGGTGAAATCCCTGCAACGGCTGCTGACCCGCTCGTACAGCGGCAAAGTACTGGCCGTGTGGCGAGTGACGAACAATCGAGGTAAGAACACGGCTGGCGTGGACCGCGTTCTATGGAACACGCCAGAGAAGAAGGCGCGGGCTGTACACGATCTGAAGCAACGCGGCTATCGCCCGCAACCGCTTCGTCGCGTATATATCCCGAAAGCGAACGGCAAGATGCGCCCACTGGGAATCCCCACCATGAAGGACCGGGCGATGCAAGCATTGTACTTGCTCGCTCTGGACCCCGTGGCGGAGACCACGGCGGATCCGAACTCTTACGGGTTCCGTCCGCGGCGTTCGTGCGCGGATGCGATCGAACAGTGCTTTTCGATACTGACTCGATCGAATCCGCAATGGATACTGGAAGGCGACATCAAGAGCTGTTTTGACCGGATCAGTCACGAGTGGCTCCTGGCCCACGTTCCTATGGACCGGGAGATTCTTCGTAAGTGGCTGAAGTCGGGCTATCTGGAAAAGCAGGTCTTTTATAAAACGGACGATGGAACGCCACAAGGAGGGATTATCTCGCCGGTGCTGGCGAATCTGGCGCTGGACGGCCTTGAAAGAGGTCTGCGAGAGAAATATCCGCCGACGAAGAGATCGCGCGGCGAATACCTCTGCGTGAATGTCGTTCGGTACGCGGATGACTTTATTATCACCGGCAGAACGAGAGAACTGCTGGAGCGGGAGATCAAGCCACTTGTCGAGCAGTTTCTGCGCGCACGAGGACTGGAACTCTCGCCCGATAAGACGGTCATCACACATATAAAGGATGGCTTTGACTTCCTCGGACAGAATGTGCGCAAGTATAGAAATAGAAAGCTGCTCATTAAGCCCTCTCGTAAGAGCATTCGCGTGTTCGTGGAGGGTGTCCGTGGAATTATTCGGGACTCGCAGTCGCTGACCGCAGCCCAGTTGATAGTGCGTCTTAATCCCAGAATCCAGGGATGGGCAAACTACCATCGGCATGTTGTCAAGTAGCTACATTTCTTCCATCTAAATGACATGCACGGGTCGGCAATTCGGAAACTGTCCCACCGCAATTCAGCACCACGTCTGGCTTCTGTCAGTTGACGTAGACTCGCGTCACTCATCCTTTGAAAGAGGATGTCAAGAAAGAAAGCTTTTCCCCGCCCCTGGGGGGGAGATAGAACCCAAGTGGACGCTCCTTCAGATCGTGTTCAACTGTCAGCAAATCTCGGCGATCTTCAGCGTCTATGCGCGGATGATCTCTCCGTGGTGTACTTCGTCATCACCGACAAATTCCTGAACGCAGCACGTTTCAAAGACCAATAACCAATAGCCCTCTGAAGCATCGTCGGGGCGTGCTGTTCGGAATCCGCCTCAAGGCGTCAAGTGCGGAATTTAATTTGAGGAAGCCGCCCCAGCGGAGAGTGCCTTAACCTGCGCGAGCACATCTTTGCCTGCCCGAATTCCCGATTGGATGTCTAGTTCCAAATCTAGGTGCGGGACGGCGGATGTCTTCGCAGCCTCGTAGAATCTCAGTGCATCCACCGGGCGGTTCAATCGGTTGAGGCAGATTCGTGCAGCGCAAAGCTGCGCCAGCACAGACTGCCGCTCGGAAGGATAGGCGGCGACGAGCTTCTCGTACTCGCTGACGGCGCGTTCAAAGTCTTGTTGTTGCTCTGGGACGCGGCAGAGGTCCAACCAGACATCGGGCGGGATCCTTTCACCCCCCGCATTTAGGAAATCTTCATAGTCCTGCCAAGCTGTTTCGTATTCTCTCGACCGCACATGTAAATCGCAAAGTTTGCACGTGGCTTCTCGATAAGCCGGAATGTTGCTTGCCCGCCAATGAATGGCCCGCAATAGATTCCACGCTGCGAACGAGTCAGGTTTGTCTGTCACAAACTCACTCAGGATTGCGGCAGCCTCGGTGAGGTTGCCCTGCTCCATCAGCTCGTTTGCCTGACTGATCTCCGGTCCTGGCGTCCAGGTAACTTTTTCCTCGATTGCTTTGTTTGCTTTACGCTCTAGGCCCGAGTAACGCAATGCAACAGCCGCGATGCCACCAAAGAGGAATCCACCGACGTGCGCCCAGTGTCCAATCCCGTCCCTAGGACCCATCCCGTAGTTGATTTCCATCAGCACCCAAATCGGCAATAGCCAATATGCCCGCATCCAGAAGCGAGAAAAGGGAAACACGCCCAAATCAAAGAACCACATCATCCGGATCTTCATCTTGGGGAAGCGTAGCAGAAATGCTCCCATAAGGCCTGCAATGGCTCCCGAAGCGCCCACCGATGCGATAATGCTTCCGGGCCTTGTCCAAGCATCAAACTGGCATGCGAATGCACCCGCCGCTAGGTAGATTAGCAAGTAAAGTGGTCGGCCCCAGGCGTCCTCCAGTACAAATCCCGCTAGCCACAAGAACCACATATTGCCAATTACGTGCCACCAATCGACATGAAGGAAAGTCGAAGTTATATATGTAATCGGTTTTGGGTGCGCTGGGATAAAGGCATACCGCTCTGTGATTGACAAGGCCGTCAGCTGTGAATACTGGCCTCCGA
This sequence comes from Candidatus Sulfotelmatobacter sp., assembly GCA_049693675.1. Classification (GTDB taxonomy): domain Bacteria; phylum Acidobacteriota; class Terriglobia; order Terriglobales; family Acidobacteriaceae; genus Sulfotelmatobacter. The sequence goes on along the minus strand of JBAVQD010000253.1, from coordinate 13,371 downwards.
GCGAGTCCATCTCCTCTTGCAATTCCACTGGATCCTGGATCAGCCGTGTCCGAGCATCCCAGTCGTCAGTTATTTCAGAATTCGGGTTCTGGAGTTCGGTCCAATCGTCTGGAAATTGCCTCTGAAAACCATCCACAAACTCTCTGGCCTTGGGGGCAAGAACTAGATTCGGATGTATGGCGGCAAGGATGAGGATGTGCTCTTTTACGTTCCAGAGCTGTGAATCTTGCTGGTCAACGGTGCGATGAGTAGCGGCAAAGATCAGCAGATTCACGAATATCAACCCAATCGTGATGATCGGCCAGCGTCGAGCCGACATGTTCTCATGCCCGATAGGGACAAGCATCCTTGGACTTCTCCTTCCTGACCGGAACCAGCCCTAAGCGTAAGGAGTCTTGTGGCGAGTGCACAGATGCCAAGCGGTGATCGAACCTAAGTAACTGCATCACCGAAGCTCAACCCCATTGCTACCGAAGATACGGAATCCCATTCTCATCCAGACATTTGTATTTGTGGGCGCCGAGACTCTTCGTTCACAAACTGGGATCCACGCGTCAATTGCCGTCATTAGCCCCGTTGGAGCGTTGTTCGCTCCGGCATTACCTTCGTAAGTTGATGCCCATCTCATTTTCTTCCACCATTTACAGGGACGCGATTGTTTTCTTGTTGTCGTGGAAAGTTACCGGGCGAGCGGCGGATGAGACAAGCACGCATGAAACGCAATCTGGCAGCCTTTAGCCTCACACAACTCGGCATCCTCTTCCTCCTGTCAGGGCCTGCCCTTGCTCTGGTGAGTGACAACAAGACTCAGGCTCCTTTGGGTAGTGCACCGGGTGCACTTTTGATGTGGTGGATCTGCTCTCGTCGAAAAGACAAACCGATAGGAGGCTGGCTACTGTATTTTTACATCCAGCTGTACGTTGGAGCGGCGGTTGGAATCGTTTTCATGTTCTTGTCTCTCAAGAATTACAACCCAGCCACTTGGCAGAGCATGCCTCTGTATTGGCTTTTCTTGATCTCGGTGTTGCCGGGACAGCTATTGCTTGCGGCTCAGGTCGTTGTCGCATCTGTGCTGTTGAAGAAGCGTCAGTGGGAGTGGGTGGGGTACGTGCAGTTGCTATTCGCTTTGGATCTGGCATTTGGTCTGCTTGCCGTGCTTATTGACCAATGGTACTTTCACGATAACGTAGCATTCGATTTGTTGACTCTTGCCTACGCGACTATTTGGGTGTTGTATTTCTGGAAATCTGTTCGCGTGCGTTCGGTGTTCAAAACCAAAGACTGGAAGGTTGTGCCCGCGCCACCAGCAACTGTCCCCGCTTGAATCGGGCTGATATCTTGTGATTATGGACGTCTATTGCGTTTATTGTGGGTCGAAGGCGCTGGGAATTGGAAGTTTTTGCCCGAAGTGCGGGAAACAGCTGGTCAACTCTGCTGCTTCGATGATCACGGCAGACGCGAGTCTACCGGAAACCGGCAAAGAAACCACACCCCCATTACGTGAACCGTCAACCGCCGAGCTGGCACCCGCTACGCCGCATCTCGCAGCCAGACCGGGTTCCGGTCACGCCCTTGATCGTGGGCGTGCGTTTACGAAGCTGGCCATCGCAGGCGGGACCTTTTACATAGCGCTCGTAGTTATCACCTTGGTTTTGCATGCACGCGTGACCGAGGCAAAGAGGATCGGTGACGAAGTAGAGGGCGCTCAAACACAAGTTGTGGACCATTATGAACAGACGGAGCGACGGTCGGCGGATAAATATCCTCCCGAACTTGTTGCCCTTAATCGGCAATGGAGCAACGTCCAAGAACAGTGGCAAACGATGCTGTCACACTCTATGACGGTCGATTCGTTTTCCACTCACGAAAGAATGGCAGCGGTTTTGGGAGACATCCATGGCTTTTGTGCATCGGAAGATAAGTTTGAGGAAAGAAGCCAAGCATTAAATTCGAAGTATGGTCTATCTAGTTCTCCATCATCTGTGCGCGTAAATGAAGCGTGGCACAAGTGGTGTGCGGCGGCGATCAATTTGTATCAGTATAGCTTAGACCCTCAACGAGCCACTCATGTCGAAAAAGGCCAGATTGTAATCAATGGCGCAGAGGAGTACAGCAGACGGGCACTGGCTTTTCACGCGACTATTGACGAGGTGTCAGCCGCGCAGAAGGCACTGGAAACCGAAGAGAATGAATGGCTGTCCAAGAACGGCCTTTCCAGGACGGATGTAGGATTGAGCAACGAAGAAGACAAATGACCATCGGTATCGCCATGATACTCGCAATGATTCTGTACCTCATGGACCGCAATCAGGTCCGGGGCCATCTGGGTGTTCTGCTCCCCAGAACCTAGCTAGCTAAGCTAGTCCATTGCAAATGTGACTTCTCCATTTAGTGCCCCGCTCCCATTGTGTGTACCAATTGGAACTATCCGCCGCTAGGGACTGCGAACAAATCATACGACGGAACGTTGTGTTCGCTAGTAGACATGCGAAGTCTCTGAATTGCTCAAGTGAATCATGCTGGAACGCCGCCCCCCTAGCAGCGGGTGGATTTGGGAGCGACACACTACAATCCGAGTGAGTTTGATGGCAAGGCAGCACGATAAATGGCAGACGAGTTGCGCCACATCATCCTGCTTTTATCCAGCTAGCCCCTAGCCCCGCCTCGTTTAATGTGACTGACGTAACCTCCCTATGCGACAGAAAATGCCGGAAACTGTGATTGTGCGTTGAATGATCCGAGCAGCCCAACACCCCCACGCTGCTATGGCTTCAGCTCAACCTTGTACGGGGGAACACAATGAAGAATCTTGCCTTGCTCGTTGTTACAGTTTTTGTTCCGTTGTTTGGAAGCACGGTTTCAGCACAGGATGCAAGCGCAGTGAACGTTCAAACTAGCTGTGCCCACTGGGAGAAGTTGCGACTAGATAAGCACAAGCAGTTCAAGGGCGGCTCCGACGACCTGTATGAGACTGGACTTTGTCTGGGTTATTTTGATGGGCTAATGGACGGGATGGACAATACAGGCGGGTGGCAGCATTCGGATGGGAGTGTCGGCGTTTTCGAGATCAAAAGGTCGGCGATCGCCTCCAAATGGGACGTGATACGAGCTTTTTACGCCTATGTGGATGCAACCCCGTTGGCGAAGGGCAAGCCTGCGTGGAGCGTTCTGCAAAGTGTTTTGACTGCGAACGGATTGGCGACCTTCGTCCCACAAGAGACACACCCTCAACCTTCGGTCTTGAATGACGAATGCAAGACTGGGGCGAACAATGTGATTAGTCAGTTTAATTCTGACAGCGACCTCAAAGCAATTGACACTGCAACTCTGGTATCCGTCAGCAGCAAATTGCGTGAGTGCCTAAACACTAAGGGCCTCACCGATGCGGATTCTGTTCTGCTTTTGTTCGCTCAGAACCAAGCAAATCTAGTCCTTCTCGACAGGGCTGTAAACGTGCTCGATCGTCATGCGTTACTGCCGGAATTGAGAGCCGAACGCTCGACTTCTACACGAAACACAACAGCTTCACACATTCCGAGCGGTACAGGTACAGAACAATAGCAATCATTGATTCTCTGTGGCTGAACAGCCTTCTTTCGCGCTCCAGAGATTGCTGATGGGAAGGAATGGTGCTTTGAAATGTGGGACAACTTCATCGGGCAGCAGATACGGAGATGCAATCGGAACCTTCTCATAGCGAACCTTGTTTTGCTCGGAACAATCATTGCATACGCTACGATCAATTGGCGGTATCTGGCGAACTTCGCTTTAGCAGCAACCGATATCTCCAGTAACGAGCTCGCAGACCTGCACGACCCGGCGTCACGATTCAGATTCTTTGTACGTGTGCATGGAGAGAAATCGTTTCAGACTGGGTTTCAGTCGGTCGAGCAGACGGTCGATAAATATTCGAATCAAGTGCGGTCTACGACGGTGACGGCGGAATACAGCATCCTAGCGGTTGGGGACAAACTGCTCGTCGTCAAAGCTGACCCATCTGCATCAGGCACCGTGTTCACCGGGGCACTGGAGCCAATGCCATCTTCCGTATATGAGAATGTCGTGGCCTCCGCAATTCGGGACGAGCCGCGGTTACGAGGCATGTTTGTTCCTGCAATGCTTAACGCGAACGACTTTGCCGAAGAAGGGTGGTGGACGCTCGGTATAGGTGTCCCGCTCCTGCTGCTGGTCATATGGAACTTGTTGAAATGGAGGAAACGAACGAGCGACTACTCCTGCCATGCGATTTACAGACGCGTCATGTGCTTTGGCAGTCCACAGGAAGTGACCCAGCAAATAGAAGCAGCAATACGGACGATGCCGGCAGAAGAGATTGCAGGTGTTAAGGTGTTTGGCCCATGGCTTTTCAAGAAAAGCTTCTTCGGCCTCACCTTCTTTCGTGTCCCGGACATCGTCTGGGTGTACGAAAAGGTAACGAAGCGTTCCGTTAACTTTATCCCGACTGGAAAATCGTTTGCGGCTTTGCTGTATGACCGTTATGGGTATTCCACCGAGATTCAGGCGGGCAGGGAGAAAGTCGTATCGCTGATGAAGCATATAGTTCAACAATGCCCGTGGGTTGTCGCGGGATTCAGCAAGGACTTAGAGAACCTGTGGAAGTCGCAGAAGGGCGCATTCATTGCCGCCGTTGATGAGCGGCGAAAGGAACCCCCAAAAGCGGCAGCGGCAGGCACAGGGAAATGATGTTTGCCTACCGCCTCATGCGCCATCAGCTCGAAAGAGCTGTTGGACAATACCCAACGGGCGAGGGAGAAATGTGTGCTTCAGCATTTAGGACTGATGTCGGAGATTGGGAGTGAACCGAGGAGGATTTTCGTGGTGGCGGTTCTTGGGGGTATCGGCGTTCAAGACGCGGGTCTCACGCCGGATCGGCATCCCGCTGACCCGCAGCGGGCGTCGGCAAAAACTCGGGTCTCTGATCCTGCGCCTGCTGGGCTTGGATAGATGGGTTTAGCGATGCCGAAACCAGGGACTGCCGCGATAGAGCGAATAAGCAGTTTGAAGGGCGACCTGTGCATTCGCCCTTTCATCAGGCGGCATACTTAGGGTCTCGAAATGTTGTGGCTGCCTTAGCGATGGTGCTCCTTCGGCTGCTCCGTTCCTCGTGATCACGGCTTCGTACTTGTGTTACGAAGGTATGTGACCCTCGGTGGATTAGTGCAGGTGGGTCGAAGAATACAAGAGACCGTCAAGGCAGCATTAGACTTGGGAATGTTGTGTTCAAACGATCCAGTGTGTGCGCAGCATGACGCAGCCAGTCGGCATGAACGACGATTTTTGCACGGTGCTGCGTGTCACGGTTGCTTGCTAATTTCAGAGACGAGCTGCGAGCAGCAAAACGACTTTCTTGATCGGGCATTGGTGGTCCCAACCGTGCAGGATCTCGGGGGACCGTTCTTTTCGGAGATTGTGACAAGTGAAGGACCCGCTTCTGTCGTTGGCGCCGTCTGAGCTGCGTGCGCTTGCAGCTTCGGTGCGTAAGGGGCGCGTCTCGGCGCCGTACTCGGCATTGAGCCTCCAACGGATCATCGGACAGGATGCTGCAGAGTCTATAGCGAGCAAGCTCGGCAGCCTCGCCGCATCTGGCATGTCCTCGGAGGCGCTGTCTGTTTGCCTTGAACTTACGGCCGCCGCGCTCAGTAGCCGTTCTCCACTTGAAGACCTTGTGGATCTAGTGACAACTGGGCCAGAGACTGGTGGGGTTGCGAATCGCAGCACCGCGGTAGTGGTAAGCGAACTGTTCCGCGAGGCAGAGCACTCGGTTTTAGTAGCGGGATACGCGGTGTACCAGGGGCAGCGTGTGTTTCAAGCTCTCGGGAACCGCATGGTACAGCATCCCGAGCTTGAGACTCGAATGTTCTTGGACGTGCCGAGGAAACAGGGTGACACGTCATCTGCAGATGCTTTGATCGCTAGGTTCGTCCAGCAGTTCAAGAGTTCGCAGTGGCCGAAGGGTATGCCCTTACCGAATGTCTACTGCTGTGGGCAGCAGATAGCCCAGAATGGGAAACCAGGGTCACTGCATGCCAAGTGCATCGTGGTTGACGGTGAGCACGTGTTTGTGTCATCAGCGAACTTCACAGAGGCCGCTCAAGAAAGGAATATTGAGGTCGGGTTACCTTCCGGGCGCCGTGGAGAGAGTACTTGAAGTGCAAAGCGTTCTAAACGCAATAAAACCGCCCGGAGTTATGCTTCGCTACCACGGACTCCTGCGACGTGGTGACATTACTTGTGGCTGGATTTTTGTGATTTAATTGCCTGCATGGAACAAGCTGAAATTAATCCGCGCCCTGTAATTGGAGCGATCGTCGCGGTGAGCGGCTTGGCTGTGTCATTCCTCCTGTGGCTCCTATACATGCATTATGCTTCCGCTAATTTCGCAGGGCGCTGGATGTTTCTGTCGGCCCTCAACGCACTTCTGAACGGATTGTGCGCAATTACGCTCTGCGTGGGATTGTATTTCATCAAACATCGCAACCGAGAAGCGCATCGCACGAGTATGCTGCTGGCTTTTGTGTTCTCTTCCGCATTTCTCGTCAGCTACATCGTGAATCACGCCCTCCACGGTGACACAATTTTCCCCGGCCACGGTCCAGTGCGTGCCTTTTACCTCACCATCTTAGGCAGCCACGTCATCCTTTCAATTGCCGCGCTGCCTATGGTGCTCACCACGTTCTTCTTCTCGTTGACAGGCCGCTTCCAAATGCACCGCCGAATTGCGCGCGTTACGTTTCCTATTTGGCTTTATGTTTCGATTACTGGCGTGGCTGTTTTCGTCTTCCTCAAGGTGTATGCGTACTAGGGACGGCACCCGCTGCTGACGGGAGGGAAGATGTCGATGCTGTCGCCAAATCTGGCATAAGCGCTCTCTTCACCGAATCAGGAATTTCATTGGCGTGCGCCAGCAGTTGGCTAACCTGCCAAAGCTGGGTGTCGGTCAGTTTGGTCTTGAATGATGGCATCCCCGAAAGTCGAATTCCATTGACTGCTTTCCAGTAAGTCTCCGATGCCGGGTCATCGGTCACACCCTTGCCGCGGAACAATTGCGGCGGTTTGGGAAACATCGTTGTCGCATAGTCGATCGGTGGCTGCTTTGGGAGTCCGTGACACAAGGCACAGTGCTGTTTGTATACGGTCGCACCGGCAAGGAAATTAGGTTCGTCCGCGGGCACAGAAGATGGAGGAATGTGTTGCTTCTCAATATGCGCGTCCAGAGCCATATTCGCGAACTTCTTCTCAAAAGGCATAGGCGGATCGGCCGTTGCGACTGGCGCCAAGCCAGTAGAAAAGTAGATGAAAACACAACCCACTGATAGCGCAATGGCCAGAATGAACCCAATCACGATGCCCTTGATCACTTGTGCGCTCCAGTTCTTTATCAGAAATTAAAACGATACCCGAGAATCATCTTGGCAATCAGGTGGTCAGTCGCGCCCGTGAGGCCCACGCCGAGTCCGAAATTGATCTCCCACTGCGGTGCAATATTCAAATCAATCGCGGGGAAAATTTGGTGCTGTTGCTGCGACACCGCATCGAATCCCGTCACCGGGCCGACTGAACCGTAATATTCCAGGCCTCCGGCAACTTTCGGCGTGAAATCATAGCTAAATTTGAAATTCGGCGAGAATACGACACCCTGGTTCACGCTCTGGCCGTGGAACGATCGGTCAAGCGTGGGGTTCAACGCCCAATACCAGCGCCCGACCTTTTGATCCACGATGGGACGTATTTCCCACGTCCACGTGTCCACAGAATATTGCCGCCTCTGGTAGCCAATTTCATTCGAGAGGCTCACACCTACAGGCCAGTGCCATTTCTTAGGGACGGCAACGCGCGGGCGGATGTGATCACCCACCCACTGCCAGCTCTGGCCCTCGGTTATGGAAGTGAAGATGTAAAAGCCGCACTCGAACCAGTCATTGAAGCCGTGTGTGATCTCCACGGTTTCGTGCTCGGCATGATTGGTGGGGTAAACGCCATCCACGATTGTCTTTGAGCCGTCAATCGTGAAGTTGCTATGGAGTTCCACCATAGTGTGTCGGGGATCGACCAGGTCAGACCCGTACACCTGGATTTCGTAGTTGTCTTGAGCACGGCTGAGTGATGCACCAAAGATGAGGATTAGAAATATGATCGCGAGTTGTCGGTGACGCACCGTGCGACCGCATTCACGAGATCCCATGAGGAAGGTTATCAGCTACAGGATGAATACATCGTGGCGAACACATGACAAGTTGTTCATGTTGCCTCGAAAGGCGTTCCAACGTGCATCAACCTTAGTAGCATGAGGAGGTTGCCGTCATCTTCGTTGTTCCTTTGGTCTGCCGTGTCCTGGTTTCCGCTAACTTGTTGGTGGGAGGAGTTGTGGCGATTGGACAGGAACCGTCTGAGCTCCCAGATGCGCCAAGCGCGAGTCAGACTGAATCGAGTCCACCCAGCGTTACGCAGAGCGTGCCGCAGCATGAACCGAGCCAGAATCACATCTTCTGGATAATCCCCAACTATCGTTCGGACGAAAATACCGCGGCGATCAAACCGTTGATGCCTGCCGAGAAGATGAAAGTTGCATTGGACGACTCTTTTGATCCCTCAGCGTTTCTGGTGGCTGGTATTTTTGCCGGATTATCCATGGCCCAGAAGCAGTACAGCTCATTCGGAACAGGAGCGCAGGGATTTGGTAAATACTACGGAGGAGCATTCGCAGATCAAGCAATTGGCAACATCATGAGTGAAGGGCTATTTCCAGTCGCCCTGCACCAGGATCCTCGATATTTCGTGAAAGGCACCGGGGGATTTTGGAAGCGAACTGGATATGCGATGAGCCGGGAAGTTATCACTCGCGGCGACGATGGCCGCAACCACTTCAACACATCAGAACTGGCCGGAAATGCGGTGGCCGCAGGCATCTCCAACCTCTACTATCCGGCCGTGAATCGATCATTTGGAAATACCGCGGACAAGTGGGGACAACAAATAGCCCTGGATACCTTCTTCAATGTGGCAAAAGAGTTCTGGCCCGATGTGCGCAACAAAATGTTTAGGCATTGAGAGCGCGTGACGCTGACACGTGGTTAAGGCTGAGGGCAATGGAGAGCCGAGAGGACAAAGCTGACCATGCCAAGAAGACCTCCGATCTCTACTCAGACATCGCGAGCATACGCAACGCGCAGCGAGTTTTGCAGAGTGTTCGCAGAAAACATGGATAATTTGCATTTGCTTTCGTTCTTGCTCACAGCCGATCTGGCGAAGGCCGAGGAATGTTTTGTTTCCGGCTTGGAAAACTGCGTCGAAGGAACTTACGTGTTTCGAGACTGGGCCCAATCCTGGGCTCGGCGGGCCATTATCCAGAATGCAATTCGCATGTTGGCGCCGCGCAAGAACCACTCGACCGTCGCAGACGCACCGAGTGATGCGGTCACTTGCAGTTTGGGACGGACGCAGGATACCGATTACGCAATCGCCCGCATTCTCCGGCTTGAACACTTCGAACGTTTTGTCTTCGTGATGTCCGTCCTTGAAAAATACTCGGATCAGGATTGTTCCGTTCTGCTTGGCTGCTCGCGGCAAGATGTTGGGGAGACAAGAATGCGAGCGTTGCTGCATGTCGCGGAGTCAAACAGGTCACGCACGGTGGCACCGACCGGGTGCGGCTCCAGCGATCCTGAAGAGGCACAGACGCTAGAAGTGCAGTTGGAGCCGCAGTTTTGAAGACTGTGAACCGAGTCACCTTTTAGAGAGTGCCACGAGCCGTTCTGAATCAGGCTTCACAAAAAAACAAGATCAACAGATCGGCATCGCTCGTGACGGTCCCGTGCGGTGAATCCTAGACGATTGAAATAAGGAACTGTCATGAGAATTTTGCTCTACAACCCCGACAATGGCGTGACTCGCAACTTCATGCCGCACCTCTGGATGTTTTTGCTCAAAGCCCTGACTCCTCCTGGCCATGAAGTGCTGCTGATCGACGGCAACGCTCAGCCGATGGACGAGCTTCAGATAGCACACTACGTTCGAGACGAGAACATCGGACTGGTCGGCATTGGCGCCATGACCCGAATGATCGCCAAAGCGTATCGCATCTCCGATGCCATTCGCGCCACCGGAGTTCCGGTCGTCATGGGTGGCCCTCACGTCACCGAACTGGCCGACGAGGCCCTCGGTCGCGATGGCGGACCATGCCACGCCGACGCTGTGGCCCTAGGCGAAGCCGATGAAACCTGGCCGCAGATTGTGAATGACGCTGCACGCGGCGAACTCAAACCCATCTACGCGCCCGTGGATCTAGCGGGGAAAGACAAGAAGCCGTCGCTAAAGGAGTACCCGGTCATTCCTTGGCAATCGATCGATCTTGCTCAATTCAATCTCGTGCCAAAGGCCGTCGCGCCGCTACTCAACCGTGTCGGCACGGGCTGGGGCTCTTTCCGCATTATTCCAGTTGAATCGGGACGTGGCTGTCCCTACGGCTGCGAGTTCTGCACCGTGACCGGATTCTTCGGTGACTCAATCCGCTTCCGAACCAATGAGAGCGTGGTAAATGAACTGCTGCTGTTGAAGGCGCGCGCCCGTAGCGAGAAGGGCCAAATTGCCGTCTTCTTCATCGACGACAATTTCGCTATCAATGTAAAGCGCACCAAGTCATTGCTTCGTGACATCATCGCTGCCAAAGCCCAGGTGCACTGGGTCGCACAGATCAGCGCTAATCTGTTGCGCGACGAGGAACTGGTGGACCTGATCGCGGCTTCCGGGGGCAAATGGGTTTTCATCGGTATGGAATCCATTGACCCGACCAATCTCAAAGACGTGAACAAGGGATTCAATAAGCCGAGTGAGTATGCGGCTGTGCTCGAACGGCTCGCCCGACGCAACGTCTATGCGATCACATCATTCATCTTCGGTATGGACAATGACACTACCGGCGTGGCCGAGCGCACACTGACGCAGGTCCGAACTTGGCCTCCGGGTCTGCCCATTTTCGGCCTGCTGACGCCCTTACCCGCAACCCCCCTCTACAAGCGCCTGGAAACGTCGGGCCGGCTCACGCGCCCCAAGCACTGGCAGCAGTTCATCCCGTTCGCGATGGCTCACACGCCGCTCAAGATGAGCATTGAAGAAGCTCATGCGGAGGTGAAATATGGTTGGCAGCAAGCGTACAGCCCGGAGGCCCTGGCTCAGGCGGTCGACGCGCTCGATGACCAACCTCTGGGTTATCGGATCAATATCTTCCTCGCGCGCCTATGTTTCCGCGGGATCTATTTCCCCATGATGGGGAAAATGGCATGGCTCAAGATTGTCGCCCAAAACCTCCGAACCATTCTTAAACTGGTAGGAGAAGCTTTCTTTGGTCGTCGAACGCCACCACCAAATCCGGCCGCACAGGATGCTTATGTGGTAGTCGCGGCACCGGATGTCCACGGCGAAGTGAGCGTATGATCCACCCGCGGAGTTTGCCCTCTGGGGAGCCCACGAGCAACGGAGGGGAGACAGAGCAGCACAGGGGGGCTGTGTGGAAATTACGAATAAGCTGATGATAAAGATTGTGCCCTGCAAGTGCGGCAAACAATGGCAGATATGGCGCGGAAACTTGGGGCTTAGAGAAGAGGAGTATTCATTCCATTGTACGTGCGGAGAACACCTTGTTCACTCGAACAAGGATTCGGCGAAGAAGACAGCGTCCGGCAAGAAGAAATCTAAGCTAGCCCACTACCATTGAATGACAATCAACTGAATGACAATCAACTGAAAGGCTGTGCTGGCCAAGACTCATTCGTTCTCTGGAGCGTTGCTCACAGTCGCTCCAAGAGCTCTGCCGAAGTGGTTACGCTCGCGGCTTAGCTTTGCGCCGGGATGCAACGCCCCCGCATGCAGCCCGAAAATGAGCGGCATATTAAATGGTTTGCTAGGGGTGGGACGGAATAAATGCCCGCACAGTGAGCACTCGTAGTCCCCTGTCCCTTTACCGCGAGACAGCGCTGGTTTTAGCCAAACCCTCTCTTGCTCCATCGCCGTCAGTCTCGCACAGATCAAGGCCGATCTCGATTCCGCAAGGATATTTAAACACTCAAGCTTTAGCGGTCAGGGGAGGGACTTACGCTGCCTGGAGCACGCTAACAGGCAGCGACAAAGTTATAACAGCGCCCCCTCCTGGACGATCCGAGACCCGTGCACCGCCCCCATGCGCCTGGGCAACCGCATCCACAAAGGCAAGTCCGAGACCATGACCGGGAGAATTCTTTCCCTTCACGAATCGTTTGAACACCTGGCTGCCGATATCGGGCGAGAATCCCGGACCATTATCTTCAATCACTAGTTCTGCCGACCCTTGCTGCGAGCGGAGCCGGATGTTCACTCGGCATCCCGCAGGTAAATGAGTCAATTCGTTTTCAAGCAAATTACTGACCACACGATTCAGCAGGGTCACGTCCGCATCCACGACCACGTGCTCTTCGAGGTCAGTGGTCACTTCGTGATGATGCTCAGCCATCGCCGGTTGGTAAATATCGACCAGTTGTCGCACGACATCGGAGAAGTCAACTGGGTGGCGATCGATGTGTAGAGCACCCGCTTCCGCTTCGGCAAGGTCCAGCGTGGTGTTCAGCAACTGTAAGAGCCTATCCAGGTCTTCAATGGCCTCACCAACCGAATCGCGCCACGTATCATTTCCTTCATTACATAATGCCGATTCCAGCGTTCCACGAATCAAAGTCACAGGACTCTTGAGGTCGTGTGCGATACCGCCAGTAACGGTGCGAAGTTGATTCACCGAAGCCTGGAGCCGATCCAGCATGTTATTAAAAGTCTTAGCCAATCGCGAAATCTCATCCGAATTTACAGGCTCAGGCAATCGTTCCTTTAAGTCTTCGGTTCCAATTCGCGCCACGGTTTCCGTAATTCGTTCCACACGGTGCAGGGTACGGCGTGCGCTCCAGTAGGAGATTACGAAGCCAAGCAGAAACATGCCGCACCAAAGTTCGAGAAACCGCCGGGCCAGTGTGTGCAGCACATGTTGGGCGCCATGATCTGATAGTCCGAGATAAACAGTTCTTCCGTTTTGCGCCTTCTCAACCACGCGAAACGTTTGTCGATATCCTTCCACCGTTATGGACTTCGGTGGCCCTGGAACCAAATTCGTCCGCTGAATCGCTGCTACAAAAGCATCCTTTGAGCTTGGGCCTACCCACAATGGGCCTTCGCTGTTATTGGGACTTGTTGCTAAGAAGAAGACGGAATTCAGCCTTTCGCCGCGGGCATTGCGTTCATCTGGCACTTCCTGAGTCGCAAGTTCAGCCACCTCCCGCACGATACGCCTGTAAAGGTGATCACTCGTTGTGTCCACTGAAACTTGAGCCAGAA
>JBAVQD010000252.1:0-58892 GCA_049693675.1 Candidatus Sulfotelmatobacter sp. | reverse complement strand
GCGGGGCGTCCACGTTCGTGATGGGCTGTTCGAGAAGCGCCCGGACCAGATTTTCGTTATGAAACTTTTGATCGACACGTGTACCCATGACTTGCGTGACGGTAACTTTGGCTGCGCCTTCCGAGTTTGCAACTTGCGAGAGCAGAGTGGGATCTGAGAGATTGCCGGCGAGCGGGGTGATATCAGATTGCAGCTTGGTAAGGGCAACGATGTAGTCTTTGTTGGAAGCAAGAATGTATTGGTCGGGAAGCTTGTCGGGCGCACCGGGAGGCTCAAGCGCTTGCACAGGCAAGAACGGCGCAGCCACATCGGGAACGCTGACCGCAGTGTTGTTCGAGATAAACCAGAACAATTCCAGCAGCGGGGAAGTAGGCCCGGTTAATTTCTCCAACTTCCTTTCGGCGTCAGCGAAGTCTCCGTAGCCAACCACGGACGACGTCTGAAGAACGGTGCGCCATTCTTTGGTGAAGTCGTCGTAATAACGCTCGGTGAGTTTTTGCTGCAGAGTTGCCGGATCCAATTCCGACGCAGTTGCTTTTCCTAACACCCATTCCTCAACGCTCATGAATGATGGGTTGCGGAGCGCATCCTGCACAAAAGTGAATCCATCCCGGGTAAAAGCGCCTCGCACTTTATGGTTGCTTACGACTACTCCGAGTGAATCGCGGAACCGCTCGTTGAAGCTGACATCAGGAAGTTTTGCTTTTGCCAGCAGTGGCAAATAAAAGCGGTCGATGCCGGCGAACTGAGAGAGATAAAAGCGCGCCCGCCCAATTGACTTCGGATCATTGTCTAAAGAGAACGGATTCGCGGCCGCCAGTTCCGTGCTGTAGAAATCGAACTGCGTTTTCGCCAGCGCCGCTCGGTCGTTATCGATGTCTCGGCCTGCGGTCCAGTGACTCATCAGGATCGGAGAGAGGAATTCCCTTGTGCTTTTGTCGTTGTTGCTGGTGGTGATGAGGTAGGCTTTCAGTTCGTCGTAAGTTTTCTCGTAGCTGTCGTTGGGGCCTGGCGTATCGGGAACCGCACGGAGACCTTCCAGCAACTTGCCTTGCGTATAAGCGAAAAGAATCTGGCGGAAGCGCTGGAAGTAGGCCGTCTTTGCGTCGGAATACAAGCGGTCGCCGATGTAGAGTCCCCAACGCAGATGCAGCGGTACACCATCGGTCTCATATGCCGCGAGCGTGGCCACTTTCTGGCGTAGGCGATCGAGTTTTTGCAGGCCGGTGAGCGAAGGAACGTCGTTCACTCCGCCCTGGGTGGCCGGCAGATCATTGATGGCCGAGCGGACATCATTTTCCAATTGACGATTGCCGACGAAAGAAACCAGAAAACCAATTCCACACACGATCGCGATCAAGGATACTGCGGTTAAGACCACGCGACGAAAGAGGCTGACCCGAGAACTGAATCCGCTGGCGGCGAGAGCGACGCGATCTTTGACGATAATGTCATTAAATAGCTGACTTAGAAAAACCCACTGCGGTACTTTTCGCGAACTGACGCCTCGCGAGGAGGGCGCGGACGGCGTAGCGCCGAGTCCCGTACTACTTGCGCTGAACGCCGTGCTACTGAAGATTCGAGTGGCGCCGGCTCCGGTACTGGATGACATGTCCGCAGATTGCACTTGCGGCGCGGCGACCGCCACGTCATCGACCATCACGGGCCGGACGCCGGAGAAATAAAAACCGCGAAGAAATGGATTCACGCTGAGCTGGCTGGGACGGGCCAGATCGACAAGAAACTGAACCAGCAGCGTGCGCAGCTTTCGCAGTTCGCGCGGGAATTCATAAATCGCGGGCAGTTGGCTGCCATCGTTCTCTCGGCCGAGAAGATCGAGCCGGCGTTCGGCCAGCGAATAGAAAAGCTCGTCGAACGCCTTACCAAGCCGTCGCGTCTCTTCTTCCGCATACACACCGGTGGCCAGAGAGCGGACGGGCAAAGTAGCGCCGAGAACCTCGGAGGCTTCTTCTTTGCTAAGGCCGCGAACGAACTCGGGGAAGAACGAAACGCGATCCAATTTGGTGAATAAAACGTAGACCGGAAAGCTGATGCCGAGCAGTTGAGAAATCTCCTGCAGACGCACGGCGAGTTTGCGCGCGGCAGAAAGCGTAGTCTCACTCGCGCCGGGCTTCAGAAAACTTTCAGTGTCATAACAGACGACAGCAGCGCGCGGGGCCTGCAATCCCTTGCCCATGGCGGTGGAGACACGGCCCGGTTGGACCAGTTTGACCAGGCGTTTCCAACGCGGCGGCTGGGTTAACAAGTCACCTGCCGGGTCCACGAAAATTGCCTGGCGCGTGTACCAGATGTTCAGCAGACGCGTGGGAAGCACCGTCGTGTCTTGATAAACATGGCCCGCGAGCAATTCCGGATCGAGCGCGGAATGAATGACGGTGGTAGTTTTGGTTGCGCCCGTATCGCCGAGAACAAAAACCAGGGGCAGATTTCCCAGGCTCGCGCCGCGGCCCAGGGTTGAGCTTTTGAGACGGCGGATGGCTTCGCGCACCACCAGATCGAGGTCGTCGATGGCAGGGGCTTGACCGGACTCGGTTTCGGTGCCAGCCTCTTCTAATTTATTTTTTCGATAAAACCAAACGAACGAACCGGCGGCAATGAGTCCCACGAAGGCGAGGCCACCGCGCAAAATCCAGATATCGGAACCGTGCAGATGCAGCCATCCGCCGAGGAACCAGACCAGGACGAAATAGGCCAGCAAGATTACCCCGGTTGCTAAGTAAACCATTTCGCCTCTTTATTTCGATTTCGATTTCGATTTCGGTTGCGCCAAATTTCGATGTTGCGAACAACGCGTCGCTAACTATTTTGCCAGCAGCGCCAGGGAGGAGAGCTCAGACGCGCCGGAAACCAAAAGAAACTTAAAAATCAGAAACAACGACAGCGCCAACAAGGAAGTAACGAGCGTAGCAATCGCCAGTCTACGAACCCAGGGATCGGCTTGCACCAGGCGGACTGCGTCGGCGGGAATTGCGCCGCGGGGGGAAAGAGCAGTCAGCGGTCCACGCACACGCCGAATTTTTTCCTGCACTGCCGACATGATCGAGCGCAAGTCGCCGCCAGCGGCGTAACGGCCCTTGAACCCGAGCAGCATACACAGGTAATAGACTTCGAGCAGATCCGCAGTTTCGACCGAGTCGGGACGATTCATCGCCTTCTGCAGCTCTTGAAAAAAAACTTCTCCGGCTAACTGATGGCCATAGAGTTCGGCTTGCAAGGGCAGGCGAGGCCAGTCGGCGAAGGCCGGATTTCTGCAACCGAGCACAGACTCGTCGAGAAAAGCGACTACCGCGAAAATCACCTGCTTTACATCTTCGGCGTTGCAGCCGCGGCTTCGAGCTTCCTGTTCAGCCACGCGCAACGCCTGTTTCATCTGCGCGCGAAATGATTCCGCGTCCGACACTGCCTGTCGGTTATAGCGCAAGCGCACGATAGCGGTAAAAACTTCCTGAAAGCCGAGAGCGAGATTCCAGCCGCGCCGATCGAGCGCCGGACTGGAGCCACGGTAGCTGCCCAGCGGGGATGAATGGGTGGAAGACATGTTCAACTCTCCAGAATCACAACCAGCTCCATCTCAGGAGCCGGCAGTTCGCCGGGTACGTAAACTCCGACGGTGCGCGTTTGCATAATGTGTTCCCAACAGGGTCCACTGCGGCTCACCGTAAAATATTGGCTTTCTACCTTGGCCGAGACCGCGGAGGGCGGCACTTCCAAATGGGTAAGGGTCAAGCCGGGGAGCGCACGCTTTACCAGCTCCGGAACAAACTTTGCCGAACATGTTTTGACGAGTTGGGGAACCTTGGCAATCAGATCGGCCTCGCCCACTTGAGAATGAATTCCGAGGATCCAGCGGGAGCGCTCGAAACAACGTTGATCTTTCACTTCGCCTTCGTAAAAATAACGCTGAACGCCCTTGAGGGGAATCTGAATCGCCTGCGATGGCGCAACGATTTCGAGATGGCGGCGGATGTGCTCATCCACAGCGTCGAAGCCGGGACCGGGATCACGATGATCGTAGTGCGGCAAGGAGCGCGGATGAACATCCAAACCGAAGGTGCAGAGAGCACCGGCCAGGCGCGACATCTCGCGGAAAAGCTCTTCGGGATGACCGTGCTTGGAAAGCAGCAGATGGCGTAGTGGAGTGAGGCTGGAGTTGATGGCGTGCAGAAACCAGAATTGTGAAACGTGGCGCGCAGACATCCCGGCCTGAAACTTCCCTGCCGACTGCTGTTGTTCGCGCGACACCACGGCGCTTTTCTCTTCAAGAATTTCGACCAGGCGCTGCAGCATTCCTGTCAAATGCTCGCTGGCGCTCACGCGTACAGAGGGCGGAACAAAGGTGGGATCAAAAGCAAAATGACCGGATCCATCGCGCACTAAACGGGCGAGGGGAAGAGTAAGAAAATCTTCCTGAGGCTCAATTTCCAGAATCAAGCGGATGTTCTTGTGCCCGAGTTGCACTGGCTTCTCGTCGCGCCCGGTATTTTCGTCATGCATCATCTCGACGACTCCGGTATAACGCGTGTTGGAATCGTTGGCAGATTGCAGATCGCAGTTCTGTCCATCAGGAAGCCAGCGAGGTACCGCTAGCGAGACCGTCAGATGATCGGCAGTGGGGGGAAAGACTCCGGCAATATTGCGAGACTGCGGCAGCGAATCGCATCCGGGAATGTCAAATGGCAAACCATCTTCAAAAATCCCGCGAGCATGGACCAGCGCAACTGTTCCGTTGCGCAAGGCGTCGGCATCGAACTGGCAGGCAGAAAAACCGTATGCATTTTTCCACAGACTCGCGGTCGCGAAGTGCATTGACTCTTCGAAATAGCGGTTCTGCGCCTGAAAGTGATGCGGACCGAGATACATTCCTTCGGCCCATACGATTCTGGAAAGCGACTTCATGCTCACTCACCCTGGGAAACGGCGGTAGGAATTCTCTTCCGCACCGGCTGCGTTTGAAACAAAATTCAATAAAAACCGAAACCACGCCTGGCCAGCGATGCTAGGGGTTTACCTCTTTACTGTCAAGACGATGGAGAGCAAACTGAGGGAAGTGAGCACGGATGGCCGGTTTGCGGTTCGGTAGCAGCAATTGAAATGGGATCAGCGAGCATTGCGGCGCGAACTTTTGTGGTACGGGTCGGCATATTTCGTAATATAGTGGACGTGTTTTCGGACGCAGTTGAGAGTTTGGTAAGCCTCTGAAGCAATGAAGTTCGCAGACAAATACGAGCTTTCTGACGCCGTCACGAGCGGCAGGCTGGAAACATTCCTGGGCCGGGATGTGGGCAGCGGTGAGCGGGTGCTGGTACACATTTTCGATGCGCCGGCAAAACAACCGGGACAACCAACGGTCATGTGGGTGCTGGAATCGTTTCGTGCTATCGCTCCTGAGGCTCCTGGATTGGTGATTGCGGCTGGAAGATACGACGGAACAAATTTTGCCTATCTGGTAACCCGGGTTCCGGACGAAGCGGCCCTGCGGCAATGGAAGCAGAATTATGAATCGTCCACCGCTGAGACGCGGGAGATTCCGATAGAGCCGGTCGCGCCCCCGAGTCCGCCTGCCAGTGCGGCACCAAGACCAAACGCCGAGGTCGCGGCGCCCACGCCGCTGAGCAAGCCGGCGAATCCTCCGACAGGTTTTTTTGGATTACGGCCACCGGTCGAGCCGAGCGCGCAGCCAGCTGATCATGTTGTGAAGCGGACGGAGAGAACTCTCGAAAATGCGCGTACCGAAAACGAGCTGGAAGGAATTAATTTTGGACCGCGGCAGGAGCCAAAAGGACAGGAACCGGGCGAGTTCACGAAGCAGTTTTTTGTAGGATCGAGTGAACCGCGGCGTGCGCCTGCCGGTTCGGTTGCGTCAAGTCCAGTCGAAGCGGCTCCAGTTGAAGCAGTTCGATCTGAATTAGTCCCGGAGCTGCGTAACGATCAGATCGCTGCAGTGGACAGGACCAGCGGCGCTGGTCAGTCTACCAGCCCTCATGGTGGCTCGCCCGAGTTCGGCGGATTCACTTCTCTGTTTTCTCCGGGGCCGAAGTCTGAGTCTGCGGAGATAAAAAAGCCGCCGAGCAGAAATGATGCACCCCGCAAGACTGATGATGCAAAATCGGGAGACTTCACAAAATTCTTTCAGGGGCCGTTTGATGGGGAGCGGCCATCGGAGATTCCCAATGTGTCGGCGAACCTCACGAGCACGCCGAGAGGAAAAGTTCCTGGGGAATTTACCCAGATGTTTGGCGCGGTGAAAGATAATCCATTTGTTGCGCCTTCTCCGTCGGGCCCGGTCGACGAACCTCCTCTCCGAACAGGACCTGGCTCTTTCACGCGCTCGTTTGCTGATCCAGTTCCGCCAAGTAGTGAAACCAAAGGAAATGGAAATCAAAAACCTGCTGCTTCGGTGGAACCGAACTGGACGCAGCCGCTTCCGCCTCCCGTAGTCGTTCCTGCTAATCCGCCGGAGCCAGTAGCTCAGCGAGTGAGTGCAGGCAAGCCGCGCGAATCGAGGCCTTCCGTCCAAGGCGGAGCGACTCAACTGTTTTCACTTCCGGGCGGACATTCATCCCCCAGCCCGCCTCCACCGCCAAGTGGACCGAGCGAATACACGCGGATTATTTCGGGTGGAATGCTGGGTCTGAACTCTTCAAGCGAAAAGCCGGCTGCCGAAGAAGGACCGGCGGCAGGCGGACTGCCCACTTTCAAGATGCCCGCAGCAGCGGTTCCTCCGCCTCCCAAGATCGCCGCACCAGCGGCGCCGAAATTGCCGAAGATACCTCCGGCTCCAAAGATTCCGCCAGCAGGCGCAATGGTCCCCAAGCCAAAATCGTCCTACTTGCCGATGATCATTATTCTGAACGTGTCACTGATCATCGCCGTGTTGCTGATTGTTTATTTTGCAATCAAGCACTGAAGAGATCATCGACCCAAGTCAACTTCCCTGCGGCAGCAAGATCAATAATTCCATGGTGGGATTGGGGAGATCTCCGGGCACGTAGGCGGCGAGATTGCGCGCGCGATTCACTGCTTCCCATGCGGGTCCGGACTGGTTCAGGCTGAAATATTGATACTTCAACTTTACTGGAATCGCGCTGGGCGGATTTGGCAGATGCTGGAGTTGAATGCCGGGCAGCGCCTGCTTGATCAGATGCTCGATGTGCGTGGCCGAGCAAACTTTCACCAGTTGCGGCACTTTCTGGATGACTACATCCTCTTTAGTTTCGGCACTCACGGCGAGATACATGCGGGTGTTCGCGAGATACTTTTCGTTGTCGATCGCGGTGGCGTAGATCGAACCCTTCACCGGCTTCAAGGGCAGAGATACAAGATTCGTGGGGACAACCGTCTCCAGTAGCGAGCGCAGTTTTTCGTCGAGCTCGGCGAAGACCGGACCGAGTTCGTCGTGTGCGTAGAGCGGCAGATCGCGCGGGCGGAGCTTGGGCGAAAAAGTAGTCAGGGACCCGGCGAGAGAAACCATGGCCGAGTACAGCTCCTCGGGATGGGCATGCTTGCCTTCAAATAAATGACTGAAAATGGGGAAATGCGAATTTACGGTATAGAGCAGCCAGAAATTTGCGATATCGGATGCGGTGAAATCCGCCAGGCTCTGATTTTTTTGCCGGCGCCCGCCGGAAAGTTGTGTGCTGCGCGCGGAAAGAATTTCGATGAGGCCGCGGAGCAAGCCGGCAAGATATTCGCTGGCATTGATGTCGATGAGCGGAGGCACGAAGCGATGGTTCAAAGCGAAGGTACCAGCCTTGGTCTTCTCGACGTTGGCAATGCGCAGGGCAGAGCAACCTTCGCGGCTTTCGCCCTCCACCAATAGACGGAGATTTTTTCTCGCAACCTGAACCGGCTTCTCCGTGGCTCCGGTATTTTCGTCACGAAATGAAGTGACTTCCGCTGAATATCGAGCGCTGCCATCGCGTTGAGCTACCGATACGTTCAATCCGCGCTGGCGATAACCGGGGATAGCCAGGTAGATATCCAGATTCTGAGTTGCGGGGTCGAACCATTCCGCGAGCGCCTTGGAGGGCGGCGCTGGATCGGCGTCCGGAATGTCGAACAGCAAACCGTCGGGAAAAATGCCCGAGGCCCGGGAGACTACCAGCTGACCTTCGCTCAGAAGTTCCTGGTTGATAACCAGCTCATTAAAGCCCCAGGCGCAGAACTTGAGCGCCTGCAGGCGGAAATTCAACGTGTCTTCGATGAACCTGTCCTGGGTCTGCAAATGTTGAGGAGTGAGAAAGGTCCCCTTGGTCCAGATGACAGGCTGCAATTGCTTCATAGAATCGCCGGGTTCGCGCGGTTTTTCCCGCGGCTGCCCACAATAACAATTATTCCGCCGGGAAGCAAAGGCAATCCGAACCGGTCCGGTTTGGCAAGTTAATTTAGCGCGAAGTTCGAAGCGCAGAAGAAATTGAACACGGCGGCATTCTACTCGCAAGTCAGGCTTCGTCGCGGAGCTTAGTTATGATCTTG
Source organism: Candidatus Sulfotelmatobacter sp. (assembly GCA_049693675.1). Classification (GTDB taxonomy): domain Bacteria; phylum Acidobacteriota; class Terriglobia; order Terriglobales; family Acidobacteriaceae; genus Sulfotelmatobacter. The sequence goes on along the minus strand of JBAVQD010000252.1, from coordinate 50,396 downwards.
ACGGATGGTTACTGCGCGCCAAACGGCGGTTTCAGCAATCCGTCCATGAACTCCAGCCACTCCTTGTTCATCATGCGACGTTTGAAAGCGTTGCGGGAAAAAACTGCCAGACCAAAATCCCCTCGGGCACGGCTGAGCACCATCTGAATTTCGTCGCACATTTCCTGCGGAACCGAGTTCTCGTCTTCCAGTTTTTCCATGAGTCTTTCGAGCAGTTCGAACATATCGGGGGCGGACGCAATCAGGCTGGGATCGACCTCAGGTTCCATCGACGCAACGGTTCGGCCAAACTGATCCATAACCCGTGACTGTTTCTGCGGATCGATTCTCCACATTCCCGGGGTAACTTTTTTCTTTGCCATTTCCTTGCACCTCTCGAAAGCCCGCCCCTCTATCTATCGGCTATAGTCTAGGATGCCGTTACATCCATCAAGGTTACTGCAGTTACTAGAATGGTGCGTGGCCAAATCGGACATAAGATGCAGTGACCCTTACGCTTAAGGCGAACTTTTATAAGGAGAAGCGCTCAAGTTGCATTCGCAGACGACTTTGCTAGAATGCGGGGCAGCCAAAAACGGCGCGAGGTGCTTCGATGCCAATGCAGGTTTGTATGGGCGCAACCATGATGTGCAGCTTTGGCATGGCACCGAGTTCGCTGGTCGTACTCCCCACCAACCGGGTATTCACCAGTGAAATGCCCGACGCCAATATCATGGACAACATTCCGCTGGTAAACATCATGCCGTTTGGCATGTGCATGTCACCGGCGAATCCGATGGTTGCCGCTGCCACCGCCGCCGCAATGGGGGTACTCACTCCGATGCCGTGCATTCCGGCGACGGTCGCGCCCTGGGTTCCGGGGGCTCCAACTGTAATGCTGGGCGATATGCCCACGCTGGATAACACTTCGCAGCTCATGTGCATGTGGGGCGGGGTTATCACGTTTGTCGATCCGGGAGAGTTTACGGTGATGGTGCCGTAGGATATTTCACTTACTTCAAGAATTTAAATGAAGACATCACTTTCGCCAGAGCCGCTTTCACTCTCCGCTCGTCTTCTGGGGTAAATTCTTTGATTGCGCCGGGAGGATACCCTCCCATGCTCGCGGTCGCAATTCTTATATCCAGTTCGAAGCATAGGCCGCTGTGAAAAGTCCGGTAAGAGTCCTCAGACAAGCCGTGTCCCATGCCCGCGTTGCTCTGATGGCCGACCTGAAATTCCACTCCATCCACTGATTCCGTATGAACCGGAGGCGGCATGGATGCTAGACATTCGCTGCCTGTTTTTTCCTGGGCCAGCTCATTCACCGAGAATGCCGCCCCTTCAAAGTTAGAACCTTCATAATGGGCGGTCGGATAAGCGACGCAGGCCGCGGCGTTGTCATCGCAAATCGGCAGGTAGGTCAGACATGCGGCCTCGCTAGTATTCTTCCCACAGACGATGAATCCCGCGGGATACTTAAAGCGAAATAAACCATCCCGGCTCACCAACGTTTGCAGCGCTGCCTGCGGCTTCGCCGCAACTTGGGCGATTGTGTCGGCGCCCGAAAAGCCGAAGGCCAAAACTAACGCGACGCACAGCAGCCTCATCGCGACAGGCGCTCGCGAACAGCGAGCACAACTGGTGTGACCTTTTGTGATGAATTGCATTCTGTTGCTGCCCACGTATTTCTCCCGACTGAAGCGGCTTCCGCACGAGATCGAATCTGATCAGTAAGAAGAGGGATCAGAGGGATCCATCGAGCTGGAGCTGTCAAAATCAACGCGAGCTACTACGTGCCCGCCGGCATTAATATTGCAGTTATTTCCCTGGCCGAGCTGCCACAGCTTGGCGAACGAGACGCCGGACAGCGCCGGATCGGGAGCCGGAAACGGAGAACTCGGGCTAATCGTCTGGCGTCCACCTTTAGCCGGGCCGCAGGTGAATTTATTGACATTAAAGATCCAAAAAATCGGCGTACTGTTAACGTCGTGCAGGGATTGAGCGACCTGGTAAAAGGAACAATAAACGCCCGGCGAATAATTCGTGTGGTCCTCCAGTTCTGAAGCCCAGGCGCTGTAATATGCCAACGCCGCTGCACCGATGGGGGGGCCTTGTTCGATATCGAGAAAGAGGATCGATCCGGTGGACAACCCTGCCGCCGAAGCCAACTTGGCGGCATCGCGTGCATCGAGTGTGCCCTGCGCAGCGGTCACGTTCTTGCTCCCGGGACCAACCATCTGCTGTCCTACATAGGTGGGAGCCACGCCCCATCCAATCTGTTGCAGCGTGTCGAGCTTGGTCATCCATGATGTATCCGGATGCGAAGGGGCTGGGGCAAGGTAAAAGCCGCACCAGTATAGATTGGTTTGTTCGAACATGGTTCGCATGATGCTATCGCCGGGATAAACGAGACGATCGAACCCGGCATAGAAGCTGTCTCTCTCAGCAACATTCACGGTCAACACGTCCCACACAGAACCTGATTGTGTCCTGGCCTGAAGCACCCAGCGGCCAGAGTGGGAACTGGACAATTCATACAACTGCACATCGCCCACCACGTTACCCTTCCGTACGCTGAGATAGGGAGTCGTCAAAATCTCCAAAGGCTTACCTTCAAAATCCTTGTATCCGTTAAGTCCGATAGTTATGGATGAGGCCTTCGGATCGAGAGAATTCGGCATTCCAACTTCAGTGATTCTCTCCAGTTGTGGATAACTACAGAAGTTTGCCATTGGGTTCCCCTCCGAGTTTTCCTGTGCAGGCGCTTCCGTCTTGCTAAGCAATGTTCAACTCAACTTGGTTCCCTTGCTGCCATCGTCGGCCGTATCCGGATCCTTCGGGGCGGTTGGGGACGCGGGAGATTGCGGACTCGCATCGGGAGCGCTCCCGGCGGCGCCGCCGCTGTTGATGAATACCATAGGCCCGCTGATGTAAACACCGCTGGGATTGATATCGATGAAACTTCCGCCGACTTTCAGGGTGAGATCCATGCCGGCTTCGATCACCGCGCTCATCCCCGCGTTCAAGTGAATGGTGGTGTCAGTTTTCATGGCATAAGCCATGGAGGTCTCATCTTTGTTTCCGGTCACGGCCAATGAGACATTGCCGGTTATGCTCTCGCTCTGATTACCGGTCACCGAAAGAGACTTGTTACCCGTGACACTCTCCATTTGATTTCCGCCGACATTCAACGACATATTGCCATCGATTTGTTCGAAATGGTTTCCTTGCACATGCAGGTGCTTGTCGGTCTGAATTTGCTCCAACTGATTGGTGGTAACGATGAGGGACCGGTTGGCTCCGATAAATTCGCGGGAATCGTTTTCCACGCGCAGATCCATATCCTTTTCGGCGTTGATGAAGACCTGCTCGTCGCCCATTTTGTCTTCGAAACGAAGCTCGTTATAGTTCGCGCTCCCGCCACCTTTGGAACTGCGGGACTTGAAGGTGCTTCGCGTCTGGTAATCCGGCAAAGTGTAGGGCGGCATTTCTTCGGCGTTGTAGACACGCCCGATAATGATTGGACGATCCGGGTCGCCCTCCAGAAAACTTACCAGGACTTCCTGGCCGATGCGGGGAATCCAGATCGCTCCCCAGTTTGCACCGGCCCAGGGCTGGGATACGCGAATCCAGCAGGAACTGTTCTCGTTCTTTTGTCCCAGGCGGTCCCAATAAAACTGCACGATCACACGGCCATATTTGTCGACCCAGATCTCTTCGTTGGCTTTGCCAACTACCAGCGCGGGCTGTGGACCTTGAACGAACGGCTTGGGTGTGACCCGCGGTGGACGATAAGGAATTGCAATGGGAATGCACTGGAATTGAACCGTGGCGTTCTCGTCGTCTGAGTTGTTGGAGAAATAAGTTCCGCCTTGCGAGGCTGTGTGCCGCACTTCGGTAATCAGGTACGACGCGTTCAGATCCTTGCGATAGTGATCGCTCAGAGTGAAGCTTCGGCCGGGTGCGAAGTCGCGCACGCGCCCCGAGCCAACGACAATCTGATGTGCGGCCTCGTGCTCCTCCATGCGGATCTTCGAAAAGTCTCTGCCCTGGTCCAATGTGCCGTGCACTCCCGGATAATCAAACATTTCGTATGGATCGTTGCCTCCAACTTTGATGACCGTTGCTTCCTGCGCCTGCAGGCTAGTGGAAGGGGTTTCAAAGTTGTAATCGGTGGAGGTGTATTGGCCAGTCCTGAATTCGCAGCGGGAGTGCAAGGCGGAGATGTGTTCCGCGCTGCCATAAGACGCGCCTGCGGTTGGATCGTACTCCACGGTCGGCGAAACCGGGCAGGCGGGCAGCGACACCGAACTGTCGCATGCGACCAGAGTGTGGCCGTCTTTTGTATGCTCGAAGTAGTAAAAAATGCCCTCATTTTCGAACAGGCGGGAAACAAAATTGAAAGATGTCTCGCGGTACTGGACGCAGTATTCGAGCTTGTCGTAGTCCCCGGTCTGGATGTTCATCTTGAAATCGGCGGGGTGCGACGTACTCTTTTGTTTCTTAAAAATCTCGGTCACAATTTCCGGGATGCTCAAATTCTGAAAGATGCGGCAATCCGCCTGCCGGGTAAGAAACCAGAGCCAGGGAACGATTTCCATCTGGTAGTGGAAAAATGTCTCGTCAAAACCACTCTGCGCGAAGCGGCTCACGTAGCCGTTGATGTAGCGTGGCTTATCTGGTTTAGCCGTGGCGATGGTGATGACCGCCATTTTCCCCAGCACTTTGGTGAAGTCGATGGAGTCTTTCTGCGAAAGCAGTTCGAGATGAAACGAAAACGGACGGGACAGAGCTTCCGTGCCGGTGAAACTTTGCAACAGGACTTCGTCCTCGTCGAGTCCATCGACGGAGAGGGAGATCAGGCGGCCGGCTTGGGTGTAAGTTGCCATCAGTGGGCTCCTCCGATGCTTCCAGGCGGAGATGCCGCGCCACCGTCGGGAGCGAAGGCAGAAGTCCTCGCCATGCAGTGAGTATGAGTTGTCCCTTTTCCATCTACGAAAAGGAGAACGTCATCTTTCGGACACAGTACCTCGCTCGCCGGCGTCTTTATGATTGCGCCGTCCTGGGCGATCTTCGCGTTGGGAGACTTCTCGGACCGATTCTTGTCCCAGAGATTACTCCACGCGTTACCAAAAAATCCCGAAATCACAGGCTCGGGCGCCGGAGAATAAACATTGCTGTCGGTTGCCTTCCACAGTCTGCGATCGCTGAGATTTTCCTTTCCCAAACCGTAATCGACAAACCCGACAACTTTAACCCCACTCCAGATTTTAGAAAGCGCAATCAACAACTCGGAACCGCGAGCTTGCAGGGGGCCGTTCACATCACTGCCGACGTTGCAACCGTCAAATCGCACCATCGCATTCGTCGCCAGAAACTTGCCCAGACGATCCAGATCGTCGGCATAGTTCATGAAAGTTAAGGGCGCAAGAAACTCCGGGCGGTTGTTGCCATCGATGAACAACGCTCCGGGTGCACCGTGAACAATGATCATCAGAAACTTTATGCCCGGCTTCTCGATCGCTCCCTGGAAGCCATCCGCCGCGAAACCCTGGAAACTCTCGAGACTCTCGACCAACTCATGTAGATCGTCGAACACAACCGTAACGGAACGGCCCTTGACGTACTGCTCACCGCTCATATTTTTCAAAGGATCGACCAGTTCGAAGTCGCCATCCGTCTCGACGACAGACGCTTCGAGGCCCAGGGTATCCACTTTCGGATTCCAGTTGCGGTCGATCGCGTATAGGGCAATATCCTTCAATTGTTCCTCGTTCAGAGCGGTACAAACACTGCCATTTCACGAATAAACGAAAGCTCCATCGCTGCCAACCCCGACGTGGATACGTTCCATGGATTCGCCTTCCGCCATTCGTCCCAGTAGTTGCCGGGAAATTTCCGGCAGCAGAGTGTTGGTCAGGATGTTATCCACGTTGCGGGCGCCACTTTCCACTTCTGTGCAACGCTTCGCCACTTCGTCGACCAGGGCACCGTCGTAGGAGAGCGCAATTTTGTGATTCTCCTGAATGCGCCGCTGAATTTTCCTCAGCTTCAGATTGATGATCAACTTCATATTTTCATCGCGAATCGGAAGATAGGGGATGATCACCAGACGACCGAGAAATGCAGGCTTGAATATTTTGTTTAGTTCTGGCTTGAGCGCTTTCACCAGTCCCTCGGGGCTCGGCATCGTCTCCGGATCAGCGCTCAGTTTCGCCATCGTATCGGTGCCGGCGTTGGTGGTGAGAATGATGATGGTATTTTTGAAATCAATTTCCCGGCCTTCGCCGTCCTCCATCATTCCTTTATCGAAAACCTGGTAAAAGAGTTCCATCACGTCGGGATGAGCTTTTTCGACTTCATCCAGCAGCACCACGGAATAGGGTCGGCGCCGCACCGCTTCTGTAAGAACGCCGCCTTCGCCGTAACCCACGTAGCCCGGAGGCGATCCCTTCAAAGTTGAAACGGTATGTGCTTCCTGGAACTCCGACATATTGATCGTGATCAGATTGCGCTCGCCGCCGTAGAGCAGGTCGGAGAGGGCGAGTGCGGTTTCGGTCTTCCCTACCCCGCTGGGACCGACCAGCATGAAAATGCCGATGGGCTTGTTCGGATCGTCGAGGCGAGCACGCGATGTGGAAATTCGCTGGCCGATAATTTCCAGAGCATGTAGCTGACCGATGACTCGTTGGCCGAGCAGAGTTGGCAGCGAAAGGACAGTTGAAATTTCATCCTTCATCATTTTGCCGGCAGGAATTCCGGTCCAGGCGGAGATGACTTCGCCGATGATCTGGGCATCGACCGCAACGCGAATCATCGGAGTCTCACCCTGAAGAGCTGCGAGGTCCGATTCTGCCTGAGCGAGTTCGGCGCGAGCAGCGTTCAGATCGACTGCCGGCGGCGCTTCCGCCACAGCGGTGGCCGTCGCAGATGAGGACGCGCTGATGCCATTGTCAGTTGTGGCAGCTGGGTTCGCAATTCCGTGGCCAGCGGAGCCATTTCCGCCCGGATCGGCGGAAAGGGCGTGCGGCGACACTGCGCCCTCAAGTTGGGCGCGCAGATCGCGAATGCGAGTGACTAACGTTTTCTCTTTATCGAAGCGGACGCGCAAGTTTGCCAGGCTATTTTCGATTTCCGATTTTTTGACGGCAATTTCTTCGAGTCGTTCGCGATGGTCGGAGCCAACAGCCGCTTCCCGTTCCAGAATGCGCTGCTGAACGGCCAGATCGTCGAGTTGGCGCACACTATCCTCAATGGCCGGTGGAGTGGCGCTCTGGCCCAGCGCCAGCCGCGCGCACGCCGTATCCAGCACGCTCACGGCTTTGTCGGGAAGCTGGCGCCCGGCGAGATAGCGATGCGAAAGATGGACGGCCGCGGTCAGGCCTTCGTCAAGAATCCGAACTTTGTGATGCTTCTCGAGTGAAGGAACGATGCCGCGCAACATCGTCATACATTGCGTCTCGATAGGCTCTTCGACTTTTACGACTTGAAAACGGCGCGCCAGCGCGGGATCTTTTTCGAAATATTTTTTGTACTCGGACCATGTGGTCGCCGCGATAGTTCGCAACTCGCCCCGCGCCAATGCCGGTTTCAGCAAATTGGCGGCGTCACCCTGGCCGGCGGTTCCCCCGGCGCCGATCATGGTGTGCGCCTCGTCGATGAAGAGGATTATCGGAGTGGGAGAGGATTTCACCTCCTCGATCAAACCTTTGAGCCGATTCTCGAATTCCCCTTTGATACCGGCTCCTGCCTGTAACAGCGCGAGATCCAATGTTCGAATGGTGACGTTGCGAAGCGGAGGCGGCACATCTCCGTCAGCCACTCGAATGGCAAAACCCTCGACCACCGCGGTCTTCCCTACTCCCGCTTCGCCCGTCAGGATCGGATTATTCTGCCGGCGCCGCATCAAGATGTCGACGACCTGACGAATTTCCAAATCCCGTCCCAGCACCGGATCGATTTTTCCCGTCTTCGCTTTTTCTGTGAGGTTGATGGTGAACTGATCGAGGTTCGGAGTCTTGCCGCCGGGACGCGGTCCCGCGGAGGTGCCGGGTCCGGCAGACGCTGCTGCCGCCGCTTGAGTCTCTTCGCTTGAGCTTCCGACGATCGCAAAAAAATCTCTAGCTAGCGCATCCGCCTGCACCTTTTGGAATTCGCGACTCACGTCGCGCATCAGGCGCACCAGTTCACCGTTGGATGCGAGGGCAAGAATTGTGAAACCGGTGCGAACTTGCCCGGCGCCATAATCGATCGACCCTTGCGTCCAGGCCTCGGTCATCATTTTGATGAGCGTGGGGCTCAGCGCAGGCGTGCGAGCGTTGCCAGACTTCAGACGATCGAGCGAACGGAAAAGTTCGCCGGAGAATCTAGAAGTATCAAGTTCGAAGTGCTTGAAAATTGCGGCTGCGTCATTATCCGAGGAATCGAGGAGCTTCAACAGAAAGTGCTCAACCTCGATATCGTAATGGGTGCGCGCGAGGCAGAGGCCGGCTGCCGCTTCCATGGCGCCGCGCGTCGAGTCATTCAGTTTGCCGATCAAAGATTTCAGATTCATGTTCGTACTCCTTGTTCCCCATCAACGTTCCGTATCAACTTTGCGCTTGAGGTTCCGCCTGAATCGCGAGGACGGTATCGTCCGGATCACGCCCCAGAGGCTTTGACTTCAACCACGAAACCCAGCCTAACTGCGGCCCGGATGCATCTTCCGCTCCTAGTTCGCACGCCGGAACATCTTCACGTTCGAGAATCAGCTTTACTTCGAAGTTCAATTCTTCGTTGGAAAAAAATCTCACCCAGGAACACAGCGGTTCCCAGTTTGAGCCGTCGGGAAGAAATTCCAAATATTTCTCCAGGCTCAACGGACCAAGAACGATTCGAATTTTTGATTGCTGGCTCCAGACTTCGTCGCCAACCACGGCTCCGAGGCCAAGGCACTGGCTATCGGTTGCGCTGTCGGAAAAGCAGCAGCGCGCGGATGGATCAAGACGATACCACGCTCCGGCAAATTGTTCGATCTTCACCGGCACAGAGAAGTAGTCCGTGAGAATCTGGCACAACGCTTGTGCCGAGCGAGGACGCTGCGCCAACAGGCCCGAATAATAGATGAGACTGTCATCTGGAATTGCCAGGCGATCCTGCAAACCATCGGTGCCGAGTCCCAATAGGCTGAGCAGGTGGCGGGAGAAACGGTCGCGTTCGTCGCGTTCAGCCGAAACATCGAGGCGATATTTTCTCCAGGCTCGATAAAAAAGCGAAATGAAGCGATGGTTGAAAATGTCGAGAAAGTCGCGGAGCGTTCCGTCTGAAGCCCGCAAGCGCTCGATGATCAAACTGGTGTAAGGATTCGGCAGCGTACCTTGAGGACCGGTGAGGCCCATGAAGTTTACAGTCATTCTGGGGGCGCCGCCTTCGTTCTCGGGCCAGTCCATCGACTGAATCTGGCTCGCCGGAAATGCCAGCGAATTGTTAACCCCGAAGCGCGCTACTTCGCGAGAGGGATGCGTGAACCTGCCGACTGGCGTGCGCTCGGGAAAAAGTTTCTCGAGCAGACGCACCGCTTGAAAAAAATCGAAGCGGAACGGCTCCTGCCGAAGCTTTTCGCCGACCGCGGATTCTTTCAACTCCGGCTCGATTAAATCAGTATTGCTTGTCCCGCTCTCGGAGGCCACTCGCCCAAAGGCTCCTTTCGCTGGCGGCTTCGGGCCACCAGTTGACTGAAACTGTTCATGGAGACGTACAGGCCAAAAAACTTTTCCAGTACGCTGGCAAATAGATACGCGCCGCCGCCGCTGAATTGCTCTTCGTCGAATTCCATCTCGACTCGCGTGCCGCGCGCAAAACTGACACCGTGTTCGGAGATCACGCGCGTGAAGTGACGGCGCGCGTCCACGGATGTGATTCCACTTATCTGTTTCCTGACCTCGGGCGAATCGGAGAAATCGTAGAGATCGAGAATTTTCTGCAGCGCCGCTTTGCCTTCATCGACCAGCGACAAATAATTCAGCGACAAATGCGAAGTAAGACACCACAAGGTCTTGCCGTCCAATGGCGGGCGCAGGGTTCGAGTCGGCTTGCGCAAAGCGACAATTTTTTTGATCGAAGCCGCACCGGCCATTTCGAAGTCACCATTCTCACTGCCGAAAGGCAGGCGGGTTACGAGGTCGCGGTTGGTGCAGGTGCAGCGAACCGTCACGGTATCGTAGTCCAGCTGCATCGGAGTCGCCGCGATGTTAACGAGCGAAACGAAAACATCCGACCCCTCGTCGCCCTTGCGAGTGGAAGGAAGCCGCGTGGTGTACCAAAATGCCGGAGTTGAATCCTGAATCTCGTGGCGCCGCGAATACAGCGGGTGATACGTGACAGTCTCGTGCGAGTCGGGGTCGGTGCTGACCACTTCATCCACGGAATATACTTCCATCGTCTGGCGACGGCGCGCGTCGGGAACTACCGGGTATTCGTAACGCGTCTGGTCGACGAGAATGGGTTCGGCAGTCTGGCCAAATAAGTTGATGATGGGGGTGCAGCCCAGGCGCAGCGTCTTCGCGTCCACTGCCACTTCGAGGCGCTGGTGACGGCCGTCATGCTCGAACGGTGCGATCAGGAAAAGAATTTCTGCTTTGGATTTGAATCCCGCACCTTGCAGCGCGGATAGTCCGCCGAGAGTGAGGAAGAAAAACTTTTCCGGAAAAGCGAAATATTCCTGAAGCAATCGGTATCCCGCAAAAGACCGCTGCGGATAAGACAGCACGTCTTCGTCTTCCGCGAAGCCCATGGGGCGCAGACTGCGCACCGGCAAATCGCGCGGCGGCATTTTCGGGTTTGCGGGATCACGCACCAGAATGCGAGTGCAATTGCGGCACAACAATTCATAAAGTGTGTGGATGACCGATCCTTCCCCATTCAGATAGAAAGCGAGATTGTCCAATTCGAGCTTCTCAAAGCTGATATCAGGAAAACATTCGAGCTCGACGCGCAACACGGCAGCATCGGAGGAGCGTACCGTTGGAGTGAGGCGATCAGGCGTGAGCCATTGCGCCTGAGAAACTTTCAAGGGCCACAGCGTGGTGTTATAGCAGGTGCGGAATTTGCACGGAACGCCTTCGACCGGGCGGGAATACAGCACAGTCCCTTTTGGAACCTGCAAACTACTGGTCATCTTGCCGCGCTCGGGATCGGTATGAAACTCCGCGACCGACATGGAAGGGACGGGGCAGAGATAGTGCGGATAAAGAATGTTCAGCAGCGCTTCGGTGATCTGCGGGAAGTCGTCGTCGATCCGCAGATGCACTCGCGCTGCCAGCAGAGCGAACGATTCGATCATGCGCTCGACGTGTGGGTCTTCACAACGGTCGGGTTCAAGCAGCAGGCGCGAGGCGATCTTGGGATACTTGTCGGCGAACTCCGCACCGATCTGGCGCAGGAACGTGAGCTCGCTTTCGTAATAAGTTCTCAGCTCATCGCGCACTGTCTTCTCCCTTGATCTCGTACTCGCCTTTTCCCAGTTCGAGCACGGTATCGAAGCGCACTGGTTCAGGCGCGGGATCCATGCAGAGCAAGCCTTCGATTACGAAACGGAGAGCGCGGAATCCGCCTTCCACGCGCTCCATACGGACTTTCGCGCGCTTCAGCCGCGGCTCAAAGACGGCGATGGCCGATTCCATTTCCCGCACCAGGTCGTTATGATCCCGGCTGGAGAGAAGCGACTTTGACGATATATCTGCAAAACCGTACTGGTAAACCGAGCGCGCGGTTTCGCGAGCTGAGTCTGGCGCGGGTTCGATGGTTTGCCGGGTATTCAGAAGCCATTCAAGGTCGCGTTTGATGGCGATTTTTAATTCGCGCAACGACTGCGCACGACTCAGAGGCACTTCGGAACTAACTTTTGGATCTTTGTCGATGAGCCGGTCCAGCACGGAGAGCGTGACCGGGCCGCTGATGTCGCGCCTGGGCATGGCTTACTTTCCGTCCCCAATGGCCTGCGCGGGATCGAGCCGGCAGATGCGCTCGAAGATTTTCTGCTGCTGCGCTTTGTCGGCCTGAATGCGCACGCTCAGTTTCATGATCGTGCCAAGCGCCGAGGCGACCAGGCCGGGGTCTTCCCATTCATCGAGCTTGTGAGTTTCGATCATCGCCGCGAGATCATCGAGAATGGGCTGCGCGATATTTTGTTTGCTGGTAGAAATGCACATTTCTACTAACTGCATCTTGCGACGGAATCGTTCGCGTCCGGAACGCAGGCGTCCCACATCCTGCTGCAAGATTTCGAAAGCCTTCCGCTCCTGTCCTTCGCGCAGAGCTTGCAGCGCCGCGGCGTAAACATCGGGAGCCTGGCTTGGCCACCGCGACGAGAATCCGTTGCGGGCCGGGGCACCATTCACGGGGGCAGCGGCTCCATCGGCAGAAGGAGTTGGCTGGTTCAGGCTATTGATCCAGGCACGGGTCTCCGCATTGGCTGCAGGAGTATCGTCCATCAAAGTCGCGTCGAGCAATTGCGGACATTCGGCGATCAGGGCCTTGATCTCGGAACGAATTGCGCGGGCGATGGCTTCGTAATCGCTACCCAGCGCCTGACACGCTTCGACGACCATGCGCTGCAAATCCAGCCAGGCGCGGCTGCACGGCAGAGCCATTGCACTCTCCGCCGCTTCAAGAAGTTCTTCGAATTTTCCATCGAGGGCAAGCCGTTTTAAATGTTTTCGAAGTTCGGTGGGCGGAGCTTCGAATTGGGTTGGATCGGCGCGGTCGATAGCCGCGCGCAGTTCGCCCCAACGCAAACCGCGCAGCATTAAATAGGAAGCTGGACTTTTGGGCTCGCGCCGACGCAGAAACGCTGCGGCTTCGGCCACTTTGCGTACCGCCTCGATTCGATCTGGCGGCTCGGAAGAAGTTTCGACGGAGAGTAAAACACCGACGCGCACCGGCGCTGCGGGAGCATCGGACGCAACAGTCGAGTCGGCCGCCAATCCAGGCTGAGCTGCAACCTCTTCCACCGGGTCCGGCTCCTTTTCGCGCTTCTTCTGCAGAAAACCGTGGACGACGTGGCGCGTAGATTCCAGCGCGGAGCGCAGCGGGCCGAACGACGGACCATCGTCGGCAAACTTCGCGTCGCAAGCCTCTTTCAGTTGCGAGAGGATCTGCAGGCTGCTATCCAGGTCCTTCTCGGCCTGCGCATAGAATTTCTTGGGAGTCTCCTCGAACGCCTTGTCGAAGACTTCCGGAGCCAGCTTGCCTTCTTTGATAAGCTGCGCGCGTTTCTTCTTAGCGTCATCGCTCTTGGCCAGCTCTTCGTAGCCGACTTCGCGAGACTGTTCGTAGTCGATAGAACCGTAAGCAGCTTTTTCGACCAGCGGAACCAGCTTCAAAGGAATTTCGAGCTTGGTTCCGATAAACCCTAGCGGAGCCCCGCGCGCCTGCGCGTCGCCATCTTCGAGTTCGGGATAAACCGTGTCCCAGAACTTGTCGATCAAACCGAAGCACAGAGAAAGACCGTCCTTCAATCCGCCGAAACCCTGCTGTTTTAGCAACGCTTCGGTGAGCCATGCGGCAAGTTGCAGGTCTTTTGTTTTAGTGGTGAGAACGTCTTTCGTGAGCTTGATGACCTGGGCGTTGTCGGCGACCTTGCGGTCACGCTCGGTCATGCCCGGGGGCGGCTGATCTTCTTCGCGGCGGGATTCTTTGATCTTGTCGTAAATCGGCTCGTAGCGCAGGTTTGCACCGCTGGGGTTTGGTCCGTCGATAGGATTCAGCAACTCGTCGGGAAAGGGCATGATGGGTTAGACAGCCACCGGGGCCGGATTGAATTCGAGCGAACGAAGTTCGAGGAACGGAATCTCTTCGTCATCCGCCAGCCACATCTTCTGGCCAATCGGGATCTGATCGTCGATCGCTTCGTTTTCCTCCCAGACTGTTGCCCGTCCCAGACGGACCGCATCATCAGGATTTTTCCACGAAAATGGAGAAAGCACGGGAAGCATGACCTCGCCTAATTCGGTGCCTTTGAAAGAAGGCGTGGTGCGAACTACTGCGGGCGTCCACAAGAGATCGCGCAGACGCTTGGGAGGTTCGATGTGAATGGAGGCGATGTGCTCGAAGGGCAACAACAAATAATTGCCCGCGGCGAACAGCTCGAGTCGCGCACCGATGCGAGGGTCTGCGTCGGAAAAAGCTTTGAACGACTTACCGTTGATGGCGCCGCTGCGCTCGGGAAGAACAACCTGATTGGGATAGGAACCGCTCTCGAACAGATCCTGGCGCTGGCGCTCAGCGAATAAGGCGCTGCGGTAGAGAAGAACTCCGATTTCGCTGCTGGGTCCGGCTTGAGCCAATACTTCCAGTTGCTTATCGGCGCGGGAATATTCTCCGGCGAAACAAAGCAATTCGAAAAGAAAAGTTCTGCGGCGCGCGTCGGTAGGATTGTCTCTCACTTCGGCGCTCAATGCCTTCAGAGCTTCCCCTAAACGACCGGCCCGATATAGTTCCTGAGCATTCATGCCAGAAGCTCTCCGCCTCAGATAACCCAGCGTGCAAATAAACTCAGCTCGATTTCAATACTGGGGGTAATCGAGCCGCGTCGTAGAACAATTCCGGCGAAGGCACCCTCGCGGCGGTTAAGCCGCGAAGATGCCCTCCGGATTTCGAATTTAAAACACCGAATGCAGCGTGCTTTATGTCTGCTGCACGGCGCCGATGTTATAAGTCGCAGCTCCGGCCAGAGTGACCGCGCCGCTCGAAGTATCCTGCGTGTAGTACTGGAATTCGATCTGTTCGTACGCGATGCTCACGCTCTGACTCGGCGGTCCTGAGGCGCCCCCACCCATGCTGTTGCTCGTAATGTAGCAATTGGTCATGAGGACCTGCAGGTAGGTGTAAGGCGTTGCGGCGCCGGTCGACTTACGAAGGGAGAAGGTGGTTTTGGCGACGTGCTGCCCAGTGTAGATGGCTTTCAGAATCTGGTAACTCGCCTGGTCTACGGCGCAGCTGAAACTGAAATCCGACAACGAACACTTCCCGGCGGACAATCCTTTCCCGCCCACATCTGCGGGGTTGCTGCAGCCAAACGAAAAACTGTCGAGCTCAATGTTATTGGTCATCCCTTGCGCCTGGGATTCCCCGTTGATTCCGTCGATTAAGAGATACGCATCACTCGCCATCGCAATTCCTCCTCACAAGCAATCTGAATTCAAGGACCGTGCGGACCTTGTTTACCGCTCCCGCGTGAATCTCCCGCCAAATACAACGGGGTTATCTTTTTGCCGCCGCCGGCAACTCCGCCACCAGCCGGAGAGAAACGTTCAATTCGTCGAGTTGGAAGTGAGGCCGCAGATAAGCGATGGCGCGATAAACGCCGGGCTTGCCCTTGACTTCTTCCACATCCACGCGCGCCTCGCGCAGGGGGAACTTGGCCTTGGTGGTCTGGTTCGCCTTGTCGTCCTGAGTTACGTACTGGCTGATCCAGCGATTCAGGAATCGCCAGGCATCGTCCCGCGACATGAAGCTGCCGATCTTGTCGCGCATCATCGCCTTGAGGTAATGCGCAAACCGGCAGGTCGCCATCATGTAAGGCAGTTGCGCCGAGATGCGCGCATTGGCGGTGGCAGAATCGCTGTCGTAGAGCTTGGGCTTGTTGCAGGATTGAATGCTGAAGAACGCCGCTTTGTCGGTGCCCTTGCAGTGAACCAGCGGAACCAGACCCTGATCCGCAAGTTCTTTTTCGCGACGATCAGTGATGGCGATTTCCGTTGGACATTTCAGCGCCACGTCACCTTCATCGGTGCGGAAAGTGTGCGAGGGCAAGCCTTCCACCAGGCCGCCGCCTTCAACGCCGCGAATGGAAACGCACCAGGCATACAGCGAAAAAGCCTGCGTCATCCTGGAAGCCAACGCGTATGCGGCGTTGCCCCAGAGATATTTTTCGTGATCGGTGCCGTCGACGCCTTCTTCGTAGTTGAATCCGTCGACCGGCTTCGTGTCGCGGCCATAGGGCAGCCGCATTAGAATGCGCGGACAGGTCAAGCAGACGTATTTCGAGTCTTCGCTTTCGCGGAAACCCTTCCACTTGGCGTACTCGGTGCTGTCGAAAATCTTTCCGATGTCGCGAGGCTGATCGAGTCCGGTGAAGCTTTGCAGGTTCAGCAACTCCGGCGAAGCTGCGGAAAGAAAAGGCGCGTGCGCCGCGGCCGCGACTTGCGATACCTTTTCCAGCAACTCCATATCTTCGGGGTGCTTGCTGAATTCGTAGTCTCCCACCAAAGCTGCGATGGGTTCGCCGCCGAAGATGCCGTACTCGTCTTCGTACACTTTCTTGAACATCGCGCTCTGATCGAACTCCGGCGCCCGCTGCAGATCGCGCAGTAATTCCTTCTTCGAAGCGTTGAGGATACGAATCTTCAATTGCGAACTGGTTTCAGACTGATCGAGCAGGTACTTCAACCCTCGCCATGTGCCTTCCAGCTTCTGGAACTGAGGATGATGCAACACCTCGTTCAATTGCAGCGAGATAAGGTGGTCGATCTGGGCGATGCGGGACGTGATCATCTGGTCGGCATCGCGGCCAATTGTCATCGAGCCTTCGAGCACCTGAGAGACGAATTCTTTGATCAGGCTCTTGCCGCGCTCGCGTGTACCAGTATCGGTAAACCGCCCCTGTTCGACGATCTGGTCGAGAAGACTGCTCTGTTCCACCGCCACTGGTCCGGCTGCGGACTTTTCTTCCACCATAGGTTTAGCCATTGTTGTCCCCCTTCTCGCCAACCTCGGTCTTCAGCTTGTTCAGTTTTTCAGTCTGGCTTACCGCATCCAGCAATGCTTCATCCAGCTTTTCGTTGGTTTGCAGCGTTCCCTTCAAATCATTCAGGCGCGTTCGAAGATCTAACAATTCCTTGAGCGGCTTCACCTGCCGCGCTACCTGCTCGGGTTCGAAGTCTTCCAGACTCTTAAAGCGGAGATCGACTTTAATCTGGCCGGCGTCGGATTCCTCGCTCAGCTTGTTTTCTACGGCGAAAGACAAGTGCGGCTTCATGCTTTCGAGGACGGAATCAAAGTTGTCCGGCGTTACTTCAACAAACCGCCGCTCCTTGAGTTTCGGAAGCGGCTGCTCCGGATTGCCGGTAAAATCTCCGAGGACGCCAACCACGAACGGTAGTTCCTTGACTTCAATGGCTCCGCCGGTCTCTACGTCATAAGTAATCTGAACGCGAGGCGGACGCACCCGGTCCAATTTGTGCTGCGTGCTTTGTTTAGCCATGTGTTCTCCCTTTATCCGTCAATGTTGATCCGATCGAATTGTGAAGGAACTGACACGTCAGACCGCCCAAATGCAAGCCGGGCTTATCCGTGCGGAGCGTATTTGTTCGGGGGGTACCACCCGGATGGAAGCGGCTGGTCACCGCAGTTCACCCATACGAGTCGTGGAGCAACGGTTTATCATATGCAGGAACCGGAGTCAAGCATTAATCGCTTTTTTGGCACGGGACGTTTGCTTAGAAGTTGCTGAAATCCTAAGACCTTTGCGGCCCCAAGCAGGATAGTGTCAATCGTTCGGGAAACGTTACAACGCGGGCTGTTTGGGGTCTTTCGGCTCCGTGCACCGACTTAGGCTGGGGAGTGATTGTGCTCAGCTCAGGCGGGAATCTAGGATTCGGAAACCAGCGTTAATTTCGGCAGAGTGCCGCGCCTCCGGCGATCCCGGCGTCAGCACCGTAGTGGGCGGCCACCAGGGGAACTTCCTGACAATGGGAATTCACGCACCACTCGGGAAGCCGCTCTCGAATCAAATCGAAGAAGGGCCGCAACATTGCTCCAGCGCCCCCTCCAATAATCATCACATCCGGCTCAAGTAAGTCCACGATGTTTCCTAACCAAATGGCGAGCAGGCCGGCGGTTTCCTCTAAGACTGCTTTGGCCAGGACATCTCCGGCGGCATAGGCCTTGCCAACCATCTCACTGCTAATGCGATCAAGATGGCCGCCGGCCAAATCGAGAATCTTCGAAGACTGGCCGGGCAGCGCAAGTTTTTCCGCAGCTCTGCGAGCGATCGCCGGACCGGACGCCAGCGCCTCGATACAACCCAGCTTGCCGCATCCGCAGCGCGGGCCGCGATAGTCGATTGTGTTGTGACCGCCTTCCGCGGCAGCGCCGGTGCGGCCATGGTAAATGCGGCCATCGAAAATAATCCCGGTTCCAATGCCGGTACCGATGGTGGCGCAGAAAACATTGCGAAAGCCGCGTCCGGCGCCCCATAGCGCTTCGGCTAAGGCTGCCGCATTTCCGTCATTATCGACTCGAACCGGAACTTTGTAGACCTTAGACATTTCCGCAGCCAGCGGAAAATTTCGCCAACCCGGCAGATTCGGAGGATTGATCACGACGCCATTGCGCGGATCGAGCGGCCCGGGAGCGCAGATGCCAATGCCCGAAATCGGGCTGTCTATCGTCGCAGAAGAGGACGCACGAACTGCATCGATCGCCGAAACCACAGCCGCCAACCCAGCTGCGGCGTCATGAGCTGCCATTGGAGTTCGTGTCTGAAAAGTGATTTCACCGGCTGCGTTCACCAGGCCGGCAGCTACTTTGGTCCCACCCACATCCACACCGATGAGGTGAGGAGTCCCCGAAACTTGCGTCATGCGATTGGCATCCTGGCCAAAGCTTCGTCCCCCACGAGTTGGGCTCTTCCTCAGATTGAAGCTGTTCTTTTCGTCGTGATCACGCCCAGAACAAAAGTCTCACGTTCAGCCAATGGTAAACTATTTGGAGAACGGTGGGGCGCGTAGCTCAGTTGGTAGAGCAATGCCCTTTTAAGGCATGGGTCGCAGGTTCGAATCCTGCCGCGCTCACCAGGTTTTTCTTCTGCTCTGGTAGATTTGCCGCTGCACAATTTCCACCTGCGGAATTCCCTCCTGATTATTCCGTGTTTCCGAGGATTTCGAGTTACTTGCGGCATCCTTAATGCATTCACAGGCAAAAATTCTTTCCATCGCCAAAAGAGTAATCGGCAAGACCATTGCGACAACGCAGTGATTAGCATCGTGCAATCAGCCGACGCAGCTAAGGCGCCGCCGAGATAGCCACGAGTCTCTGGCGCCGGCTAACTAGGCTCAAGTTACGTGACTTTGCTTCTTACGCAGGTTATGATGTGTGCGCTCCAATTGCGCCCGGCGAGAAGAATGCGCGACAAGCCGAAGATCGCGGGCCGGGCGCTGGTTCTGTCTGAGGAGTGTTTGTCATGAAGTACACGCCACCGTCCACCTGCCCGCCAGCAGTGAAGCCATGGTTTCTTCCCGCGTTAAAGCTTACGGTATTTTGGCTTTTTGCAGCTTCCGCCTTGTTCTCCCAAACTGTATTCAACGGACCGCGGGACTATCTGGTTGGACCGTCTCCAGATTCGGTAGTAGTTGCGGACTTCAATGGCGACGGTCGTGCCGACATCGCCACCGCTAGTCAGTCCTCAGCTACTGTTTCGGTGCTGCTTCGGAACAGCGATGGAACTTTCCAGCCAGGCGTTAGCTATGCGGCAGGCAACAGTCCGAATTCGATGCGTCCGCTGTATGTCGCCGATGTAAACAACGACGGCAAGCTAGATCTGCTGGTACTGAACACGACCGACCAAACGCTTTCGGTCCTGCTGGGAAATGGCGATGGCACTTTTCAAACGCAAAAGGTAACCACCATCGCGGGAAGTTATTGCTGTCTGGCGGTTGGAGACTTCAACGGAGATGGCAAGGTCGATATCGCCGCTCCCGTCCTCGGAGCAGTAGTTGGCACATACGGATTCGCCGTACTGTTGGGCAAAGGCGACGGCACATTCCAAGCCCCCGTTAGCTACCCCAGCGCGGAGTTGTTTGCCTTAACCGCGGCTGATCTTACCAACAACGGAAAGCTTGACTTGGTGACTGATTCTTCTGTCATGCTCGGCAACGGCGATGGAATATTTCAGGCTCCGATCAAGACACCTCTCTCGACCGTGTCGGGATTGTCGATACTGATTGCGGACTTCAATCAGGATGGCATTTTAGATATTGCCACTTCTAACGGGAACTTCTTGACTCTCATGCTGGGAAATGGAGACGGAACATTTCGAGAGCAAGTACTTACGGTGCAGGCCACACCGCTTGCCTTGGGCGATTTGAACGGAGATGGAATTCCCGATCTTATTGCGGAGGGCACAGGAGTCCTAGTCGGGAATGGCTTGGAAAGTCTCCTGAACCTTGGCGACGGCACGTTTACCGTATGGCAGTACTCCCTGGCGCTCGCCGGGGGATACTCGCTGGGGCAGTTTCCCATAGCTGTGTCCGCCTTTGCGGCTGAACCAAACCCTTATCTGGTGCTCGCAACCGCATCAGGTGGAGAGCTTGGTTCTGAAACGGCGGGCATTGTTTCGGTGCTGAACGCCAGTGGTGACGGAACTTTCGGAACTTTCGCAACCTTCCCTCTTCCCTACCCGGCCTATCCTTCAACTCAGATTCAAACTTCTCTTGGACCTCTGATCGCGGCGGATTTTAACGGCGACGGCAAGCCCGACTTACTCACAGATCAGACGCTTGGAAACGGACACGGCGAGTCTGGCGGTCAACTAGGATTGCTGCTCAATACCGGTGCTGGGTTTTCGGCTGCCACGCTAATCCCGCTACAGCAGTGTTGCAGCTTAGGCCTGGGGGATGGCGACTTCAATGGCGACGGCCACCTAGACCTGGCGGTCGGGGATGGCGATAATTTCCGCAGGCGGCACCGCGACTTTCAATTTGTCGCTTACTCCAGCCGGACCGTTTAGCGGAATGGTAAATCTGGCTTGCAGCATTAGTCCGGCAGTAACGCCGGCACCGGTGTGCGGCGTGCCAGCATCGGTGAATGTCACGGGAAGTTCGGCGGCTCCGGTGACTGTAACGGTCTCTACCACTGCGGCGGGATCTTCAAGCAGCGGACCATTCACATTTTTGCCGCCGACCACATGGCTCATCGAGTGGACACTATTTCTGGGTGCATTGGGCTTGCTCTTCGTCGGCAAGCGGCGGCGAGTTCTCTACCTGCCGCTGATGGTTTTGGTTTTGCTTATGCCTGGCTGCGGAGGAGGCAATTCATCGTCCACAACGCCGCCCTCGACCGCGTCGAAGGGAACGCCGACCGGAACCTATACGGCTTCGATCACTGCCACTTCAGGAAGCTTGAGCCACCAAGTCTCGCTGACTGTCATCGTCCAGTAAGGAGAGAAAGATACGAGTGACTTCGGAGTCGCAGTCCGAATGCTTCCCCCGAACTGGCTAGGGGTTCATTCGGGCTGACGTTCGCTGCCAATGGTCTATTCAGCTCAGTACGACCAATTCACCCCGGGATAAAGACTGGGGGCACGATAGGCACGGTAGGCGTCATCGGTCGCCGGGGTAATATCGAGTTTCCAGACTATCTGCGAAGGGGAGGCCGGCGTGATTTCTTGTACCTCGGAAGCGACGTTCGGAGCGACAGGCGGAGCCGCACCGTTTATATCGAATTCTACATTTCCATTGCCCAGTTGGTTGATGCTGCCCCCCCAGAGAGAGTAGTCATAAGGACCTGGCAAATTAACCCAAGACAGATCGGCAACCTTCGCGCTCTCATCGACCTGAAAGATGGTGGCTCGCGAGTAGCAGGGAGTATTCAAAGCCAATGATGGGCAAATGTCCCCACTCGTATCCAGGACGCGACTGTCTCCGTTATCCCAGACGGCGAGCGTCGTTTGCGGGCCAGTTTGGCTTACGATCGAAGGGAAATGCTGAAAAGAGAACCAGACGGCTGGATCATCGGTTGGGACACCGCCTTGAGTCAAAGCAAAGTCGCCTTGATAGCCGAGACGCCAAATCACGTCGCCTGCGCCAGTTCCATTGTTGTAGTCGACCTTCAAAATCCACGACTGGTGCCGCATCGAGATGAGCAAGTTGCCATCGGCCGGCGAGTAGAGTAGGGCGTTGCTGTGGGTCCAGTCAGGCAGACCGTTCAGATGACGGTTGACGTCGAGATAGTCAAAGCTGTTCCACGCCCAAACCGGATTCCAGTTCTGATCTAAATCTACAATGCCATCCCCAACTACAGCCAATGATCCTGGGTATCCGGGAAGGTTAGTGAAGTTCTTTGCGAAGTTGACAAGAACCACCAGATGCCCGTTAGCCAGCGGGACAAAATCGTGGGTAAAGCTTTGTGGAACGAAATTGTACCCGGCAGCCTGCATTTTTGCTCCCAGGGTGTTGATAGGCATCTCACGGATGGTGTTTCCGGCCAGGTCGACTTCACGTATCAGCGAAACCACTGGAGCAGTAATGCTTGTAGTAATGCTCAAAATCATGTGCCCATTGGGCATTAACTTAAATGTATACGGAAAATTTTGCGGTCCTACGTCGTAATACCAGATGGGATTTGCATCCCGATCAGTAAAAAAGGCAGGCACCCCAGCGGTGGTTACGTCTACCAACTCAATCCCCGGGTTCTCAGGAGAACTGGCGGAAGGGCTCGGGCGGCTCACTGTCATCGCGGGAAAAGGAAGGGCAGGCAGGGCGCCGGTTGTAAAGGTTAGGTCGTCGCCGGTATATGTATTGGTTCCGCTCGTACATTGAGCCTGGACCAAAGCTCGCATGTGATAAGTGGTCGAGGGTCTCATTCCCGCGACGAGGACTACGGAATTCGCGGCAGACGCTAAGACTGGATACCATGCCGTGTTTCGCCCGTAGGACGTATTGGGACCGAACTCGACCATAGTTTGGCCGGGGCATCCGCCCAAAGCTGCGGCCACACTGACCTGTGCTACCAGCGAATTTTGCGTCTTCGCAACCGACGCCGTAAAACCTGGGGGATCATTGAAAGTAGTGCTCCCGCAAGCGATTGTAAAACCGGACAAAGTTAAAATGGAAAATAAGAGGAACGGCTGTAGCGGCGCCAGGTATTTCATAGTCCTATCTAGTCCCCCTCCAGGGTTGACAGCAGCGGCAGGGCCACACTGTCCGGTCACGATCATTTGCAGGTGTTCCGTGTGGGCGGAATCATACCTCAAAAAATAAAGAAGCCAAGTAATATTTTGTAAACATGGTCGATTCTTATTTACAGGCTCGATTCCTCGCTGACGGCTCCGAGAGATGGGCAAGGCGACGGTATAAAGTGAGGCGGTAAATTCAGATGCGGCGGCAAAAAAACGCCCTGCCGATAACTATTCCTGTTCTCGACCCATTTCCCCTTCATACCAGCTCGATCTGGCGGTTTGCAGTGGTCAAGCACTGCTTCAAAGCAAGGCGAACAGATGGCTCAAATGTTCGCTTGGTTCTCGCGACTCCTGCCGAGAAAGCACGCGCCCTCTTGCCGAGAAAGTAAAGGTTGCGTAACCTAGGGCAGTCGAGCATCTCTAACTGTCGAACAAGTTGCGGGCAAACGCCGCCGTCAATGGCGAGTTTCGGCGCGCGTAAAATTACCGGGCTTGGGCTTTTAGGAACCACAGGATTCTTGAATTGATTATGCAAAAGTCGCTGCTTCTCACTCTGTTTGTCACTCTGACCGTTGCGGGATGTTTTTCGCAGTCGCTCAACGACCCCCTCGCTCAAGGTACAAACTCTCAGGGCGCAACGGCAGATTGCTCCGATCCGTCAAATGCAAACAGCCCCCAATGCAGCGGCGCTCAAGGTCAGAGATCGAGCGGCGTCCCGGCGGACGAAAGCTCGCCTTCCTACCTGCGCACTCCCACATTGATCAACGCGGGGGGCTTCAACACCGATCAATACACACCCAGCAAGCCTCCGCTCAATCCTTCGCAGATTTGGCAACCGCAGGGCCCGACACGGCCGGAGACCGAGTTCGAGCAGATAGTTGCAGACTCGGTGGGCCGTCCGTTGCCCTTGTTCGGGCAATCGCTGTTTGTGCAGGCGCCCAGCACCTTTTCTCCGGTCGATTGGATGCAGGTTCCAAACGACTACATCGTTGGACCGGGCGATGAACTGCAGATCCGAATATGGGGCCAGGTGCAGGCCAATTTGCGGGTCGTGGTGGACCGCTCTGGACAAATTTACATCCCCCAGGTAGGGCAGATCTCAGTTGCGGGCATTCATTACGGAGATCTGGAGCAGCACCTCAAAAGTGAGATCTCGAAAATATTCAAGAATTTTAACGTCACGGCAAATATCGGCCGGCTTCGCTCCATCCAGGTCATCGTGGTGGGCAATGCGCGCTATCCCGGGACTTATACCATCAGCTCACTAAGCACGCTGGTGAATGCAGTCTTCGCCTCCGGCGGTCCAACCCCCCAAGGCTCGCTGCGCGACATCCAGGTGAGGCGCGACGGCGCGACCATCACGGATTTCGATTTTTATGACCTGGTGATCAAGGGCGACAAATCCAAAGATGTCCGCCTGCAGCCGGGCGATGTCATCTACATCCCGCACGTTGGTCCGCTGGTGGCCATTGCCGGGTCGGTGAATTCACCGGCAATTTATGAGATGAAGGATCACTCCATACTCGGCGATCTGATTGAGATTGCAGGCGACCTCAGCCCCGTTGCCGACACCAACAAAATCACGATTGATCGTTTCGTCGAGCATACAGCTCGAAAAACTTTAGAGTTCCCTTATGACGCGCAGTCCCGCGCCGAGCCTCTCAAAGATGGTGACATTGTTCGCGTGTTCTCCATCGTTCCACGTTTTGAAGACACCGTAACTTTGCGTGGCAACGTAGCGAATCCGGGCAGATATCCCTGGAAGCCGGGGATGCGCGTACGTGACTTGATTCCGGACGCGCAGGCTTTGCTCACTCGCCGCTACTGGCGCAACCGCGCCGCCATCGTGAATGGCAGTGCCACTGAGTACCCCATTCCCGGCGAGGCTGCTCAGAACGGACCCAACAATCTGAATCAGGCGCCAACCAATGGCACAACCTCCAATGGCGCACCAGCTAACGGCAGTGCAGCTAACGGCTCGGCGACGCCGGGCGTGCCGCAATCAACTCAGACCAACAATTCTCCGAGTGCTTTGCCCGAAGGAGCGGGCGGTTCCGCAAATGCTGCGGGATCTCTTTACGCGCAGAGTGAGTTAAGCCCATCAGCTAACCAAACGCCGAGTCCCAGTGGCACAACCACTCCTTCGAACCAGCAATCTCTACAGACGTCAACGGCGACTCCCTACCCTAATGTCGTGAAGGATATTGCCGAGGATGTGCGGCGCTATGCTCCGGAAATCAATTGGGACTACGCCATCATCCAGCGTGTCAATCCGGTTGACCTCTCTTCGAAGTTGGTTTGGATGAGCCCACGCAAGGCGATTATCGAGAAAGACGAAGCCAGCAACCTGGAATTGCAAGCGGGCGATATCGTAACGATTTTCTCGCAGCGGGATATCAGTGTGCCGCAAGCGGACCGCTCGCAATACGTGATCGTCGAAGGTGAGGTGAAGCGGCCCGGTGTTTATAAGCTGGAAACCAACGAAACTCTGCGGTCGGTCTTGATTCGTGCCGGAGGGTTGACCCCCGACGCTTACGTTTACGGCTCTCAGTTGATTCGTGAGTCGGCGCGAGTGGACCAGCAAAAGAGCCTTAACGAGTTGGCGCAAACCATGGAAGTGCAAATCCGGCAGTCGGCTTTGTCAGTAGCAGCTTCGAGCAACCCAGGAGATCTCCCGCAGATGCTGGCGGCACAAGAAGCAATCATTGCGCAGCTCCGGAACACTCGCGCCAGCGGACGCGTCGCCCTGCCGGTGAAGCCCAAAGATACTAACATCACCGACCTTCCCGACATCGCGATGGAAGACAACGACCGGCTCTCAATTCCCCACGTTCCTTCAACAGTCTCCGTGGTCGGGGATGTATATAACCCAGGATCGTTTATTTACGAAGCGCGTAACAGCGCTGGAGCTTATCTGGAGATCGCTGGAAAGGGAAAACCGCAGTCCGACTTGCATCATGCGTTCGTACTGCGCGCGAATGGCGTAGTGGTCGCAGCCAATAATGTCAACGGCCTTTTCGAGGGATCGAAGTTCAGTCGCCTCCGCTTGTACCCTGGGGATCAGATCGTTGTGCCTTACAAGCTGCCGACCGGAGCCTTTATCCGCGGCCTGCAAGGCTGGACGCAGATTTCTTCCCAGTTGGCATTGACCGCAGCGGCGCTCGCGATCCTTGCGCCTTAGCCTATGCGGACTTACGTCGCGATTATCGGTCGATGATCTATGCCGATCAGCGCTGGATTGGAGAGCACGGCATCGGTCGTTTTGCGGGGCACGTGCTTGTCCAACTCGCACGCCGTCCACCAGCAGCACGCCCGTATTCAACCCCCAATTACAGCCGCAGAACTATCAACTCGCAACTCGAAATGTGGAAAACTCTTGAGTCGAAAAAGTCGAAAGAGAGTCAGCATGGATCTTGCCCGGAATCTACTTCTCACTGTAGGTATGATGTTGGTTATCTTGAGTGTCACGCTTCTCACCATCAGTTGTGGTGATCCGCCGTCTCTTCCCCCGGGAGCGGTAGGCAATCCCGGGAACTACAACTATTCGCCTTCTGTGATTGAAACCGGGAATACGCGGAAGATATGGTGGTGCAGTCCTGGAGTCAATCCGAGCGATCCATCTCAGGATACGGATGCAATCTATTATCAATCGATCAATATGTCCACGCTTGAGTCTTCCCGCCCCGTATTGGTACTGGCCGAAACCCCCGGCGCATGGGATTCCGCTTTCACTTGCAATCCCAAGGTAATTGGTGGAGTTTTCGAGAACCCGCTTGGCGACGGGCAGACTTATACGTATGCGATGTACTACGTGGCCACGCCCGAGATTAACGGACTGATTAACAGTATCGGTGTTGCTTTTTCGAACGATGGCATCCGCTGGAACAAGTATCCGCAGCCGATTATCCCACCAAGTACCCATACTGGGTATGGCGTGGGCCAGCCAGCTCTTTACAATGCTGATCATAAATCCGAGATTTATATGTTTTATGAAGATACCAATCCCACTTCTCATCACGTGGCCGCGCTTTCAACCGACGGAGTGCACTTCACGGTTCAAGGAACTTTGACGTTCAACGGATTAGATCCAGACGATCCGAATCCGAGTTGGGGGGACATGGCCTATGATTCGAAAACGGGTGACTGGTACGCTATTTTCGACCGCCCAACTCGTCCAATGTCGACCACCGGAGGCGTACTGGAGCGCGGTCCATATGGCGTTGAACTTTACAGGATTCCTCAGGACGCGCTTTTGACCGGATCCTCGCCGTGGCAGCAACTGGTCACGATGGACACGAATTCGACTGGCTTCGAACAGGGCTTCCTCGCCGGTTTGGTTCGCGACCTCTACGGCAATATTAACGTCCAATCGTATCCCACAGTCGAGATGTACACTTCTATCTCCTACCCGCCTCCGAGCTGGGAAGCATTTCCGTCCGAGGCAGGAATGTCCGCGACAGGTTCAAGCTGGATTCTCATGCCGATGGAATGGACACCAGATGCCAACGCAGCCGTTCCCTTGAATCGTTATTTCAACGGAAGTGTGCATGAGGTCACCACCGGTTGGATTAGTCCGAACAGCGGGTTTCGGTTGGAGGCACTTCTCGGCCATCTCTACGCAAATCCACTCCATGGAGCTACGCTGCCACTCTACGGCTGCAAACGAGATCAGAAAGACTATTTTGTATCGCTCGATGTTGCTTGCGAAGGGCAGCTTAGTCTCGGCAAAGACGGATATGCATTCCCGCAACCGGTTCCCGGACTCGACCTGGTCGCGCTATACCGTTGCCGGACCGGGTACGATCACTTCGTTAGCAAGGACCCAAAATGCGAAGGTCAGACCACGGACAAGCTTCTGGGTTATGTTCTTCCCTGAAAACCTGTAGCGAGCCGACTTGGATGCTTGGTCCGTGCCCAGGACGTGGATGAATTTGTAATCCGTCGCAAGAGAGATTGCGAGTGATTTCGGACATCACTTATTGTCTGGACGAAAAGGAGAACTCCTGAACATTTCCGAATGCGCTTCGATTCATGACACGACCGTAATTGGTTCAGCGCCAGGGCATCCGCCGGCTAAGGCAGAAGATCGCAGCTGCGACCACTGCGTTCGTTCAAACGACCACAAAATCGCAAGAATTAACCAAAACATCGGTTCCGTATGGGACTGATAGCTGATGTTAAAGACCATGAGGGCGGCCACACCCCGAATAGCACCCTTTCTTCCAATGATGGGATAACCAAAGATGAACATCAGAACAAGAAAAGCAGGTAAGCCCATTTCCGCCAAAACTGTGACATAGATATCGTGAAAGTTTGCGCGCTTATCGTTTCCGAAAAAATCCTCCAAAACTTTCGGGGCAGCTGCATATCCAATGCCCGTAATAATGGTTTTTGGCGAAGACAACCAAGTTTCAAAACCTCGCTCTATTAAAAGAACATGACTCTCTCCGGAACTACCTTCAGCCATGGATAGCTTGGTCGAGACGGCGTCTGAGATTTCCCATGCCTCCAGCAAGTTGGCAATCTGCGCTTGATACACGGCGCACACGAGCGTAGTAACAATCACAATCGCTGCTAACCGTACGACTACCCGCCGTGATGCCAAACGTTTCCAAAACTTTCTGGAGAATAAATAGTAAGCGGACCAACAGAGGGCAGCGGATCTCGATAGGGCGAGGAGGACCAGCAGCGCGATGGTGTAGCGGAGCACGCGCACCATCTTGGAGCGGGATTCAGGAACGAATGTATCGAGTAATACCAAGTACATCGTCAGTATCAACCCTGAGCGATTGGGATCAAATGTAGTTCCGGAAAGCGCAGGCACCCAAGGTCCTAATGTACTGGCGCCGAACGTCGACTCCAGCCAGGAACCAGCCCTTTCCGTGTTTACAAAAATCCCATGACTCCACGCAATGCACTCTCCGATGCAAAAAAGGATGTAGAGAACCAAAGCGAAAGTAACGGAGCGCACAATCAGCCTTTCCTGTGCCGGCTCATCGAGTATGCGCACCGAAATGAAATACCCCAGGAAACTCACCACCAGTAAATCGCAAAACGCTACCAGCCCGCGATCTGGATCCAGACCAATCGGAATCGAAGCAAACGTAAAACACAAAAAAAGGCCGGAAGCGGCCAGAAAAGGGAGTTGTCTTCGAATAGGTGGCGTGATTGTCAGTCGAAACAACCGGTCCGGCGGGGTGCGCACGAGATGCAGCAAAAGAACCAGCGATGCAAGGACCAGGAACGGGGTTAGGATAAAAGGAAGATGTCCAGCCGCCAGGTCAATGCGGTCCGCGCCTATCAATCCGATGCAGCCGACCAAACAGACATATTCTATTTTTCGCAACAGCATCTTCTGTTGTTCTAGCCTTCCGTAGGCAGCAGGTCAGGACCAGGAACGGCGCCACAGGAACCATGGAGCCCTTCTTGCACGCTTCAAGCAGAACGCCAGCAATCCCCAAACGAGCAGAGACCTTACCTTTAATCTGGTGTAGGTACTTAGCCTTGTCCGCCCGGTCACATTTGTCGAGTGCCGCCGATATGCGACGAGCGGTTCAGAGATATATTTTGTTTTGCCGCGCATCAGCGCATTAATGCACCCGATCCAGGTGTCATGATGAACTTCTTCCGCGCGCGGAAAAGGCAATGCGCTTCGCAGCAAGGTCGAGCGAAATGCCATCGTACATCCATGGAATTTCCCAATTAGCAAGTTCGACCACAGTCCAGGGCGGAATCTCCCCCGCTGAGCGTAAAAGGAATCACCAATCTTGTTTCCGTTCTCATCGATGAGTATCGCGTCGCTTGCTACCAACATCAAATCCGGGTCATGGAGGAATATTTCCAGGACCGTCTCTACCTTTCTCGGCAGCCAAAGATCATCCTGATCGCTGAGAAATACGATCTCTCCCGAGGAGCAAGAAAGCGCAGTTTCAAAGGCACGAAGAACACCCTGATTCCTGGTGTTCCGTATTACGCGAACTCGAGGCTCCCGCAAAGCGGATATTTTGTCGCAGGTTCCGTCCTCTGAACCATCGTCGACAAGAATGACTTCGTCCTCGGCAGACAACTGCTCTAGAATCGAGCGTAGTTGGAGCGAGATATAGCGCTCGCCTTGAAATGACGCAATGCATACTGAAACCTTTGGCCTAGAGCCGGGTCGCCTCGCCCATTTTTCGCTCAGCTTGTCTGCCGTCTCCGCCACCGAGGCCCCGAATTTCTCCATTTCTTACCATTTTCCTAATGCGCTGCTCGGTGCACCTTTTCGACCCATGACCGGCGCATTCATTGCGCGCTCAACGCACCCGACACGGCGGGAATGCCAATTCCTTCGTCCAACATTTTGAATGTATGAATGTTCGAATACAACGGATTGTCCCAATCACGAAACTTGTCCATGTTGGCGATCAAATCGTCAACAATCGACCTGACGCTGCCAGTCGGATGAAAACTCAACACGTTCGCGGCTTTATCCGTATTCACCTTATAATTCCGAAAATCCTGAATATGCTTTATGGTCAGGTTAATACGAATATCGAGCCGCTCCTCAATTCTGTTTCTGACCACATCGGCCACTTCCCCAACCGTATAGTTACCCGAAGCCAGATTAAATACTCCTGAGATGTTCGCGTTCGCTTCAACCACCCGAACGTAGGCGGTTGCGGCATCTTCAATGCTTAGAACGGGACGCCAAATCGAGGGATTATTGACGGTTATGACCCCGTCGCGCAGTGCCGTCTTGAACATCGCATTCACAATCAGGTCCAGACGCATCCGCGGACTGTACCCTGAAATCGTGCCCTTCCGTAAGCAGATCACGGAAAATTCGTCATTCGTTAGTTGCAACGCTGCCTGTTCGCCCTGAAGCTTTGAAATGCCATACGGATAACTGGCTCCCACGGGCCGCGTCTCGTCGTAGAGTTCGTTCTCCGTATAACCGTATACCGAACAGGAGGAAGCGTAGATGTATCGTTTGACCTGGGCAATTTTGGCGATGTAGCCGAGATACGCCGGGGCTGCGGCATTCAAAATGAAGTTCTTGCTTGGCGAATACTCAGCCATCGGATCGTTGGAGAGGCCCGCGAGGAATATTACCTGATCGTAGACTTTAAGATCAGCCGCGGTTAAGTGAAAAATATCCTTGCTAAGAATGCCCACCTGGCTGGGCAATTGATTGCCGAACCAGAATAACTCCACCACATCTACGTCGTAGCCTCGATCAAGGAGTCTCGGAATCAATACCGACCCCAAATACCCTGCACCCCCAGCCACCAACAATTTCATTCTCAGCCCCCGCTTATACCACGAAGTTCTGCCGCCATCGAATATTAGAAACTCTCTGATTCCGGTGACTCCAAGCAATCCCTCAGCGTAGCGAACTCTCATTACTTTGGGCAAACTCGCTCGGCAACTTGAGCCCTCTGAACTGGTCTCCGCGAAAAGTCTCCATGAAGGAACCGCGGTTGTCCTGGAATATCTCCCGGACCACCATATGCCTCGGGCTTCTGGACTCAAGCCTTTTCCGCATATCCTGCGCTTCAATCCTTAAACGACACCCTCTAAACAGCCCTATACTATACCAAACACAGCCGCAGATTGTTCGTGGAACTCGAATTGAAACGGGGTCGACTGACAATATTCAAACGCTTGTTCAAAGGCATTTTTCTGAGCCACGAGCAGACCCATCCCAGGATTTTTCGCTATCCGGGCAAGACCCGAATTCCGAGTCTTCCGGCACGTCCGTCCAGGAAGCCGCAGCACATCATCCTGAGGCAGGCCAGTCTTTGTTTGCCGAGCAGAACAATACCAAGCGCATGGTGCGCAAACTTGTACACGACGGAGAGCTTGGTTATTAGTTGTGGGTAGTCTTGCCAGATCGTAAAGGTTTCATTGCGGGCCATGTAATATTCACGCCATGGAGCATGGACTGCCCAGAACTTCTTCCTGCCGAGAATGTTGAAGGTTGTTTGCGCCCCGATTTCATGATCGAGAATGCTGTCGCGCACAACGGCGATGCGGAATCCGTTGCGTCTAAGGCGAAGGCAGTACTCGTAATCTACAAAGTCCATAAAAAAATCGACGCGCGGCATCCCCACCGCCTCAACCGCCTCTCTTCGGACCAGGCTTCCCGAGGAAATCACGGCATCAACGAAAGTTAGAGGCTGACTGGGATCGCCCGGGGTTGGCACCAGACGTCCACTCTGCCACGACAACCCGGGATAGGACGTGGAGGTCTTCGAATCCACACACAGCGGCGCCAGAATTGCGGTCGGACCTGTACTTTCGTCCAGATACTGCAAGCCCTCAAAAAGTTTTTGAAGACCGTCAGGGGGCGGCACACTGTCGTCGTCGAGGAGCCAGGCCCAGTTGTGTTTTTGGGTGATCGCGGCATAGGCAAGTCCCGCGGCATATCCGCCCCCGACCCCGCTGTTCTCGGGCAAACGGAGTACTTTCACTTCGGGATACTGAGACGCAAGCATGTCAACCGTGTCATCAGTCGACGCGTTATCCACAACGACAATCTCGTCGAGTTTCCGACTCTGTCGCTTGAGTGCATCCAATTGCCGCGGCAGTAGGTGGGCAGCATTGGTGGCCACAGTTATGCTCGCAACGGAATGAGTACTTGTCATGGTGGGTAGCGATCACTCTGAGTGCGGCATATTCTGGACCACATCCTCCGGGTAGTAGGTCCAACTCCCCGACATCTGCTTAGACGTGTATGCACCAGAGCTGGAGTGATGTCTTGGATGATCGCCGATCTCTTCGATCGGCCCGACATAATAATTGCCGATCGCAAGGCCGGTGCCGGCGCCGATTAAACCTGGAGGCGTGCAATCGAAATTCGTCCGCCACCAGCGCTCCGAATAAAATAATGAGCAATAGTTAGTCGAAAGACACTCATCGATAAAAATGAATCCGCTCTTCGAAAGCCTTCGCCAAAGGTTCTTGATACATGTGTCAAGACTGGCTTCAAGGTCCACATCCACATAGGCGAGGACGATCTCACGGTCGAATAGTGGCAAGGTCTTGTCAAACCATCCGCGGACCAAGGTGCAACGGCTCAAGTCTCCACCTTTTCGGATATTGTTTGAAACTTCTTCAAACGTACCGGCCCAATCTCCTTTGGCGTAATACCGAGCCTCCCGGTCCTGCGGCAAGCCTTCTGGTAACCCCTCAAAAGAATCAAATATGAACAATTCCCTCCCGACAATCTTACATACGAGCGAAAGATTCGCTGCCGTCCCGCCCTTAAAGGTGCCGCACTCGACCACTACGCCGGGCAGATCGGGTGGCATCTCTAGTAGTTTTAAGGCCATCGCCAATTGGACGTCTACGTCGGTTGCGGAGACAATCGTTTTTCGGTTCCAATAGAAACTCCAGCCGAGCTTAAGTTTTCTCCATGTGGTCATCCGATAGGCCGGATGAATACGCTTCGAGGACAGCATGGCCAAAATCGATATTGGACTGAGGATTGCCTTGAACAAAGCACGACGACTCACCATATCTATCCTCGTTCTCCTCCTTGTCTTCTTGTGTTCAGGCGCGAGTCGCTAAACTTGCCGCTGCGATTTTTCCGCGCGGATTTAGGACTGGATGGAACAAATGCCGGGCGAGCGCGGTCGGATTGGAATCTGCGACTCACGCCCTGAAAGGCATTGCTTCACTACCCAACCCATGCGCCGATTCTCAATCTAGCACAAAAAAAACGGTTGCTGTGTCCGAACGAAACAACAATCACCTCTCCAGAAAGGATGGCAGTTGAATCCTATCCAGAATCTCATCCAGTAACGGTTCAGTGTCGGAGCAGGATTTCGTGTTTGCCAAACCCTCCAATGAGCGATCACACTCGCCTTCCGATGATAGTGGGCCAATTCTTCTTTACCATGATCGGAAGCGGACAAATTCCGAAGAAAAAACATTTTGTGTCATATTATGCTGGATCAAGTGAAACCTCGTGTCTCGTAAAAAATTGGATGAAGCTGGGATTTCTAACTATGAATGCTTGGGGTTTCCGATAATTCGTAACCGTTCGGGCTTGTGCACAATTCGCGGCAACCCAAAATCACCTGCGCAATGGAAGTAACAATCTCGTGGAAGCGAAGATGACAATGCGAGTGCTTTTTAGTTGCCTGGTGCTGGGCGTAACCATGCTCGCGCAGAAAACCGGGAGTGTCTTGCATGGCTCAACGATCGACGGAATAACTGAATCGACAATCATCGGAGCATTAAATCCTTCTGCATGTGGTTTGCCTTCTCACCCATCCTGGTGCTCGGGTTCCGATATCGGCGCATGGACGAACGCTTGTATCGCGCAGTTCTCGGCGAATCAACCTGGCATCTGCAGCCTTAGCACTGGCACTTACGAGCTGAAAACGACTATCGTGAAACCGCAGTGGGTGACCATCGACGGCAATAACTCAGTCCTCAAAGTAAGTTCACTGACAACCCCTGCGATCATCGCGGCGACAAAAGTCGCGCTCGCTCCTTCGTATCCTGGCTCCTATGCGCGGCGCGGAATCCGCGACCTCACACTGCTGGGAAATGGCCCCGCCAACACCCCATACGGCATCTGGCTGGGCGGGGATTTCAAGAACAAATTTATTGCCGCCACAGCAGTCGACTTCCTCGAGCAATTCGACAACGTGCAGGTGCAGAACTTCGGTACTCAGTACGAGATTGGAACTCACACCTACCAAGATACATGGATCGGCGGGACGATTATGGGCGGATATAACTCGGCGGAGAACGGAGTCACAATGGAAACGCACGCCACGGGCGCCGAGAATATGACATTCGTGAGCACGATGTTCGTAAGCGGCGGAGGAAATACCGGTTATGCCCTCTATATGCCCGATGCCTATGGCTCGACGATCAATCTGGATCATGCGAGTATCGACTATTGGGGAGCCGATAATCTGCACGGCTGCCCGAACCGCAATGGGAACGGCCAGGTGCTCTTTAACGATGGCCACCTGACCGCGACGGGAACGCATTTCGAGACGTGCTCGGGCCCGCACATAGTTTCTAACTCTGGCGCGGGGGTTGTCATCACAATCGGCGGAGGCACGGAGTTTACCAACGTCGATGAGACCCACTCATTAACGACGCCTGGCGTTATCGATGTCACGGGTAACGCACCACAGGTGTATATCGATGCAGGAACGCTGGTCTCAGCCGCTACTCGACAGAGAATCAAGGCATACGTGGCGAACAACGGAACCGGCGGCCAAATCTGGGTCGGTCCGTACGTGCAAGGGAGCGGCAACTACCAGATTCCGGCTTGGTCAGGGGTGTGGAACGCTGGCGTTCAGCCATCGTTTGCTGGGGGTTCCATCTCGGGGTTCTCTGTCACCGGCGAATTGGCTGTAACCGGATCGCTCACTGGGCATAGCTTCAATCAGAAAGCGGCCAACAATTTTGCCGGTAAGTGCACAATGGCGTCGGGTACGAGTTGCACGTTTGGTATCGGATCGACGTACAAAGACTACGTGTCCTTCGTTTCGATCGATCAGGCATCGACTCCACCACCAGCGGCAATTTCAGCAAAGTGCAGTGTGGCGGGGACGACCGCAACAATCACGGCCGGAGCCAGCAACTCGTTGACGTGGGACTGCATGCTGGTTGGCAACCCGAATTGAAACTTCCTACTAAATGTTTCGCAGCTTCAAATCGTCTGGCCAACGGCATTCCTCGTTTGAATTTAGACCGCATCGCCTACGTTTCGGGCTGCCAGATGGCGGAGGGTGAACAACGTTGAACGCGGTAAAAAATCCTACGATCTCTGTTGCCATGTGCTCCTACAACGGAGAGCGGTTTCTCGGTGCGCAACTCGAGAGCATCGCCGCTCAAGGCAGACCTCCCGACGAACTCGTGATCTGTGATGACTGCTCGTCAGACGCTTGCCCAGAGATCATAAAGGAGTTCGCTCGCCGTGCGGCCTTTCCGGTCCAACTTGTGGTCAATGCCGAGAATCTGGGGTCGACCAGGAATTTTGAGAAAGCCATTTCACTTTGTCAGGGTGAGATTGTGGCACTCGCGGATCAAGACGATATCTGGTATCGGCACAAGCTTGAGCGCATTGAGAAGGCGTTTCTGCAGTCAAGCACAATCGTCGCAGCTTTCAGCGATGCTGATTTGATTGATAACGACTCCCGGCTGTTGGGGCTGCGACTTTGGAAGGCCTTCTCGTTTGATGCTGCAGAGCAACGCCAGTTTGGTAACGGGCGCGGGTTGCAAGTTCTGGTGAAGCATCCCGTTGTGACCGGGGCGACCATGGCGTTTCGCAGGAAGCTTTTCGATATCCTGACTCCCATCCCTACGAAGGATATTCATGACAGATGGATTTCTTTCCTGCTCGCAGCACGCGGCCCCTTCGAGTTGATTTCCGATCCGCTCATGCAGTATCGCCGGCATGAAAGACAACAAGCGGGTTTGCCACCTCAGACGACGACGGGATTGATCGCACAGGCCCGCACCAGGGGAGCAAACTATCATCTCGAGGAGATTGAGGGGTTCCATCGCTTGTACGATAAGCTTGGAACGTGCCAGGCGCACTTCCCCGGCGCGGAGTACGCACGAAAGGAACTTGAGAGAAAGATATCTCATCTTACGAATCGAGCGCAGTTGCCGGCGATGAGAGTCGCGCGGATCCCGAGAGTTCTCCACGAGGCTTTCAACGGCGCCTACTGGCGTTATTCGGCCGGGTGGAACAGTATCGCGAGGGACCTGGTGATTCGCTAAGGCATCTGAGGAGATTCCTGGCGAAGTATTCGGAGTTGCTGTTGTCTCGAGCGTCCCATTACGACGACCTGCCATAACAACCCCGCTATTCCAGCCAGGCTTAAGGCCCAGCCAAACTCCACGTAGGGAGGCGCAAAGTGGTATCGCACCTGGCTTCGTCCAGCGGGTAAGATCGCGGATTGAAAAATGCCACTCTGCTGGACCGTCGCGGCCGTCGTGCCATTCACCGTTACCCGCCAACCTGGCATGTAAAGCTCTCTCCGCAACAAAGTGGCAGGACCAACGCATTCCGCTGTGACGCTCTCACGCAGCATCGTCAAGAGTGTGCAAGGGCCGCCTTGGATCACCTGGAAATAGGACGCTGGGTTTGGCAGTTCCCAGATGTCCATCACAGAATCTGCATAAGCCTTTTTCGCTCCCGATAATGCCGAGCCATATTCGAAAGCAAAGTGTAAAGTGTGATTCAGTATCGGGCCATTTGGTCCCTTGATCTGTTGCGCCTGCTCGGCAACAGTAGTCCCCAACCGAAGCGCTGCCGGCAGCGATCCATCCTCATGCCTAAGAGTTAAGCGCAGCGGAGTGTCGGCGGGCACCTCAAGTGGTCTATCTAAAGGTATCTGAAGAATCTCATTGTCGCTGGACCCCGCAAGGGAACGATGCCCTGATTGGCATACCGTTCCCACACAAATATCAACCCTCAGATGGCCATCAGCCACCGCGCCCGAGCTACCGATCATAATTCCAACCGAAGTGATCGGGGAGTCGACGGGGGAAGACAGTGAAGGCACGATTACCGTGGCTGACTGACCGCTCTGAAGCATGATGGATTCCGGTTCTGAGCTTGCGACGCTTCCGCGGCCTCTGTCCATATCCGCCGGGTGCGGGCGTCCAAGGAATGAATCGCTTGCCTTTAATATTACCTTTGCGAGGAAGCGCTGGAATCGTGGTTTCGCGTGGTCATCCGCCGCGGAACGGAACCGTTCCACGGCAGCGAATAAGGTCTGCAATCTCTTGGATGTGGTGAATTGTTCTCCAGATTTCGCAGGCAAGAATGTGGTCGGAAACGGGCTCAGGCCAGGATTCGTGACCACGTATCGCACGCCCACGTCGAGATAATTCGTCAGATGTTGGCTCAAAGCCCGCTGTCCTTCGCCATCAGGCATCGCGCCGGGCCAAAATGTTTCGCTAAAATCTATTTTTGAGAAGCCAGGCAAGAGATTGCGTTCAACATAGTCAGCCCAAAGCTTTGGGACCGGCTCAACATTGTGGTTGACGCTGGCTATCTGAAAATAAGCTCCGTAATTAGGCTGGATCGGGCCTAGCGTATAGAAGCGGGAGAGACCCAGATGATCGCTTAAGAAGTGGACCGCCGCTATATCGAGCTGGTCGCCACGTATACTTGCCGTCAGTGGCACGATAAACATGATTACGGCGTCGGTTATCAGCAGACAAGCCAGCGCCACACGGCATTGCCGGCTGGGCAACAGTTTCCATGACAAACCGGCCGCGAGCATTCCTACGACTACCCACGCCACCGAAATTCCCAGCAGTAAGAAGCCGAAGAGAACAAATGCCCGCGGACGCTCCCAGAAGGCTCTCTGCGGCCAAGCGAGAGCAATTCCTGCCGCCAGTAAACCCAGCACGATGCCGAATGGCTTACGCCGGTCAGGCGTAGAGTCCAGGAAACCATCCAACCCAAAGGCTGCCAGGATGATCAACGCCAGCTCCCAGGAAGGAGGCGCAAAACGGAAGAAGTTCGTCTGCCTCATCAATGGAATGTGATTCATCAGGCCAACCAGCGGAGGCACGCCGAAGGTCTTGGCCCACGCCAATAAAACCCAAGCCAAGAGAACAAATTTCAAGCCGCGAGGCGCCGACCTATGCATCACACCCACTGCAGCCATCAAGATAATGAGGATAGTTGTATAACCTCCGATCGTGGCCCAAATCTGAGAAAGCGCGAGGGAGTGCAGACTCGTTCCCAACGATCCATACACGTACGGCATAAGAGTGGCGGAGAATGCTGCCCAGGGAAGAGATCTTTCCCCGACATTGTGGATACCGAATGAGTCCGATTGCCGCACGTAGTCAACGAAAGCAATGAGCAGCGGCGCCGCAACCAGTATGCCCAGCACGACTCCCGCAGTTGCCCGCCGCGCCATCATCCAGCGCTCGGGTTCGGCGACGAATCGATACACTCCCCAAGCGAGAACGAGGAGGGCGCTGATATAGGCAGTTTCCGGAAATCCGGCGAGAATCGACCAGGCAGTTGTGACCCCGATGATCAGTATGCTGGCGGCGCCTTGGTCTTGTTTTCTGGCGCGCTCAATGCCGAACAATAGCAAAGGAAGAAATGGCAGCGAGCAATAGCCAGTCGCGGGACCAGGCGTCCAGGCAAAGGTTCCATTCAGAGCAAAGAGCGATCCGCCCATCCAAGCAGCGAGCCGGCTCAAGCCCAATTCGCGCAACAGGGCATATGTCGCGAGCCCAGCAATGATTTGCATGCTGATTTGCTGCCAAAGTATCCCTCCCGGCAGTTGGAGCAATAAACTAAATGGCAGGAAAAACGCTCCCGGCTGCAGTTCCCCCGCAAGCGGCATCCCGATCCCCGTGTAAGTGTTCCACCACGGTACGACGCCGTGCGCCCAGTTCCATGCAGCGAGGCGGCCAAGAGCTTCCGAGGTGAATCCGACGTTGGGGTCGAGAAATGGCCATCGTAGCGGAAGCGGCCCGTGAGTCAAGCCTGAAACGAACCAGATTGGATCGTTACTTCGTCGCAGCAGCCACAGGGGTACATGCAAAGCAAAGGGCAGTAAAACGAGCAGGACACTTGGTAACCAGTGGTGACGATCGAAAAATTCAGTCCTGTTGCCGGAAGAATGCTCCGGTGATGCCTTAAGTTTTTTTCTCATTGTATTCCGGCAGAAACTCAAGCCTACGCCAGGACTAAATTTGCCCCGGATGCACAAGTGCGGTGTCATCCTGTTTTTCGCAAGGCCGAACTTCGGGACTCAACCTACTCACCACATCTTTTAGCCTTCGTTCCAAGCGGTCCAAAGAGGGGGTTAGAGACCACAGCTGCTGCGCCAACTGGAGGGCTGCCTGGCTCAGTCGCTGATGAAGTCCGTCATCTACTAATAGGCGCTCAATTGCCTGGGCCATGCACCGGGGCTCGTGTTCAACCAGCAGGCCATTGATTCCGTCCTGAATGGTTTCTCTTACCCCGCCTTCCGCAACGGCGACGACCGGAAGTCCACAGGCATTAGCCTCAAGCGGCGCGTATCCAAATGGCTCCAGCCGCGGAGCGTATAGCATCATGCGCGCTCGATTGAGCAGATCAACCAGTTCCGCATCTTCGATGCGATGCTTCAATTCGAAATCCACACTACTCTTACTGGCCAGACTTTGTACCCGGTCCAGATAAGCTTCATCAATCATGTTGGAAATCAAGACCAGCTTCGGACGACGATCCGCACCAATCACCGCCAAGGATTGAATCAGGAACTCTATGTTTTTTGTGGGCAACAACGCCGCCACGCAGACCGTGAAATCTTCTCTTTTCTTGTTTTGCCAGGTGAACCGTTCTGTATCAACCCCCAAATAGCAAACCTTTGCGTCAACTCCAAAGGCTCTCAGGACGCTCTCTCGAGAAAAAAAGGAATTAACCAGAATCTGGTCAAACGACATCGCGCTGATTCGTTCTTCCCTTGCCTGCACACGGATGCCTGGAAGTTTTAGCCTCCGCTTCAAGGCTGTCTGCCAGAAATGAAAATCAAGTAATTCCCTTCCCTTCCAAGCCATGGCCACCCACGGCAGTTGAGGAGAACATTCATAAAATGGCCTATTCGGCTCTTGCAAATAAAGAACACTCGGAATCTCAATGAAGCGTGCAATTTGAGGCGTATGAAAGAACATGCAACAACCAGCAAATAACAGATCAAATCCCTGGGCGTGGATCTGTCGAGCGCACTCCTCGCAGTGCCGATCCATCGCTCTCAGCCGGGCATCGACACTCCAATGAAGTGGACGCAACTTTTGGAAAAGCGAAAGAACTGGATCTCTTGGAATCGTGAGGGCCAAAGGCACGACATGCTCGCGCACCAGGGCACTCAGGGGTAAATATCCTCCATCCGCAGTGGGAGGACACCATGCTTCCACTTCGTGGCCCCGCGCAACCAGTCCCTTAACCTGGTCGTAAAGAGCCCGCTTCGCGCCGCCACTCGGCAAATTATGCCAAACCGCGATTTTCATGAGGTTGGCCCTACTACACCCATTCCCGGCGCGATCTTCGGTTCCAGAATTCGCAACCAATCCTCACTGTACAAAGGCGTCAATGCTCCGAGAGATTGCTTTTCCAGGCTCTCGGTGTTGATCACCGGAAGCTCGCGAATCAATTGCGCGCGTTCGAGTCCTCCGACAAAGGACAACTGCCCCGTCTCGTCCACAGATTCACGGAACTTAGAGGGCCACGCCGTGGGATTCGCAAGCCCAGAGTCAAACCTGGAGGCGTAGTCTTCCCGAATAAAGAATGCATTTACTCCTCCCGAATTTGTGCCAAGAAATTGATACCCTTTCCGGCTTGCCAACGATCGAAACGCCGCAATGGACGCCCCAAAGTATAAATTTCTGAATTCCGGTCGAGTCCGAACGAAATGCGGCTCGTAAGGAACGGATATCGGCCAAATGTCCCCGAAGACGGCGTTGTACTCGCAGACACAAATAATGGGGTTAACCGCGCGAATTGCCTCCCACACCCAATAATCGTTCCCGTCGATATCGATGCTCAACAGCCCAATCTCTCCGGAAAATCCGGCGTCCACGAATAAATCATTTACATTTTCCCGCGTGATAAAAGCGGATTTTGCGGTCAAGTCATGTCCCCAGAATAATTGCTTCTCTTTGTTGAGGCGTTCGATTCGTGCCGGGTCGCCGTCCATTACGAGTCCGCGCCAGTTGCGATTCTGTAGGAGAAATCGAGTATTAGCTTCCCCGTAGGACTCAACCCCGAATTCGATAAAGCTGTGCAGATGAGGAGGGATCTCGGCCCGTTCGATCAGCCAGTCGATAATGCCGTCTTCTCCCCACTGGGAGAAAACCTTAAATTCCACTTCATCCAGAGAGGAGATTGCACTCATCGAACGAACTTGTCGACTCGCCATGCGGCCCAGCAAAAGAAGAGAAACGTCGGCCCTTGCTTGAAGTTGCCGGGTAAAGTAAGACCTGATGCGACGCAATAGCGCGGAATCCTGCAAGTTCGATCCTCGTTACCCTTTTCAATGTTCCGCTCAGGAGCGATTATGCTCGCATACAGCGCTCGACCTCAATCGACTGTGGAACCACGACACAAATCAAAAAAGCACCCACTGTTCCAATGATGACGCCAGTCAGCCCAAGCCTTTGTACCAGGGCAATCGACAGAATGAGATTTACGAAGGAAGCTGCGATCGAATAAATCATCTGTATTTTAACCCTGCCGGAGCTGGCCAGCACACAAGATTGGGAGTTCATTGCGCTGTAAATAACGCTCCAGATTCCCATCCAAAGCAGAAGACTCGCGGGAGGAACCGCTGCACTTCCCGCCCATTTTCCAATGATCCATCGGCCAAAGAACACCAAGGGAATCGCCAGCGCCAAGGTCGATGCAATCGTGATTCTAAGGTTCATTCGGAATCTGCGGCGTACCCATGTCCGGTCACCGCGTGAAAACGCTTCAGCGTAGGCCGGCCAATAGGAGGGACTCGCTAAGATTTGAAAGATCGCCGTATAGGTAAATAATCTCCAGGTCACGCTGTAGGGGGTTACCGCCGCCGCGCCCAGGTAATGCGCAATAATTAGATTATCCGTCTGGAAAAGAACGAGAGCAGCGATCTGAATGACAAAGAACATGCCTCCAAGCGAGGTCAGTTCGTGAATGGCTGAATAGGTTACCCGGTCTGGCCGTGGTCGAAGCCAGGGCTTAGACCACCCGAATAACCAAACCGCGCTGAGCGCGTTGACCAACAACAACGCACCAGACACGGCAATCACCAGGGAGACCAAGCCTCCTTTGAGTTGGGTCACCAGGATGAGAGCCGCAAGTCCAAGAAGATTGCCCGCCGCGGACCAAGCGTTACCTTTAGCGACCTCCTGATACGCTCCGTAAATTTTCCCAACGATCGAAACTGGAAAATTCAACACGAAAATCGCAAAGGCGATCGCGACTGCGGGACCCACTTCTTTGCGTGCCTGTATGGATTGAACGTTGAAAACCCGGTACCAGGGCACGTGCGGCCAAATGCAGAAAAATATCAGAGCTAATGCTGCTGCAATTCCCGCCAGGGACCAGAATGCTGCAGAAACATAACTTTGCGCCAAGTCCTGGCGGCTCTTGGCATAGCCATCGGATACTACATTGGTGAGGCTATTACTCAAGCCAAAATCAGCCAGAGCCATCCAAGCGATGAGCGTGCTGATCGTCACCCACGCTCCGTACCTTTCCGGCCCTAAATATCTCACGGTGAGAGGAACTGAGATGAAGCTGACAACGGTCGCCACACCTCGTCCCGCTATCCCGGAGAAAATGCCCTGTACCATTCGTACGTCTCGCCCTTGGGCGTGGCTCGCTATTTGGCCATTCCCAAAAGCCAGTCGCACATAACGTAGCGTAGAAAGTAGGAAGACCCTCATCTACAGACCGGCGACTTGCTTCATGCCCGCTTGACAAGGCCCTGCTGAGCGGCTGCGCGCTGGTCGCTATCGGAGGCTGCGATTGCCATGTTGTTCTTGGCTCTCTGCACCGCTTCGATGTCGGCTTCGACCATCATTTTTATGAGTTCCTCGAACCTGACCTGTGGTTGCCAACCCAGCATCTCTCGAGCTTTAGTGGCATCGCCGCAGAGAAAATCCACTTCGGCCGGTCGAATGAGCTTGGGATCGCATTCGACATGTTCCTGCCAATCCAAACCCGCGACTCCAAAAGCAACTTCCAGGAGTTCCCGGACGCTGTGCGTCTTGCCGGTAGCCAGTACGAAGTCTTCCGGTTTTGGCTGCTGCAGGATCATCCACATCGCGCTCACGTAGTCGCCCGCGAAGCCCCAGTCACGCTTGGCGTCGAGATTT
This sequence comes from Candidatus Sulfotelmatobacter sp., assembly GCA_049693675.1. GTDB lineage: Bacteria > Acidobacteriota > Terriglobia > Terriglobales > Acidobacteriaceae > Sulfotelmatobacter. The sequence goes on along the minus strand of JBAVQD010000252.1, from coordinate 6,643 downwards.
CCCATGATCAGTTTCTTGGCCAGTCCACATTTGATTCGAGCCACCTGGTGCGTCACTTTCCGCGTCACGAATTCCGTGCCACGACGTGGCGATTCGTGATTAAACGCCATCGCGGAACATGCGAAAAGATCGTAGCTTTCCCTGTAATTGACGGTGATGTTGTGACCAAAAACTTTGGCTGCGCCATATGGGCTGCGCGGATAAAAAGGCGTCTTCTCCGTCTGCGGGGATTCTCGAACCTTGCCAAACATCTCTGAACTCGAGGCCTGTAAAAATTTAGCCTGGGGGTGATGTTTGCGGATAGCTTCCAGAATGCGGATGACGCCAAGCCCAGTCACGTCTCCCGTCAAAGCAGCTTGATTCCATGAAGCGGGCACAAAGCTTTGCGCCGCCATATTGTAGACTTCATCCGGCTTCACCTCATGAATGACGCTGTCGAGAGATGACTGGTCCGTCAAGTCGCCCTCAACCAAACTCAGATCCTCCATGAACGATTCAATCCGCTCCAACCTTTTCACGCTGCTCCGGCGAACCAAACCGAATACTTCGTAGCCTTTACCCAGGAGAAGTTCGGCAAGATACGAACCGTCCTGTCCCGTAATTCCCGTAATCAACGCTCGCATTTATATTCTCCTGTGAGCCTTTCCGGTTTTCGCGTCTGGAGCGGGCCGTGACTCTTTCCAAACCTTCCTCGTTTGCTACCCTTCCTCTCCATCAACATTCGGTGTCATGTTGCGAAAACATATGGAAAAGGCTAAGCTTTTCGAGCGCCTGGGCAGCCTCGAGCACGACTCCACTTCAGGATAGAGAATGCAGAATATCACGAAAATACGATGCGCCCCGCCGGCTTGTCTACGATCTTTGCACACTCGGCGTTGACACGATCGCTTCACGCTTGCGCGCTTGGCTGAAAAATCTGCAGGCTTGGGTGGACGTAGAACATTACAGACACAGCCAGCCCACACGGGTAAATCAAGGGCCGCTGCGAGGCTTGGAACTCCGCTTCGCCTCCGTGCACCCTAGCAAGATTATAGGGATTCAGCATTGACGTTGCCGCTAATCGCGGCATCTTACAGCTTTGAAGTGAACGACAAGGGAGCAATTGCGTCACTTGGGGACCCAGCTTAAATCGGTATCCCCCGTAGGTTGTCGTGCTAAGAAATGAATTCAAGCAAATATTTTCCCGAGGAATCTATGAAGCGAATTCTTGCATTACTCATTTTTGTATCGTTAGCATTATCCTTGGCGGCAGCGCAGCGTCTGCCTGAGATAGCGACACCAGAAAATTACAAACTCATTTTTACGCCGCATCTTGAAAAGGCCACGTTCGACGGCGATGAGACCATTTCCATCCGGGTCTTAAAGCCAACCTCCGAAATTACGCTGAATGCGGTCGACATTACTTTTGAAAACATCGCCATCACCAGCGGCGGAACTACGCAGAAGGCCACGGTCACGCCCGAGAAAGATAAAGAGATGGTGGTTCTAACGGTCGAGAAGCCGTTAGCTGCGGGAGCAGCGACCATCCACATCACCTATACCGGAATTCTGAACGATGAGATGCGCGGCTTTTATATCGGCAAGGACGATCAGGGACGCAAGTACGCCGCCACCCAGTTTGAATCCACCGACGCGCGCCGCGCGTTTCCTTCATTCGACGAACCCGCGTACAAAGCCACGTTCGATATCACCGCGGTTGCCGACAAAGGAAATGTCGCAATTTCAAATCAGAAAGTCGTTTCCGATACACCCGGCCCCGGCGACAAACACACCGTGCGCTTTGCCACCACGGTGAAGATGTCCTCTTATCTTGCTGCCCTTGTGGTGGGCAATTTTGACTACATCGAAGGCGAGGCCGACGGCATTCCGATCCGCGTCTATGCCACTCCCGGCAAGAAAGAGATGGGGAGATTTGCTCTGGAAACCGCGGAGCACGTTCTCAGTTATTACGATAAATATTTCAGCATTAAATATCCCTACGGGAAGCTCGATCTGATCGGCCTGCCGGATTTTTCCGCCGGCGCGATGGAAAATACCGGCTGTATTACGTTCCGCGAAGTGATCCTGCTGATCAACGAACAGCAGGGCGCGATTGAGTTGAAGAAAGAGATCGCGTCGGTGATTGCCCATGAAATGGCTCATCAGTGGTTTGGAGATTTGGTCACGATGCAATGGTGGGACGACATTTGGCTCAATGAGGGTTTCGCCACATGGATGTCGAGCAAGCCTATCGAAGCCTGGAAGCCGGAATGGAATTTCAAACTTGACGACGTGATTGACGATGGCAGAACGCTCAATACCGACTCGCTCGCCAATACGCGTCCCATCCATCAAGCCGCCAATACGCCGGGACAAATCATGGAACTGTTTGACGGCATCGCGTACGGCAAGGCCGCAGCGGTTTTAAGAATGCTGGAATCCTACCTCGGCGAGGAAACTTTCCGTGCCGGTGTCAATGCCTACATTCAACAGCATCAATATGCGAACGCCACCGCCACGGATTTCTGGGATGCGCAGACCAGGACTTCCAAGAAGCCGGTCGATCAGATCATGCCGACATTTGTGGATCAGGCGGGTGTCCCGATTATTAGTGTGAAGCAGGCGTGCTCCGCAAATTCGACGAAGGTAACGCTGGATCAGCGTCGCTTTTTATACGATCGGGAGAAATTCCAGGCGCCGAATGATCAACTCTGGCAGGTTCCCATTTGCATGAAGGGATCGGCTGGAAAGGAGACGCCGGAATGCAAACTTCTTACAAAGCGAGAGCAGACCTTTACTTTGCCCGGTTGTTCGAACTGGGTTTTGGGGAACGCCGGCGCCACTGGTTATTATCGCGTCGGCTATCAGCCGGATGCAGTGCGCGCTCTGGCGGCAGATGCCGAGACAAAGCTTTCTCCCGCGGAACGAATCGCATTGCAGACCGACGTCTGGGCCTCGGTGCGAGTGGGGCGCGAACCAGTCGGCGACTATCTGGCTTTGGCGCAAGGCCTGGGCGCAGATCGCAATCGCGCAGTGGTCGAGGATGCTCTTGATCATCTCAACTACATTGACGAGTATCTGGTGACCGATAGCGACCGCGAATCCTATCGCGCGTGGCTACGCCAGTATCTCTCGCCCATAATGAAGGACGTGGGATGGGAATCGAAGCCGGGTGAGAGTGACGAGCAAAAAGCGCTGCGGGCTCGGGTATTCTACGCTTTAGGCTACGACGCTCGCGATCCGGAGGCGCTGGCCGAGGCGAGCAAACTTGCAGAAAAAGCTTTGGACAACCCCGCATCCGTGAGCCACGAAATGGCGGCCAATGCGTTTCGACTCGCTGCGTTGAACGGTGACCAGACACTCTACGACAAGTTGCTGGCCCTGTTGAAGAATGCAAAATCTCCCGAAGAATATTACATGGCGCTTTTTGCTCTGCCTCACTTCGACAACCCAAAACTGCTGGAGCGAACTCTGGACTTCGCGATTTCTGCCGACGTTCGTTCGCAGGACGCACTGCGACTCGTCAGAAACGTGATGCAAAATCCGGTGGGAGAAAAATTGGCGTGGGAGTTCGTTCTCAATCATTGGAGTTCAGTGCAAAAAGCCGGCGGACCTTTTGCCAGCGCCGAAATTGTTGGAGCCACCAGTTCGTTCTGCGATGCTCACATGCGCGACCAGGTGGCGGATTTCTTCACCGCTCACAAGATCGAATCCGCGGAACGAACCTACCGCCAGTCAATCGAACGCATCAATGACTGCATAGAATTGAAATCGCAGCAGGAACCGAAACTCGCATCATGGCTGGGAGAGCACGGCTCTGCGGCCGGTGGGCAGTAAAAGCCGGCAAGCATTGCGGACGTTACCTGGAACGGTCATTTGAGGAGTGGGACGAAGTCGGCCCACCCACTCCAGCAGTTCGCTTGTTTGCGGCATCGATTGGAAGATTCGATAAAAAATCATAAGCTGCTTCGATCGCCGTGACCACTTCACGCTTTGCTATAATCAACAACGTTCCGCACGCATTCCGCGTTCTGCTGTTTCCGGTTGGCAATCCCGCGACAATCGGCGTGAGCGAACAAGCTTCGTGGTCTGCGATATAAGCGGACCCGAAAACGTGGCCAGGTAGCTCAGGTGGTAGAGCGCAGCCCTGAAAAGGCTGGCGTCGGCGGTTCAACTCCGTCCCTGGCCACCATATTTCAAAGAACTTAGTGGCGAAGAGCCGAATTTTCCAACCCACGATCCAACCCATGATTCTCACTAAACTCGCTCTGTGAGCAGGTGAATTCTGTCTCCCATGAACTGTTCCAGGAACTTGCCTTGCGCATCCCGCATAGAGTCCATGTCGGACTGCGCATAGAGCCCCATTGTCGTGCCAAAGTCCTCGTGGCGCAGCACTCCTTGTACGGTTTTCGGGTCCACCTTCAGTTTCACTAGTGCCGTCGCAAGCGAATGACGAAAGTTGTGAAAGCCGAAGCGTCCCTTCCAGTCTGCGCAAGTCACGCCCGCGGTGATCGCAGCAGGGCGCAGATGTTTCTGCACCGTGATGGACGCGGACGGCGGCTTCTTGCCTCTCAGCTTGACACTGGGAAACACATAGTCGCTTTCCTTGGCGTACTTCGTTCTCTCGCGCCATGCGAGGAGGAAGCCAGCCAAAAGCGGATGCATGGGAACAGGAGCCTTTGACGCTTTTGACTTCGGCTCTTTGAATCTTCCCCACACATAAGCTCGTCTCACGTAAATCACCAACCGCTCGAAATCGAGATCCATCCACATCAAGCCCAACAGTTCTGACACGCGCAGAGCGGGGCCGCGTCGCTTAGAGTCAACGTGCGCCTTGGCTCTGGAGTATTGAGAAGAACCTCGAACGCCTGCTTCCGCGTCGCTCTTTAGTTCGACCGTCAATGGTTCGACGATCGTTGCGCCCCAGACCAAACCAAAAGAGGCGTTCGTCTGGGAGAAAACGAAGGGAATCGAATGAGAGACCAATTGCCAAGAACGCTACTTCACGCTTGAGGGACTTCGTATGCTCACGATCTCGAAACCGTTGTCAGCCAGCCAAGCGCAGACCTACCACGTGCGCGAGTTTGCCTCGCAGGAACAGAACTACTGGAGCCGCGATCAGCAGGGTCATAGTGAGTGGCAGGGCAGACTCGCCGAGCAGTGGGGGCTGGCAGCTGCCGTTGGTTCCGAAAACTTTGCACGACTGAGTGAAGGCCAACATCCGCACACCGAAGAGCAGCTTGTAAGGCATCAGGTTTCGAGAACCTATGAAGGCAAATTTGGCAGAGAGGTGACCAGTGCCGAGCATCGCGCCGGGTGGGACGCGACATTCTCTGCGCCGAAGTCGGTATCGCTCACCGCGCTTGTGGGCGGCGATGATCGGGTGCGGGAAGCCCATCGGGAGAGTGTACGTGCGGCACTTCAGAACTTGAGCGATACACGCAGGCGCGGATCGGCAATGTCCATGCCCCGGAGACGACCGGAAAATTCATCGCGCCACCTTCGAGCACGACACCGCACGGCCTGTCGATGGCGATGCTGCGCCCCAGCTTCATACTCATGCCGTGATTTTCAACATGACCGAGCGCGAGAACGGTCTCGAAAATGGGAAACAGGTGCGTGCTTTGCAGCCACACGAGATGTTCGTATCACAACGCTACGTCACAGCGGTCTACCGATCCGAGTTGGCTTTGCGTCTGGAGAAGCTGGGCTACGAACTGGAGCGCGGCAAGCATGGACAGCCGGAAATAAAAGGCTACACGAAGGAATATCTGGAGGCTTCCAGTCCAAGGCGCGAACAGATCAAAGACCATCTCCGCGAACAAGGAATCGACGGAGCCGCGGCGGCACAGATCGCGGCCCACCATACCACCAGCGGCAAACCGAGAACGAGGGTGGCAAACGATGTAAAACTGCGATTCTTGTTGCGCACAAAATCTTGCAAGTTCATTTCATTTCTCCTTATTCTTGACACACGAATGCCCGGTCTTCGCAGTCTGCGTAAGCCAAGTTGTCTTATGGTGCCCGCAACCTTCGAACGAGGGTTTCTCAGAGGTGACAGAACAGTGGACTGTACGAGAGGGTTGTGGGACACGGTCTGGTTGTCAACTAATTGTCAAATGAGGAGTTGCAAACTTGGGGGAATGATGCGCGGAGAATCAGAAGTCAGAAATACCATACTAGCCAATTGTCAAAAAGCTTTTTTGATTCTTGCCGTTGTCTGTCGCCGATGAAGTACACACTCACCCAGATAGCCCCATGCGGTGTAGAAGGTCTTTGAAGCGCGAGTCGGAACGGAGAGGATCGAAGCCCGGCCGCAATAACACGCCAGGGTTAAACCGTTCTTCGTAACCTTTTTCAAGCCAATTCACAGCTTGGTCAGCGTCGCCGAGAGATACATAGACGATGGCGATCTCAGGAGCATACGAGTAAGCAGGATTTGAGCGCTTCTTCAGATCGCTCAGGAGTCTTTCGGCTTCACTCCGCTTGCCGGTTGCGACGTAAGCGCGCGCGAGATTCGCTATGCACGTCGGGCTATCCTCAGCGATCACCCAAAACCGGCCACTGATTATCACCTGAAAACCGGCCAACGAGAGTAGCGTCCGGGACATTGAATCCGGCGGAGGCTTGTAGGCTCCGTGGGCATGGCCAATGTCTTGAACGA
>JBAVQD010000251.1:0-2514 GCA_049693675.1 Candidatus Sulfotelmatobacter sp. | reverse complement strand
CTATCAACGCTCAGCCGAGACTGCTCAGCCACTTAGCTTCAGAGGGCCATGCTGGTTGGCACCAATCAAGTCCCAGCCACTCTTGAGCTTCATTCCCTTGGGCATTCGACTTGCCGATAGAGGAGAGGCAGGTGAAACCTTTTCTTTAGTGTCTCCAAATATGCGCGACCATCGTTGTCGAGACTCGCCTCTCCAACAATCACTAACTCCTCTGCTGGTTGCGTCGTAGGCCACAAAGAATATTCCAAGAGTTGACCAATTGCTTCTCGAATACAGCTCTGTAGAAGACGACCCGCCTTTAGTTCGTAGTAAACATAACCGGTCTTAGTTTTTCTTACAACATCGATGAATCCGCCAATCCCATTCGGGATTTCGGTTCCAATGTCAGCTGCGTTATATTCTTCGCAAAGTTCAGCATATAGCTGTTTCTGTATTCGGGCTTCACGCAACTCCACAGAGAGCTGGGCCTGGGTCTTAGACATCCTTGTTCTCATCACGCGTTTCCTGAAACCAGGCCGAAACCGAAAACCTTTCGAGGGAATGCTGGTTGGTGCGGCTTTGCCATTCGACTGCACGAAAACATAGAGGGGTAAGAGGCGGTCAAAAAGAGTGAGGATAGCCTCGCTGCTGACTTCACGCGACGGCTGGGCAGTTCCCAAAAAGATAAAGACGCCTTCTCGAATCAACTCCTCAGTGATCGGTGTTGGCAGTCGTTCAGGCGATCGATCACCCGCGTAGTGCCACATTTGCAGATCTCTGAGTGCTTTTGCATTCTCTGTCACAAATTCATTGAACAGCTCTATCTTCGGAAGTAGGATATCGAGCGAAGTCAAAGCTCGGCTTAATTGAAGAGAGAAGGCTACACCGTACCGGATACGGTCTCCTTCAACCCCAAGATTGAACTGAAGCTCTGTCCGTCCCCCATGATGAAAGGCGTGATCTTTGAAGGTTGTGGAAGAGCTGAATATCGCACTGCCTGAAGCTCGCGAGCCGCGCCTAAACTCTTTTCGGAGCAATTGTAATCTTCCGATTAAGAATTTAGACGAGTCCCGATTGACTTGTCTGGCGAGGCGGACGATGTTCGATTCGGGCACGATTGATTCTAGACGAATCAGGAATCCCGAGTTTCTCCGCGTAAACCAGGGCTGGTACTGAGGTTTACCGGGCTATCCCGCGCGGGGACTGCGGTGAGTTGCTTGAAGGGCCTCCGGGGGGAAACGCTCGATGAGCCCTACTCTATGGCTGTTTCAGCGATGGACCAGCTAATAGATGAAACGTCGTCCTCAATCGAGAGACGCATAACCACTTGTTCGATCGCTTCATTGTTTCGGCCAGCTGTCGTAATCCCCGCCCTGATCTGCGCCTGATTATTTGTATCATCCTGTTCACCATGTATAGACTGCAGAGTCACCGGTGACTGGCTGATCGTGGATAGCAGCAAGGTTCGGATGTGGGCCGCAACCGGGACTTTGCAGAGAAGCTTCACTTCATAGAGCGTCTCGATCGGGATAGCCTCGGGCAGAGCCGGGTGGATACGATATGCGAGCGGCCGCAGTACCATATTTGTCGCCAGAACAGCGACCGCGAGTATCAAAGCGAGCTTTAGGGCACCGAGTCCGGAGAGTGCGCCGATGGCGGCCGAGCACCAAATAGTCGCGGCGGTATTTAGTCCTCGCACATTCGCGCCATCTTTGAAAATGACGCCTGCGCCCAGGAAACCGACTCCCGAAACTACATAGGAGACGATGCGCCCTCGCGCGGAAGAGTCGTTGTCGAGCAGCAGACCGCACATCACGAAGGCTGCGGCTCCGGCAGCCACCAGGGCATTCGTGCGCGTCCCAGCCATGCGCTGGCGCCATTGCCGTTCCAGACCAACCAGTGCACCTAACAGCAGTGCCGACATGAGACGGAGCGCGAATAGTAGCGTTGGGAGAGGCATCAGAAATCCACGTGTGTGCGTACTCCGGCCAACCACAGCGGGCCGCGGTCGCGATTGTATCCGGGATTGTCAATGTGCTGGATATCGAGGGCGAAGAAAAGACCCTTCATGACATGCCAGTTGTAGTAGCCTTCCTCGATGTTTTCGCGGCCGTAGTTGAGGCGGCTGTCGCCCAGCAGGAACCCCAGTCCGCCATTCTTCAGGTAATTCTGGTGGTCCTTTTTTATTGCGTTGCTTACGAAGGAAACGCCGATTTTGTCCAAAGGCCGCTTCCAACGGGGCCCTGCATAGTCGAAGCCGAGGAGCGCGCTCTGGCCGACCTCGGTGTAGGCAAAGGATTCCTCCTGGTCGTCGTTCCAGCCAAAGCGACTGCCGATGCGGAGGTTCTCCGTGATCTCCTGCTCATTGTTCCATTCGAAGCCGTACTTCACGGTACCGAAATGCTCGTGCCGGGTTATCTCGGGGGTAGGGTCCGTTCCCGCGAGATATGCCTGTACGGCTTCGCGGTAGTTGCCCATGTGAGCATTGTTGGCAAAGGCGAGGATGCGGCTCACACCCTTGCGTCGAGGCAACAG
>JBAVQD010000250.1:0-4334 GCA_049693675.1 Candidatus Sulfotelmatobacter sp. | reverse complement strand
CCGAGCGCGAAGCCATGAGCCTTGAAGCTGAGGAAGCTCGCGCCATTCAGCAAGCCCTTCTGCCCAAGGCATCTCCTTACGTCCCTGGATTTGCCATTTCCGGTCTTAGCATTCCCGCCCGAGCCGTCGGCGGAGATTGGTACGACTTCATTCCGTTTCCCGACGGCCGTTGGGGCTTGGTGCTGGCTGATGTTTCTGGAAAGGGCACCGCCGCGGCGCTCCTCATGTCGGCTACGCGGGGCATGCTGCGGTCTCTGGCGGAGGCCTGTTGCACTCCGGCGGAAGTCTTGACCAAGTTGAATCACTTATTGGTGGAAGACTTTCCCGCCGGTAAGTTTGTTACTTTGGTCTACGCGGTGTTGGATCCTATCTCCCGTAGCGTCACATTCGCCAGCGCGGGACACTTGCATCCACTTTTGATCGACGATAGCGGTGCGCGTTTTCTCGACACGGAGCGCGGGCTGCCGTTGGGCTTGAGCTGTGGCGACTATTCGGAAACCAGCGTAACTCTCTCGCATGGTTCGCGGCTGGTTTTCTATAGCGACGGCATCAGCGAAGCCGTCAACGATGCGGAAGAGGAATACGGACTGGAGCGTCTCGCTGAACACGTCTCTGGTCGCGACGCTTCCGCAATCACCATTCTCGATGACGTCCGTGCCTTCACCAGGGGCGTCGCCCTTCGCGATGACGCCAGCGTAGTATTCGTCAGGACCGGTGCTTAAAGCCTCAGTTTGATCTGCGCGCGGACCTGAAGCAGGCCCCATTCCTGTGGAGAATGAGCCCTAGGCGGAGCGGTCTGGTAGACCGCTGTGATGAGTACGGGGCAGGGTGAAAAGGATGATGAGGCTGGCGAGCGCGAAGATGGCGATAATCAAAACGCTGCCTTCTGGCCCGGTGGTTCCTCCGCTCAAGACAGGTTTGCCGATCGGGTGCGTGGCGAGAAGATGGTGCTGCACCATCAGCCCGCTGTCGGGGACGCCGTAGAGAAAAGACTGGCCCCAGTCCCACGACGTATGGAAGCCGATCGCCCACCAGAGCGAACCCGTACGCCATAGGCTGAAACAGAAAAGCATGGCCGCCAGGCCAGCAGACAGCAATCCGATCGGGGACTCTCCCGGGTTCTTGCCGTGGCCGAGGCCGAACAGTAGAGAAAAGATGATAGCAGCGGTCCAGAAACCCAAGGCCTTGCTGTGGCGAGTCTTAAATGCCCACCGGTAAATGCCGGCGAGGCCGCGCGTAAGGGTGTACTGCAGGTAGCCGCGGGTAAGGTACTCCTCGAGCAGGCCGACGAGAAAGAAGCCAAGCAGCCAGATAGCCCCGTAACGAAAAACGTCCCGGCCAAAGAGCAAACGGTTATCGATGGCCAGCAGTCCTGTCTTCCATAGCGCCGCGATCAAAAGCGATAGACACACAATGCCCCAGGCCAGGCCGCTGAAGAAATATTTCAGTCCGCGGCTGCCGCCGAAGCCGTATACAGAGTTGGGCCGCCGTTCGATCTTCGACATAATCCAGGTGACAAGAACGGTAATGATGAAGGGAATCAACTCGGCAAAATACAAGAAAGTTGGAGAAGCCTCTGCACCTGGCTTCGGCGTCTTTAAGGCTCCGGGGAACAATCTGTGACCGATGAAGTTTACGGAGAAGACGATCGCGGCAAAGATCGCGACAAAGATCAGCAGGCTCCAACCAGCGCGCAAGCCATCTTCGCCGAAAAAAATCTTGCGCAGGGTTGATGGTTGTGTGGGTGGTACTGGCTCGGCGGTGGGTATCAGCGTTGCATCATCGTCCAAAGGGCGCGCCTCGTTCAGAAAATCGTGTTGCTTAGTGTTATACGCAGAGCGCGACGATTTAGTTCCCACGGCCAGAGCGGGGCAGTTCCACTCAGCGGAAGCGCGCCAGATGTTCCTTGAGAATGCAGCGGTCCATCACTACAAAGATTCCCGCTGCACGCGCCTTCTCCGCAGCCTTCTCATGAATCACATCTTCTTGCATCCAGATCGCCGGCACTTTCAGCCGGATCGCCTGCTCTACGATCTCTTCGACAAACTCAGGACGCCTAAAGATATTCACGATGTCGATCTTTTCTGGGACGTCGGACAGCGAAGCATAGGCCTTCTCGCCCAAGGACGATTCAATCTGTGGATTCACCGGAATGATGCGATATCCATGGCTCTGCATGTAAGCCGACACGCCTTGGCTGGCGCGCATGGGGTCATTGGACAGTCCGACCACCGCGATCGTTTTCGCGCTTTTCAGCAGCGCAGCGATTTGATCGGATTGAGGAAGAGAAGCCATTTACTTTTTATTCGCCGCATCCAGCTTTTGCTTGTACATCTTCAGTGCCAGCTTGCGCACGGTTTCAGAAACTTCCTTATTGGCGGAGATATTCTTCAAGTCCACTGCCAGCAGATGTTTCATCAGTCCCAATCCAAGGTCAAGCGGAGTACGCGGGTTCGACACGAGATTCCGGACGACGATGTAATTCTTCATGAAGCGGCGCTTCAACGGAATCTGCCGCAGCACCGCTTCCAGCACATTTTTCTGCAGCGCGAATTTTTCCACTTCTCCATCGGAAAGTTTCGGCGCTTCCAACACCGCGAGGGCCACCACCTTGGTGCCGTCGCGAATCAGAATCGAACGTTCCTCTTTGTTTCCCTTGAGCGCTAACTGGATACGACCTTTTACATCGAGGCCGTTGATCTTCTGCATTGTATTCTCGCGCTTTGCCGGCACCGGGGCAAGAGGAGCCACACGGCCAGACGGATTGGCAAGCACGGCAACGCCCGGCTTCGCAGCTGCTGCCGCGGGACTCGAACCAGGCTCAGCCGTCTTCGGGGCGGCTGCAATCTCCTGCATTGCCGATACCGGAAAATAGTCGGCTCCTAACAACTCCATGATTCCGCCGATCGGCTGAAATGGCTTTCCATCTTCGGCAACAATTTCCGCGGCGTGCTCGGTGAGATAGGCAGAAATCGCTTCTTCAGGAACATCACCCGGCTCTTCCTCAGCCGATGCCACCATGGCTACAGAAGCGGGCGCGGCGGCGGAATCGGAGGCAGCCGCAACCGGACTCTCGGCGGCTGTATCGGGCTTGGCCGCCTTCTTCCCGCCCAACAATTCAGCAATCGTCGAAGCCTCATTCGGCTTTACGTAAGGGTTCGATCGAAGTGACTGCAAAATATTTGTTGCCGCGCACACGCGGGCACTCTGCAACATCGTAGCGATATTCTCCGGAGAGGCAGAAATAGCAAACTTAGCCAGCTCGCTCTCCGGCACGGACGGGTTTTCCAGCAGGGACGGCAGCAACTTCGGCCGCAGATTCTCGGGTGAGACCAGATAGTCGAGCACTTCGCGCGCCGTTTTTGGATCGGAGGCCGCGGCCAGAGATGCCGTTTCGTCCCACCCCGCCAGAGTCATACGGGCAAGATCGCCAAACACTTTATTGTGCCTGGCGAGATAAACCAGAATTTCAAGATTTTCGTCCGGCGGCACCGACAGCGCGCCCCGCGCCGCAAACTGCATCATGTTCGATGGCAGCTTCGACGCGCGAACCTGATCGATCGTTCGACCCATCACTTCACCTCTTCGATCAACGCCGGGGTCTCCGATTTTGCCAGCATTTCAAGCTCCACCACCGCCAGTTCCAATTCGCGAATCAGCCGGCTTGATTTGCCACGCTTAAATTCCCGCACTAAAGACCGATAGTACCAAAGGGTGCCATCGCGCCCGCCGTTGAAGCGTGCCCAGATTGATTCCCCAACTTCCCGGTAATCCGAAAGAATCGAGCGCACGTTATTCAGTTTGTCCGCCGCGGAAACTAACCTGGTCTCCGCATCGGCATCTGTCAAATGCCGGATATAACTTTCTTTGCGCTCGCGCCAGGGCGGCTTCGGCTCGATATCGGAATCCGTGCAGTCATGCACAATCTTCGCGACACGGCTGCCAAAACGCTTCTTCACTTCTTTCAGCATGGACGCCCCGCCGCAATCTTCCACTACATCGTGCAGCAATGCCGCGATCGCCATATCTTCATCACCGCCAAATTCCAGCGTCAGCGAAGCCACGCCCATCAAGTGCGCGATATACGGCGTTGTTGAGGCCTTGCGCACCTGGCCCGCATGCTTCTCCGCCGCAAAAAGAAATGCCTTCAAAAACCGTGGCCCGAGCTTGATCGCGTTGCCCTGCTTCCCGCCCACTATTTCTCCTGTTTCTCCCCGCGCCGCGCCAGCAGATAGGCGCGGATGAACGGTTGCAGATCCCCATCCAGCACGCGATCGACGTCCCCGACCTCAGTTTTTGTACGGTGATCCTTAATCATGCGGTAAGGCTGGAGC
>JBAVQD010000249.1:0-24243 GCA_049693675.1 Candidatus Sulfotelmatobacter sp. | reverse complement strand
ATCTGGGCCAGCGATTCGACTTGATCTCCCCAGAGCTCGATCCGGTAGGCCATGTCATCGTAGGTGGGGAAGACTTCGATTACGTCGCCGCGCACGCGAAATGTTCCACGACGGAATTCGCCGTTGGTACGCTCGTAAAGGATGTCGACCAGTTTGCGCGTGATGTCTTCGCGCGCAATCTTTTGTCCCTTCTCTAGAAACAACATCATGCCGTAATAAGCTTCCGGCGAGCCGAGGCCGTAGATACAACTCACCGAAGCTACGATGAGCGCGTCGCGACGCTCAAACAAAGATCGAGTCGCCGACAGTCGAAGTTTATCGAGTTCATCGTTGATGGTTGCTTCCTTTTCGATGAACAGATCGGCGGCGGGAACGTAAGCCTCGGGCTGGTAGTAGTCGTAATACGAAACAAAATAGTCCACTGCGTTGTGCGGGAAGAAATTCTTGAACTCGTGATAAAGCTGCGCCGCCAAAGTTTTGTTATGAGCCATCACCAGCGCGGGACGATTCACCGCCTCGATGACCTTGGCCATGGTGTAGGTCTTGCCCGAGCCGGTGACTCCGAGCAGAACCTGATGCTTCTCGCGGTCGTACACACCGCGCAGCAGGGACTCGATGGCACGCCCCTGATCGCCCTGCGGTTTGTAATCGGAAACGAGTTTAAAGTCCATGGAGAACGCCCACAGAAAGCAATTTCGCCGAGTGGGAATCTCTCTATTATAAACGCAGGCAAGACGGGCGCGGCCATAAGCGACGGGGCTTCACTGACGCGGCTTTCAGTGCTTACTTGTGAATCTCAATTGCGATGACTGCACCGGCGTTCTTATTTAACGATTCCACGTACTCAACTTTTGCGGATCGTCCTTCCAGATCCATGCACGGGCGGAGATCTCCCTTGAGCGTCACGTTTAGAGCGCTGTATTCGACTTTGAAATAGTTGTTGGCATGCAAGCCAAGGGTTCCTCCGCCTGAAGTTACGTCAAGATCCATGGAGGGAGTATCGCAGTGGACGTTGCTTAATATTCCGGTCAGAAAACGGTGTGGGCCGTTCGGAGTAGGCTCGTCTTGTTTGATGAGCTTGGCGGGATCAACCTGGGAAACACTGCCGGAGGAAACCACCTCAGAAGTGTCCCAGTTCATCGGTTCGGCGGAGGATTGTCTTTGTTGCTGAAACTTGGCATATTCCTGCAGGTGCATTAGGAAATTGTCTGCCATTGCGGTCTCTTGCGGAGAAGCGGCGAGATGCATGGCATTCCTAATTACTCTCACAGCATCGTCTCCACGGCCCATTTGTATCAAAATATTGGCCGCGTTTAGGCGATAGCCAAAATTTCCGGGGTCCAATTGAGTGGCAGTCAATTCCATCATGTGCGCTTCTTCCAGATTGCTGTGTCGCATAGCCAGAAGCGCACCTAAACGATCGTAGCTCGGTGCAAAATTAGGATTCAGCTTGATGCTGGCACGCAAGCTGCTTTCAACCTGCGATTGCTCCGTCTCGTTCATTGCGCCGTTCATGGAAATAGCGGCGAAGTAGTAATGTGCCAGGAAACTTTGCGAATCAAGCTTCACTGCCTGAGCGTACCAGTTGCGCGCGGCGTCAATATGTTGCTCGCGAAATTCCAGATAGCCCATGGTTTCATGGGCCAGAACATTATTTGGGTCTCCTTGCAGAACCTGGTCAAGGAGCGCGCGCGCGTCGGCGGTTCTGTCGTTATAAGCCAGAAAATCGGCACGCACTGCATCGGCTTGGAAAGGAGTCAGCCCGCGAGACTCGAACTTGCTGTCATCGATGTCGGTTGATCCTGCCATTCTGAAATATTTAAAACTGGCCTGGCTCACATATCCTTCCAGCGCGGACTGTAACTGTTTCAGATCTCCGAAGGCGCGCGTCGCGGCGGTAGTGGCGTCTACGTTTTGGGCCAACAACTGCGCGTAAACTGTAAGCCGCTCAGTCTTGTCACGGAAATCCTTCTGTTCCAGGTAGTGGGTGAGGGCCCAGGACTCCGCGTAAAAGATGGATCCCTTGTTTTCTTCGTGGTAGTACGGGGACGAATGATCGACGGCGAATAGCGTTGGTAAGGGCATTAACCGGGTCTGGCGCAGCAATTCGAGATTTTCCGGGCTGGGTTGGCCTAATGCGACGTCTTTTTCGTGGATGTCAGTATTTTGGTAATACTCCGCCAAACCCTCGTTCAGCCAGAGCGGAATAAATTCCGCCTTGCTTAGGAGCAGATGAGTGTATTCGTGATAGACGACTGCATAGGGATGCTCGCCCTCAGCATCCAGCCGCAACAGAACGTAGTTCTTGTCTGCTCCGCGCAGGAATAAGCCGCCTAGTTTGAGCTGTCCCTTAGCCAGATAGGCCGTTGGTTCGAGCGCGCGAAAATCTTTCTCATCCTTGATAGCCAGAACCGTGATCGAACCGAGATTTTCTATCTGTATCTTTGGGAACAGCGTGTGAAAAACAGAGCGCATGCGTTCAAACTGATCCGCGACGCGGCGTGCCTGCTTCTCGTTGGAGTTAGTGATAACAGTGAAATGGGGGGCACGTACCTCTAACCAGGACTCTGGTTTCGCCCACGCAGTCACTGGCAGAGACAGAGCCAATAGCAGAACGATTCGTTTGAACATTGGGGCTAACCGAGCGGCCTGCCGCGGATAACCGCAGCAGTGTACATCCAGATAGCCGCCCCTACAACTCCGCCAGCGCCCGATGCACGAGATAGATGGAGATCGATCCTTCCCCCACGGCGGCAGCCACGCGCTTTACATTCCCTGCTCGGACATCGCCGACGGCAAATACGCCCGGCAGGCTGGTTTCCAGCATCTGGGGAGCGCGCGGCAACGGCCAATTGAAGCTCTGCGAGAAAGGGTCCAAATCCCGTCCAGTCAGAATGAAGCCTTTGCTATCCAACAGCACGCATCCTTGCAGCCACTCGGTGCGCGGAGAAGCTCCCGCCATGATGAAAACGTGGCGAATGTTGTGGACCGATTTCTCGCCGGTGTTCTTGTCCTGCCAGGTCACGCTTTCCAGTTGAGTATCGCCGTCCAGGCCAACAATCTGCGTGCGGTAATATATTTCGATCGCGGGATTTTCTTCAATGCGCTGTATCAGGTAGCGCGACATAGTGTCCGACAATTGATTCGACCGCACCAACATATGGACTTTGCCGGCGGTCTGCGAGAGATAAACCGCTGCCTGGCCGGCTGAGTTTCCGCCGCCTACAATAATTACATCGTCCGTTCCGCAGAGTTGCGCCTCGATATAGGTAGCGCCGTAGTAGACACCCTGGCCTTCAAACTTTTTCAGGTTGTCGATGTTCGGCTTGTTGTATTGCGCACCACTGGCAATCACTACGGTCCGCGCTTTGATCGTCTGGCCGCAGTCCACGGTCAATTCGTAGGGGCGCTGCTCGCAGTTCAATTTTGTCACGTTGTTAGCGATCAGTACTTGGGCGCCAAATTTTTGCGCTTGTGCGGCGGCGCGGCCTGCAAGTTCGTTTCCCGAAATTCCCATCGGAAATCCGAGATAGTTTTCGATCTTGGAACTCGAGCCCGCCTGCCCACCGGGAGAGTCAGCCTCGATCACCAGAACATCCAGGCCCTCCGATGCGGCGTAAACCGCCGCTGCCAAACCGGAGGGTCCCGCGCCAACGATTACTACATCGCGCAACTCCGAGGGCGTGATGTGGGCATTGAGCCCAAGGCATCTCGCAAGTTCCTGAATCGAAGGACTACGCAGCACTGTGCGGTTGTTGCAGATGACGACAGGGATCTCTTTCATGGTGACATGAAAACGATCGAGCAATTCCTGAGCGCTGGTATCGGTGTCGAGATCGACATAGGTGTGCGGATGTCCGTTGCGGGTAAGAAACTCGCGCAGACGCAGGGTTTGAGCGGAGTGGCGCGAGCCCATTAGAATAACGTTTCCTTGCCCCCGGTTGATCAACGCAACCCGCCGCAGAATGAAGGCACGCATGAAGATTTCGCTGAGCTCCTCGTCTCTGGCGACCAGAGTTCGCAAATCGTCGCTGCTCATTTCCAGAACTTCGCCAGCTTCAGTTACTCGGCCCCGCGCCAAGCTCAGCCGGCCCGAGATCATCGTGATTTCTCCGGTGAATTGGCCGGGCCCATGCTTAACGATCAGGCGCTCACCCTGCAGACCCGGCTGCAGGATTTCCAGGCTTCCAGACAGCAGCACGAAAAACGGGATATTGCTGTCGCCCGGCTCGAACAGGATGTCCCCGACTTCCACTTGCCGAACTTTGCTGGCGGCACGAACACGATTAATCTGGTCGGGCGTGAGAACGGGAAAAGCTTCGCCACGAAGATCCGCTGAGAAAGGTGTTAATTGCGTAGACATGGTTCCCTCGGCAATGGCTGAAGACGGCCGCGATTACTAGATGAGGCTCGGTGGCTCTCCGGTTCAGAGCAGTTGATGAGGCGCTGAATTTACTCAGGAGAGCAGCACTTCTGACCGGCGGTAAAGCGACGACTCATTTCTTCTGCAGATCTTCCACGGCCATAATCTTCGTCGTGGCCCGGAATTTCTTGTAATCGCGAAAGCTCTGCTCCACATCGACGTTGAAGTTCTTGAGCAAGGCGAGGCGCACATCAACCTTTGCGGTTAACTGGCGCGGCAGCCACACTTCCTGGTTCACCCGCGTCTGCTCCAGCATGAAGCGAGAGCCCTTATGAAAACGGGCCAGGAACAGTCCCCAAGAGATTGTGTCCAGACATTCCACATCCATCCTGGCTAATTGAAGATCGCTCTTATCGATCCAGACGCGGCCGCGGAATTTCGTCAAGAACTTGGATTCCTTCATGTGCGGGACAAAGTCAGGGCGCGGCTCGCCATCAATCACCCAGGCCTCGCGGCCGCCTACAAGTTCCGTTCCTATCAGTTTGAAGTTGTAGGCATCGGCGACTTCGCGCACGAACTTGCGGTCCTCTTCGCGATCTTTTTCTTCTTTCTTTTCGCGTTTGTTGCGTTCTTCCTCTGATTCGTTCTTGCGCTTGTCGATCACCTTCTGAATTTTTTCCTCTTCTTTGGCCGCGTCCTTGGCGTCGAGTGGCTTATCGTCTTTTTCAATCAGACGCTGTACCTGCTCGCCGTAAAGCTCCATCACGTCGTAAGTCTTCACCTCAGTCGATTTAACCTGGCCCTTGTTGTCGAGCCTCTGCTCTTCGTCGCGTTCCAAGTAGGTGTAGTCGCGCAGTCTTTTATCGTTCTCCATATCCTTGTCGGCGACCACGCGAAAGAGGCGCTGCATTTGCTCCTGCGAAAGTGCGCCATCTGCGTCAGGCTGCAAATCGAGCTGGGAAGTGTTTGTGGCATTGCTTTGGGCAGGATCTCCGGCAGGCGCCGGTTGATCTTGCTGACCGTACGCCAGTGCGGAAGCAAGAAACAAAAAGAGAATCAGAATGCGATGAGCCACGTCCCATTTTAGCTTTTCTCCGCGACGTACGGAAGCAAGACTCGTCAAGATCAGACGCTTCTGCGTCGTGAAGACAAGAATTCTACAAACTGATGACGCACCGGTGACAAGTCCAAGCAGGGCCGCTCCTAACGTTGATCTGCGTCCAGGGTGAAAGGCTCAACTGAAGGACCGCAGATGTTCTTGCCACTTTCCATTACCAAGGAGAAACTGACCATGCCCCGTTTGATCTATCGAACTCTAGCGCTAACCTCTGTCCTCGGAGCTATGCTGATGATTATTTCCAGCATGGCCGCGGCGCAATATCAACTCACAAACCTAAGCTCAAACCAGGTGAAGGCGGCCACACATACAGATCCACTGTTGGTGAATGCGTGGGGGATAGTCCACGCGCCCGGTTCGCCGTGGTGGATCAGCGACAATGATTCCGGATGGTCGACCCTTTACGACGCCTCCGGAAGCGCCGTGCAACAACTGAAGGTAGTCATCCCAACCGCGGGAAACGGCCCGGATTCGCCCACCGGTGCAAATGGCCCAGGCACGCCAACGGGAATTGTGTGGAGCGCATCCACGACTGGTGAGTTTCAAGTGGCGGGATGGCCGTCGGTTTTTCTATTCGCCACGCTGGATGGAACTATAAGCGGGTGGACTCCCAAGTCGAACATCAATCAAGCGATTATTGCAGTCGACACCTCGACCAGTAAAACTCCTGCGGTATACACCGGGCTGGCGATCACGAACAAGGCTTCCGGCAACCTTCTGTACGCTGCCGACATGGCAAACAACAAGGTGGATGTCTACGACGGAAATTTCAATCTCGTGACCTCGATCACGGATGCTGCGGTGCCCACCGGCTTTGCGCCATTCGGCATCCGCGACATCAATGGATTGGTCTATGTGACATTTGCCAACGTCAGCGGTGCGAACGGCGGGTTCGTTGACGTGTTCAAAGAAGACGGTACGCCCGTGACGCCCGGCGAGCATTTGATCCAAGGGTTACCGCTCAATCAGCCCTGGGGAATTGCTCTGGCCCCGGCAAAATTTGGACCACTCAGCAATGCGCTTTTGGTCTCGAATAACACCAACACCGGGACCATCAACGCTTTCAATGCCACTACCGGGAAGTTTGTGGGAACGATCAGGGACGCAAGCGGCAAGGCCATTTCTATAGACCAGCTTTGGGGAATTGATTTCGGAGACAACTTGGGCAAGAACGGGGGGAAGAATCAACTGTTCTTTACGGCTGGACCGAGCGGCAATCTAGCGGGAACGTTCGGTACGATCGTGTTTTAGTGTTCGGTATGCTTTCGCAGTGTGGGACGATTTGCTTGCGAATCGTCCCACGGCATTTTAGCCTTTAGGCTTTAGCGCCTTGCCCAGACATTCCGCCTGAAACAGGCGCTTGTCCACGCGATGCAGGTGTTTCGCCATCGCTGGGGTAATCAGCGGATAGTGCTTTATTTCGAACAGGTGGTACACAATGAACCACACCGGTTTGTCGGTAGTCATCCAGTTTTGGCGATCGAATCGTTTCAGGTTGACGGGCACCGAAAACCGCCGCAGCGTACGCTCCCTGCGCAGATTGAAGTAGATATTGAAATAACTCAACGCCAGTTCGCGCAGCGTGCGGTAAACCGGCTCGCGCCAGCGGCATCCGGTGAAGTTCGATTTGGCCACAGCGCCCCAGCATCCGTTTTCGCGAAAGATCGCGATCACGTGATCGGTGTCGTGCTCCGCTTCGAAGTCGAGCAGAAGCGGAGGATATCCGTTGGCGCGCAGAGCGGCAGCGGCGAAGATGGCTCCTTCGAGACAATGCGCGGTTTGTTCGGCTAAGACCCGGCGTGGAGACCAGGCCGTGTCTGCGAGATGATAGGGAGCATCGTCTAGAAATTTCTGAATGCCGTGAGGGCCTTTCATGCTGCGCAGCTTGCGCAGTTCCGAAGGGGTGAAGCCGGTTGCGTCGCTCATCGTCCGCATGAGTTTACATGAGAGCCCGTAAGTATCGGCGAAAGAGAGGCTGCTCTAATGGAATACTTGCGCAAGTTCGTGCGGTGAATCCACGATCACGTCCGGGGAGCTTGCCTCTAGCGTATGCGGCGCGAAGCCGTAGTTGACAGCAACCGTCCAGAGGCCGGCGTTGCGTCCGGTTTCGACATCCACGTGAGAGTCGCCGACGATCGCGGCCTCTTGCGGAGCGACGCCATGTTCTTCGAGCAGTTTGAGCGCACCTTCGGGGGCAGGCTTTTTCGTTGCGAAACTGTTCCCACCGTAGACTGTCGTGAAGAACGCGCCCAGGCCGAGCGCCTCAACAATGGCACGTGACGGGACTACTGGCTTATTCGACAGCACCGCCATTCGACGCGCGCCATTGAGTTGCGCGCGATTATCACCGCTCGAACTCTGGCGAGACGAGTTCTGAATCGCGGCCAGCGATTCGGGAATGCCAGGGTAAACCGTGGTGTGGTCGAGCTTGTGCTCGCGATAGTAAGACAAGAAGAACTGCAGACCTTCGCGTACTACCGCCTCGTCGACCGACTCGCCGCCGAGAGCGCGCTGAATCAGAACCGGGGCGCCATCGCCCACGTAGCTGGCGATGACGTCATCGGGCAATTCGGGCCGCCCGATGTGTCGCAGCGCCGCATTTACCGAGTGCACCAGGTCTAGGCGCGAATCGATCAGAGTGCCGTCGAGATCGAAGATTACGAGCCTGATGGTGCGCGGGTCGAAGGCGAGGCGAGTGCGAATCATCAGTTTTCAGGATAACTGATGCGACCTTGCCGATGTCACAACATGTTGGGCCAACAAGGAGAGAGACACTCTTCTGGAAGATTTAGAAGATCTAATCTCAAGTGACCTTCTAATTTTCCGATAAAAGAAGGATGACGCAGTCCGGCGATCTTATTTCCCTGGTCTATCTCAGTGAGGCCGTTGGCCATTTCTCACATCTGGACCTGGCGGAACTTCTTGCGAAAAGCAGAGCGAATAACTCTACGCTCGGCATCACCGGTATGCTTTTATTCAAAGAAGGCAAATTCTTGCAAGCTCTTGAGGGGAAGCGGGACGACGTAATGGCCCTGTACCGAAAAATCGGCCAGGACTTTCGTCATCGAAAGGTAATATCATTGTCCAGCGAAACGATAACCCGCCGAGACTTTCCGGATTGGACGATGGGCTTCCACGATTTGGGTGCTGCCCAAGCCTTGAATATCCCAGGCCTGAATTCCTTCTTAAAGAGCACTCTCACAATGGCAGATTTCGCAACAGAGCCCGGACGCGCGAAAAAGCTATTGCTGCTGTTCAAAGAAGAAAAACTGCTCGCGAAACGGGCAGCCCGCGGTTGATGCTTCCGCTTCTCATTCAGATCGACCTATCCATACTCTGTGGTAGTTCCGGCAACCGAGCGGGTTCGTCCGTATAATTTCGCCATGGCGAAGAGTTGGAAGACGCGATTGATTCATTCCGACGTTAAGATTCCGGAGGGATACCGGTCGCTGGCGAGTCCCGTGTTTCGCGGATCGACAACGTTGTTTCCAGATGCCGCTTCGGTGAACGACAGTTGGGATCAGTACGAAGTCGGCTACACATACGGCCTTTATGGCACGCCCACAACTTTGGAACTCGCGGGGAAAATCTGCGAACTGGAGAACGGTTACCGGACGATTATCACGCCTGGCGGGCAGGGTGCGATTTCGCTGATCAACCTGGCATTGCTGAAGAGCGGCGATCACATTCTGATCCCAGAGAATGTTTACACGCCGAACCGGCAACTGGTGAGGAATGTGTTGCGGCGCTTTGGAGTGGATGCCAGCTTCTATCCACCAGAAATCGGTAGCGGGATTAAGGATCTTTTGCAGGCGAACACTCGGCTGGTTTGGTGCGAGAACCCGGGATCGATCACCATAGAATTGCAGGACGTGCCAGCCATCGCAGCAGCCGCGCACGCTCACGGCGCGCTGGTGGCGCTGGATAACACATGGTCCGCGGGAGTGTATTTCGATGCATTCGCGCACGGCGCCGATATCACCATGCAGGCGCTGACGAAGTATGTGGGCGGACACAGCGACGTGCTGCTGGGGTCGGTGACGGTGAAGGATCCCAAGCTCTACCAGCAATTGGGAGCAACGCAGCAACTGCTGGGAAGCGCGTCCTCACCGGACGACTGCAGCCTGGCTTTGCGTGGTATGCGGACCATGGCAGTTCGCCTGAAGCACATTGAAGCCTCCGCTTTGCAGATTGCGCGCTGGCTGGCGGAGCGGCCGGAGATTGAGCGCGTGCTGCATCCGGCCCTGGAGGATTCGCCCGGGCACGAGATCTGGAAGCGGGACTTCACCGGATCGGCAGGGGTTTTTTCCATCGTATTCAAACCAGAAACCACAAAGGCTCAAGTGCTGCAATTGGTCGATAAGCTGGAGTTATTCGAGATTGGCTATAGCTGGGGCGGGGTGGCGAGCCTGGCCGTGGCATACGACCTTCATCGAGCCAAGGGCCGTCCGGACTATGGGCACCGCATTGTGAGGCTGAACATTGGGCTCGAAGATACTGAGGATCTGATTGCAGACCTGGAACGCACCTTGGGAAGAGTATCGGGCAAGTAATTCCGCGACTGGGGAACTTGTGTGTTTTAGAATTCCCCGATCCCATTTACAATGCAACCTGCCTGGTAGGGCTGTGCACCTTAGTGATGCGGCGGACATCTAATCGAGATAACTAGAGAACCGGATGGCGACCACAAAAACCGACCCCAAACTTTCTCTCCCAGGTGGCAAGAAGTCCCGTAATTATGAGGGACTTACGCGCGAACGGCTCATAGAGCTCTACCGCATTATGTACACTTCCCGGCGCATCGATGACCGGGAAATCATGCTGAAGCGGCAGCAGAAAATCTTCTTCCAGATGTCGGGGGCAGGGCATGAGGCCATCGGCGCTGCTGCCGGATTGGTCCTGAAGGCAGGCTACGACTGGTTTTACCCTTACTACCGCGACCGCGCCCTATGCCTGGCTCTGGGTGCCCAACCGCTGGAAATGTTTCTGCAGGCAGTAGGAGCGGCAGACGACCCGAGTTCGGGCGGACGGCAGATGCCTTCGCACTGGGGCTATAAGCGGCTGAATATAGTCACTCAGTCGTCGCCCACGGGATCGCAGATTCTGCAGGCGGTGGGGTGCGCGGAGGGTGGACGGTATTTTGCGCAGCATCCGAAAGCCGCTGAGGTTCCGGCCTCTGAAAACAACGAAAAGCCGGATTACCGCCGTTTCAAAGATGTGAGCTTCCGTGGTGATGAGGTCACGTATGTATCGCTCGGCGATGGTACTACCAGCGAAGGCGAATTCTGGGAAGCGATGAACGCCGCTGCGTTGAACAAGCTCCCGGTAATTTTCTGCGTGCAGGATAACGGCTACGCGATCTCGGTACCGGTGGAAGTGCAAACGGCGGGGGGCAGCATTTCGCGGCTGGTTTCCGGGTTCCCGAACTTTCATTTCGAAGAAGTCGACGGCACGGACCCAGTAGCTAGCTACGGCGCGTTTCAGCGCGCGACGCAATATTGCCGCGAGGGCCACGGACCGGCGTTTGTGCATGCTCATGTGATTCGTCCTTACTCGCATTCTCTTTCCGATGACGAACGCTTGTACCGACCAGATGCCGAACGGGAGCGGGATGCGGCCCGCGATCCGGTTTCGCGCACCCAGATGTTTTTGCTGCGCGAGGGAATCCTCGACGAAAAGGGCATCAACGATCTGGAGAAGAAGGTTGAAGAAGAGCTGCAAGTTGCCGTAGATCAGGCGCTAGCGGCTTTGCCACCGGCGCCTGAGAGCGTGATGCAGTTTGTGTATTCACCGGATCTCGATCCGACCTCCGCGGCCTTCGATACGCAGGCAGTCGTGGGCCCGGATACTGCCGACGGGAAAAAGCCTGCGGCTAAAACCATGGCCGATTTAATCAATGTGACATTGCGCGACGAGATGAAGCGCGACGAGCGCATCGTGATCTTCGGCGAAGATGTTGCGGATTGCAGCCGCGAAGAATATTTGAAGCGCAAGCTGGTCAAAGGCAAGGGTGGAGTTTTCAAACTTACCTTCGGCTTGCAATGCGAGTTCGGCAACGACCGTGTATTCAATTCTCCTTTGGCCGAGGCCGCTATCGTGGGACGCGCGACTGGCATGGCTACGCGTGGGCTGAAGCCGGTGGTCGAGATCCAGTTCTTCGATTACATCTGGCCGGCAATGATGCAGATTCGCGACGAGCTCTCGGTAATTCGCTGGCGCTCGAATAATGTGTTCTCGTGCCCAGTCGTCATTCGGGTCGCGATCGGCGGATATCTGACGGGCGGCGCGATTTATCACTCGCAGTGCGGCGAGAGCATGTTCACGCACATTCCGGGCCTGCGGGTGGTTTTTCCATCCAATGCGCTGGATGCGGCAGGGCTGCTGCGAACTGCGATCCGGTCTGATGATCCAGTGTTGTTCCTGGAACACAAACGTCTCTATCGCGAGACCTTCGGGCGCGCCGCTTATCCGGGTGCGGACTACATGATTCCGTTCGGCAAGGCGAAGATTGTGCATCCTGGGACGGATTTGACGGTCATCACCTATGGCGCCGTGGTGCCGCGGGCGCTGCAGGCGGCGCAGAAGATCGAACGCGAGCACGGCGTGAAAGTGGAATTGATCGACTTACGCTGCCTGAATCCTTTCGATTGGGAGACGATTGCGGAATCGGTCGCGAAGACGAATCGCGCCCTTGTGGCCTACGAAGATACGTTGAGCTGGGGCTACGGTGCTGAAATCGCGGCACGCATTGCCGACCGGCTGTTCGATAAGCTGGATGCTCCGGTACGCCGGGTTGCTGCCGCCGATACTTTCGTGGCCTACCAGCCGATTCTCGAAGATGCCATCCTGCCGCAGGCTAACGATCTTTTCCGGGCGATGAAGGAACTGTCCGAATACTGACGCGCGAAGGTCGGCCCTATCCCACTGCTACCGCAGAGTGAGGTTACGAAGGCTTTTTCCGCAACCGCTTCTCGTTGATCGTTGCTTGCCAGAATGCTAGGCTCAAACCACGTGGGGACTACTTACGTCAATTCTGTGAATGTGGGCGAAGCCAGAGGCCCACGGGCGTGGCTTCGCTCGTCTGCAGCTGAAGTGTGGGCCAAATTCCTGCTGGCGCTGGTGGGGTTAGGCCTGGCTTTCGGGGCGGCACTGTTTTCCACCGCGTCGGGTGAGGCGGGACATCTTTGGGCTTCGGTGATCCTCGCCTCCGTGGCTCTCTTGATGGCGGCTTTTGTGGGATTGGTTACCGTGCCCTATCTGGCGCGGCGGGTGGCGTTGGAGCGGCTGCGGCAGACGTTTCACTACGAGGTCACCAAGGCCGGAATGGTCTATGTGCTGGTCACACTGGTGATTGGCATTGCGGCGCTGAACACGGGAAATAATCTGCTGTACATTGTGGTGGCGGCGATGCTGGCGGCCATTCTGGTTTCCGGCGTAGTGTCGGCCCTGGTGCTGCGCGGGCTGCAATTGGATGTGCGACTGCCCGAGCACGTTTTTGCCGGGCGTCCGGTGGTGGGGCGCATCGCGCTGCGCAACGTGGGGCGCGCGCTGCCCTCGTTTTCGATCCGCGTAGTACCGGCGCGCAAGCAGACAAAGATCCGCAAAGAGTGGCGTTGGGAACCTACAACGTTCGTTTTTCCGCTCAATCGTTCTCCGCAGAATCAATGGGTGCGTCTGCGCGACTGGAGCGTGCGCCGGGTGATGGTGGCGGCCGATCCGCCGGGAATTTTCGAAGGCATGGTTTACTTTCCCTACCTACCCCCCAAGTCTGAGCTAACGGCCGATCTGGAGTTGTGCTTCGAGCGGCGCGGGCGTTATTGCGAATCGAGTTTTGGCGTGGCCACGCGATTTCCGTTCGCCTTCCTTACCAAGACAAGGCATGTGGCTTTGCAGCGCGAGATTCTGGTCTATCCGCGAATTGACGCGCCCAGCGAGCTGTTTGAAATCCTGCCCCGGGTGCGGGGAGAGTGGGAAAGTTTTGTGCGCGGGCGCGGTTCCGATTTGTATTGCATTCGGGAGTACTTGCCGGAAGATTCGGCGCGCCATGTAGACTGGAAGGCGACGGCGAAGTCCGGCTCATTGAAAGTGCGGGAATTCAGCCGCGAGGACGAACGCAAGCTTTGCATCGTGTTTGACAATCCAGCAGTTGGAGTAATTTCCGAGGCGGCTTACGAACGCGCGGTGAATCTAACGGCGTCGCTGGCCTGGCATTTCTCGTCCCAGGACGCCGAGGTTTCATTTCTGGTGGCGGGGCAGGGACGCGAGCAGGAAGTCCACGAATTCCTGGCGCAACTGGCCGTGATCGAGCCACATACCGGCTCGCGCGATGGGCAACCGCTGCGCGCTGATGTCCTTCGAGAAATAAGCTGGGGCAACAACGGGGAATACAACATCGTGCTCACTACGCGGACGCCTGAGAGTTTGGCCTCAGAGTGGCATAACTCCGCATGTTTCGTTTTTCTTGGGGCAGACGTCGCTTCGCTCAAAAACCCAGCGCCGCTCGGTATGGGGCCAAGATAGTTTCACGCCTTCTGCCGTCACTCTTCCCGGAATGATGCGAGGGGCGATCTTTTCTTTTTTCCCAACTGTTTAGCTCTTCCCACGCATCTGATTTGGGCATATACTCGGCCCCCGGAATAGCTTTTGGGGTGCAGAGAAGAGAACGGCCCGGGAGGATCCAATGCGTATCTGTGATCTGATCAAGAACCAGGAAGTCTACGAAGGCGAGCTCGGCCAAACCGTTCTGGAAACGGTACGTGCCATGGTGGAACGAAACATCGGAGCCGTTCCAGTTCTGCACAATGGCAAACTTGTGGGAATCTTTTCTGAGCGCGACCTGATGAAGCGGGTCGTGGCCGAGGGCTTGGATCCCCGCTCCACCTGCCTGGCCGAGGCCATGACCGACGATCCGTTAACCGTCAACATGCACGAGGAACTGGAAAGCTGCATGGCTTTGATGCGGCGGCACAATTTCCGTCATTTGCCGGTTTGCCACGAGGGACAAGTTGTGGGGATCGTATCGCTACGCGACATTCTGCTGCACGACTTGAATGAGAAAGACGATGAAGTGCGCATGATGCGCGCCTACATTCACTCGGTTCCAGACGCCTAGAAGGCCCGCAGAGCTAATCGAACAGGCATAGAGTGACCGGGTATGCGGCCTGTTGGGAAGATTCTTGTCCGAAACGGATTAAGATATAATCCCTCTCACTAGGATGAGAGGGAGCTGTTCCGCTTCCACTCCACGCATCCTTTTGCCCCGCTCGGCGAATGGCACAAAGGTAACGTTACTTTAGGTTACCTGAGTACATTGAACACCTGCGTTAAAGGGTTTATTTTCTTTTAATCTATTCAAAGCGCCTCTACTGCGCGGCTCGTTTCTTTTCATGCGTTTGTTGTAAAAGTCTGGAGTGTTGCTGTTGCCATGAGCGATCAGTTCAAGACAATCTATTACGCTCTGTGGATTGCACAACCCGTTTTCGTAACGGGTATCGCCGCGGCAATGTTCCGTCGGGGACAGTACAGGCAGTTCAAATATTTTTTTGCCTACATCATCGCGCAGCTGGTCAGCTTCGGCGTAATTTTTCCGATTCGACACAACTACTCCGCTTTCTTCTATGCCAACTGGATCAGCACTGCAATCAGCGTAGGGCTCGGTTTCAAAGTGATTCATGAAGCCTTTCTCGATGCGTTCCGGCCATTCCACACCCTGCGAGACCTGGGCACAGTGCTATTCAAGTGGGCTGGATTGGTAATGCTGTTGGTGGCGGGGGTGGTGTCAGTCTCAACAAACTCTTCCGACACCGTTCCGTGGGTGCAGGCGATTCTGACTGCTGAGCGCTGCGTGCGTATTATTCAGGTTGGAATGGTGCTCTTTCTGTTGTTCTTTGCCCAATATTTGGGCGTCAGCCGGCGCCAGCATAGCTTCGGCATCGCCCTGGGTTTTGGTTTCTTCGCGATGGTGGAACTGTCGCTAGTGGCGTCCTGGGTGGGGGAACATGTCTCGCCACGGTCCATGGAACTGATCAATATGGCGGCGTACAACTGCACGCTACTTATCTGGCTGGGCTATGTGCTAGGGAAAGTTCCGGCGCGCGAGGCTCCGGCAACCCTGCTGAGGCCGCAGCGCTGGGAGCAAAGCCTCACCGACATTCACCATCCTTTCCCGTCTGATTCGTTGATTCCCATGTTTGAAGGAATGGTGGATCGGGCGCTCTCCCGAACTCAAGGCCCGCCCTCTACCACGACTCAGGAGGTAGTAACCAACCCAAAAGCGGCGGCCGCCCATGCCGCAGGTAGCCCGGCAAGTGGTTTCGCTTTCCCTGGGGTTCCGGGCAGCCCCGCTCCGAGGAAATAGATAGCATTGCATAGGCACTGCATTCAATATAGTTTTTGATTTTGTTGCGCACCGCCGCGTAATTCCGGATTTCGTAAAATTATCACCCGCCCGATTGCTCGTCTCGAGAGGAAGTCTAGCCTCTCGACCTCCACGTTACGTCCTTTCGGTTAACCTGCTGAAAAATTGTCACTTAATGCGTTCTGAGGTAAAGCAAGCAAATCTCTGCGGGTAACTACAGAGATCAATGTAGGGGAATTTCCGTAGAAAGGCTTGACTTGTGCTTTATAATGCGTCACCGCGTCGAGAAGTACTACTCGCAGGATTGACGCGGTAGGAGAAAACCCATGAAACAAGCAATCAGGATTTCGATCCTGATGTGTGGAATAGTGGGCACCTATGTATCAGCTGCCGTTCCGCAGGTTCCCGCCCCGGACGGAGGCCCGATTCTAGTGTGCCCACCTCAACAACAACTGCAGGGTAAATGCGCTCCTCAGTACCCACCGATGATGAGGTAGTTAAACTCAGGAGAGTATTTGGCTGCAAGATCACCAAAGTAACCTGTGGTAACTTGGGCCGAACCTAGGGCTCGCAATTCTTGGGCTGACGGACACTCATACCAACCGTCAGCCCCGTTTTTTTGATCGTTCCAAACCTCATCTTCTACGAAGGTTGCTGGTTAATTGCAGAATCCACCGCCCGGCGCAACTCCGCTGCTTCTTGGATGGGCGGCTGGCAGGCAAATCCCGAACATAGCACCGCAAATGCCTTCGCGGATTTCAACTTAGGAAGATGAGGAATCGTGACGCCGAGCGTGGGAGGAAGATTTGCCGCGACAGCCTGATTCGCGGTCAGCCTGATAACAGTTTTATTGAAAGCGAAAACCGTATTGGCGGACGTGGCCAGAGCGTCCCCCGCACCGTCTGCTTTATTTTCGGAAATCACGATCACCTGCACCGGATTTTCCAGGAATCGCGCTACTGCGATGCCGTAGGTCGCAGCAAAAATTCCAAATTGGCCGACGATTCCGCCGAAAGTTTCAAGCGTCTGCTCCGCCTTATCGCGATACGCGGCGTCTCCTGTGTAATCGTGCATTCGTAGCAAGGCGATGGCAGCCATGGGATTGCCGGCAGGAGTCGGTGAATCCTGCAGCGGCTTGCGGCGCGTCGACAGCACACCGTGGCTGTTGCCGTCGCTGCCTGGTTCGGAGTCAAAGAACCCTCCCGAAGTGGGGTCATAGAACTTGGCAATCATCGCGTCGACGATGGCGTGCCCGAATTTGAAATAGCTTAGGTCGGCTGTTGCTTCATAGGCGTCGAGGCACGCCAGCGCCGTTGCGGCATAGTCCTCGAGGAGTCCGGTGACTTCCCGGTGAGGAGCGTCAGGATCAGAATAGGCGACTACGTGCAGGAGGCGCGAGTCTGCGGGGGTACTGCCAGCGCCCCGGTTCGCTGGATGCTGCCAAGCTTTGGCCAGAATCCGGTCCAGCGATCGCAAAGCAAAACGGCGAGCGTCAAGTAGATTTAGTATTTTCGCCGCTTCCAGGTAAGCGGAAGTGCACATGCTGTTCCATCCTACATAGACGGTCTTGTCCACATACGGCGTTGGCCGCTGCAGGCGCGCAGCGTACATTTTTTTCTCCGCGGAATCCAGAAGCTCCTGCACGCGTCCCCTGCTGAGGTTCATGCGCCGCGCAATCTCATCGATCGGCGCGCGAACGTAGAGCACGTTCTTCGCTGGATTGTGATGCATCTCGCCGACTTCGTTGATGTCGTAGTGCAGGGCTGCAACCTGTGTTTCTTCTTCCGTCAAAACGGCGCGGGCTTCGTCCAGCGTCCATGTAAAGTAGTCGCCGTCGTCGTCCATGGAAATGTCGGCGTCTTGCGAGGCATAGAAGCCGCCGCGCTCGCGATCGCTCAACCATTCGTCCATCCAACGGATGATGTCCTTCGCTACGCTGGCAAAGAATTCCGAGCCGGTGGCTTGATAGGCGTGCACGTAGTTCTTCAGCAGCTCCGAATTGTCGTAGCACATCTTTTCGAAGTGCGGTACGACCCAGCGCTCGTCGACCGAGTAGCGATGAAATCCTCCAGCGAGCTGGTCGTAAACGCCACCGTTGGCCATGTGTTCGAGAGTGGTGACAATTAAATTACGAAAGCTCTCGTCTGCATTCCGCCCGTACCGCTCAATCAACAAATCCAGCGCCGAGGGATGCGGGAACTTGGGTGCCTGCCCGAATCCACCGTGCTGCGGATCAAACATCTTGAATGCGGATTCCTGAATCGTGGCAATGATGCCGGCTGAGATCCGCCCGCTGCGTCCGGCAAAAGATTCCGCCTGCGCGATTGTGCTCTCGACCATCTTTGCCTGTTCCATCACGTCGCCGTTTTTTTCCTTGTATGCGTTGGCGATGCTGAGGAGCACGCGCCGGAGGCTGGGGCGGCCGTAACCATCGTTCGGAGGAAAATAGGTCCCACCATAAAAAGGCTTGCCGTCGGGCGTGAGAAACGCAGTGAGCGGCCACCCGCCCTGCCCGCTAACCGCGCTGATCGCAGCCTGATAGCGGCTGTCGATATCGGGACGCTCGTCACGATCGACCTTCATCGCGATGAAATGCTCATTCACAATCGCCGCTATTTCGGGATCGTCGTAGGATTCGCGGTCCATCACATGGCACCAGTGGCACCAGACCGCGCCTATGTCGAGCAGCATCGGCTTGTTCTCGCGCTTTGCAGCAGCGAATGCTTCGTCTCCCCACTCGTGCCATTGGATTGGTTGATGCATGGCGGAGCGCAGGTAGGCGGAGGAAGCGTGGGCCAGGGAGTTGAGGGTGGTGGTGGTCATTATCTTTAGAGTCTAAATGCTTCGGGCGGGTTGAAGTGGATCCATCCCCAAGTTCCAACTTTACAGCAGCCGTTTCGCGATCGTGCAATACAAATCAATCGCTTCCGCGAGTTGCTGCTTATCGATGAACTCACCATCAGTATGCGCGACGTGAATCGACCCTGGACCGATCAGCAGGGGTTGGCCCCAATTTGTTAGTGCAGGAATATCTGTGGTGAAAGCGGCAATCATAGTGGGCAAGTTATCGACCGTGCGCAGGCGCAGGAAAGGGATTTCGAGTGGAAAGTCAACTTTCACCTGATCGCCGGCCGTCGCGAGAATTTGACGCCGCAACTCCTGCGAGGGACCGATGAGACGATAAAGCAAATCGGCGTGCGCGTGATCCGGAATCACATTGGGCGCGCGACCGCCTTCGATCAATCCGATGTTGAGCGTGCAGGGACCAACTTGTGTGTCGGTTGGTAACGGCATCGCCCGCAAGCGCGTGAGAGCCGCGATCAGTTTATCGATCGCGGATTCGCCAAGCTCCGGATACGCGGAATGGGCCATGCGTCCGGAAGCGGTGACCTCCGCGCGCAGCGTTCCTTTCGAAGCCAGCGCGATGTGATTTTCGGTCGGCTCACCGTTGATCAGATATTTGCAGGCGTGCTCTGGCTGGTTTGCGGCATAGGCATTGGCGACTTTCGCTCCCAGACTATCGCGCTCTTCTCCCACCAGGAACAGCAGGCCGACATGGATTCCTTCTCTTCTTAAGCGCTCTGAAGCGGCGATCTGCGCCGCGATGATCCCTTTTGCATCACACGAGCCGCGGCCATAAATTCGTGCCGCGTCCTCCGACGAAGGTATGAACGGAGGAACCGTATCCATGTGCGTAGAGAAAACAATCTCAGGATGTGGCTGCTCCGGGGATGTGGCGTAGACGTCAAAGCGGTCGCCCTCCACCGGGATTTTTCGCGTCTGGTAACCTATTCGGCAAAGCTCCCCGTAAAGATAATTTCCAACCGCAGCTTCGTTGCCGGAGATGGATTCGATGTCGACGAGTTGGCGAGTCAGCGTGATAGCGTCCATGCCAGAAGGATAAACTACAGGCTTCGCGGGAGCGGCGAGTCAGCGGCATCATGTAATCTGAACTTTGTGATTGGACAGAATTCAACGATACGGTCGCTCTTTCTCGACGGCCCCGCAGGACGGCTTGAAGCCTTGCTGAATGCGGGGGCAGAGAATGCGACGCACGCGGCGGTGGTTTGTCATCCGCATCCGCTGTTTGGCGGCACTCTGCACAACAAACTAGTTTTCCACACCATGAAGGCGCTGAATAGTTTTGGCTTTCCCGTGCTCCGCTTCAACTTTCGCGGAACTGGGCTCAGCCACGGCGAGCATGACGCGGGCAAGGGGGAAGTGGAAGACGTTCATACCGCTCTTGATTGGCTCGCCGCCGAGTATCACCTGCCTCTGATCTTTGCAGGATTCTCTTTCGGTGCGGCGGTTGGGCTGCGGGCGGCGTCGTCGGATGAGCGGGTGAAAGCGTTGATTGGTGTAGGCGTTCCAGTGGCTCCGGTGGCTGGCGGCGCGGAAGAGCCTCGCGTGTATTCCTTTGATTTCCTGCGCGCTTGCGCAAAGCCAAAATTGTTTGTGAGCGGAGCGCGGGATCAGTTCGGTCCGCGCGCGAAGTTGGAGGAATTGGTCACATCGGTGCCGGAACCGAAGAAATTGGTTGTAATCGAAGGCGCAGACCATTTTTTTGAAGGAAGACTGCGCGAACTGCGCGAAGCAGTGGAGGGCTGGGTGCGGGAAACGATCGTGGAAGGGGCGTCGATATAGTTCTTGCTCATGTCCGATGCAATCGACGTAAACCGGGATTCGGTGTTTCGAGAGATGCGCGACGCTGCACGCCAGATTTTTCTCAACGCGCTGGCCGAGGCTTCGATCGCCAAGGGATTTGCCCGGCACGTTCATTGTGAGCGCGGGGTGTTGCGAGTTTGCGAAGATCTTTATGATCTGCATTTCTATTCTCGGGTGGTAGTGGTTTCCATCGGCAAGGCGGGACACACGATGGTGGAAGCACTGGCGCAGCAACTGGGTGAGTCTGCGCTGGAAGGAATCGTGGCGAGTTCGGTCCAACCGCTGGCGCAGGTGCGCGGCTTTCGTTATTTTCGCGGATCACATCCCACGCCGAATGCCGAATCGGTGCATGCCGCCAAGGCCATTCTTAAAATGCTGCAGGCGCAAACGGTGTCGTCGCTGGTAATTTTTCTGCTGAGTGGTGGGGGATCGTCGCTGGTCGAGAACCCCATCGATGATGAGATTTCGCTGGACGACCTGATTGCCACCTATCGAGTGCTGGTGCATTCTGGCGCACCGATTGCCGAGATGAATGCGATTCGCAAACATCTTTCCGCAGTGAAAGGTGGGCGGCTGGCGCAGGCGGCGTTTCCCGCGCAACAGGTTTCGTTGCTGGTTTCCGATGTTCCCGATAGCGCCCTCGATGCACTGGCGTCAGGTCCAACAATGCCGGACTCAACCAGCGTAGAGGATTGCTACCGACTTGCAGAGAAGCACAGCTTCGTCGCGAAACTTCCTTTATCCACTCGCGAGCTTTTTGAGCGCCGGGCGCTCGAAGAAACGCCGAAGTCCGACGATCCGGCATTTCATCGCTCGCGATGGTGGGTGATGCTTTCGAACCAAACGGCCGTGGAAGAGGCGACTGCGGCCGCCGCGCGCGCGGGCTTCAAGGTGTATGTAGACAATTCCTGTGACGACTGGGACTACGCGCGTGCGGCCGAATATTTATTAAAGCGGCTTCGTGAGCTGCGAAAAGATTCCGAGCGCGTCTGCCTGATTTCTGGTGGAGAGGTAACGGTGAAAGTTACAAACGGCGGCGTCGGCGGACGTAACCAGCAATTCGCGCTGGAATGTGCGGCGAAGATCGCCGGAGAAAATATTACTGTGCTCAGCGCGGGAACGGACGGAATTGATGGAAACAGTCCAGCGGCTGGAGCGATTGTGGATGGAAGCACGGTGACTCGAGGCCAGGAGCGCGGACTCGATAGCCGTGCGGCGCTCGAGAAATTCGACGCATATCCATTCTTTACGGCGCTAGGCGATGCGATTGAGACTGGATCGACGGGGAATAACCTGCGGGATTTACGGATTCTGTTGTCGTATTAAGAGATCGGGCTTCGCCCGACGGACAGCCGAGGGCGGCTGTCCCCACACAATCGAAAATCTTTTTCGACTCTAGGCGGCTTCGCTTTTCACTTGCACTCCGGCCCACTTTTCTAACAGAGTGAGCGTCGCTGCATAGTCGAGGTCACGGTGACCATCTTCGGTAGCCATCTCGTATATTTCTTCTACGGTTTCGAGAGCGGGCAACTTTACCCGAGCTTCTTTGGCGGCTTCCAGAGTGAGAAGAATGTCTTTGTGCATAAGGCGCAAAGGAAAATTGGGCGTGAAGTCGCGCTGCAGGATGAACGGTCCCTTGTAATCGACAACGCCGGAGCGAACCATCGTAGCTTCGATTAAAGACAGCAACTGCTTGGGATCAACGCCCAATTTCGTAGCGAGGGTGAGAGCTTCCGCGAAGCCTTCAAAGATCAAAGCGATCTGCAGGTTCATGGCCAGCTTGGTGGCTTGGCCTTTGCCGGTCTCTCCCATGTGGAAAATTTTCTTGCCCATAGCGGCGAACAAGGGGCTAAGGCGATCGATAACAGCTGAGTCGCCACCCACCATGAAAATCAAGCTGCCGTTGGCAGCTCCGATTTTTGATCCCGTCATCGGAGCGTCGACGTAGGCCACGCCCTTTTCCCGAACCTGTTCGGCGAACTTGACTGTGGCTGAAGGGGAGATGGTGCTGGAATCGGCGATGATCATTCCGTCGGCGAGTGACTGCTCCACTCCGTCCGTGCCGAACAATGTCTGTTTCACGGCTGCGGTATCGGAAACACAGAGCCACACGACTTCCGCCCCTTGGGCCGCCGCCGCCGGCGTGGGGGCAACGCCTGCGCCTTCGACCAGTTTGCCAGGAGTGCGGTTCCAAACCGTAACTTCATGGCCGGCCTTGACCAGATTCGTGGCCATGGCATGCCCCATAATTCCCAGACCCAAGAAGGCGACGCGCATCTTTGAACTTCTCCTGATTGAATGAGGAACGCTGAGTGCTTTTGGATTAACGCTTTCAAATTAGATATGAGCGGCGGGATGAAGGTCAAGCTAAGTCGCGCGTTTTGGTTGGCGGAGAACCGCAAAACGCTCAGCTTTTATTAAGAGGAATCCCAGAAAGTACGCGCCTTTCCTTGCCGCCTGGACTAAAATGGAGCGAGCCGCTTCCTGCTTTCATCCAATAAGCAGGCCAGCCCCCCGGATGATTAAGGCAACGCTTCGCAACCCGGCCCTCCGCAAGCGCGCGTCACAGTTCGGGCGACTGGTGCGTAATTCCGCCGTAACCCCCTTAAGCGGTGAGACTCACAAGCCGCGTCTCGTTTCTAATGGAGAGCTGGGAATCACTTTCATCGGGCATTCGAGCTTTTTCCTGCAAATGGGCGGTCAAAATATAACGATCGATCCCAACTTCGCGCGCTGGCTGTTTGTGTTGAAGCGCCTGCGGCGTCCCGGGGTTCGGGTGCGAGACTTGCCCGCCATCGACTTGGTGCTGGTGACGCACGCGCATTTTGATCATCTGCACCGGCCGTCATTGCGGGCGATTGTGCACAACAACCTGCGAGTGCGGGGAGCTGCTCCAGCCATCATCATTCCTAGCCATGTCACCGACCTGGTTTCCGATCTGGGCTTCTCCGAGATCATAGAACTTGACTGGTGGGACACTACGCGGCACGGCAATCTGTCGGTTACCCACGTTCCTTCCCGCCACTGGGGAGCGCGGATTCTGAAGGATTCGCACCGCGGTTACGGCGGCTATGTACTCAAGACGGGGAAGCACTCGGTTTATCATGCCGGTGATACCGCCTATTTTGCGGGCTTCCGCGAGATCGGACGGCGATTGGCTCCGGAGTTGGCCCTGCTTCCGATCGGCGCCTATAACCCTGCGACGTTTCGCAATGTGCATACCAACCCCGCCGATGCGACCCATGCCTTCCTCGATTTGAAATCGCGCTGGATGGTGCCCATGCATTATGGAACCTTCCGGTTATCGCACGAGCCGGTGGATGAGCCGCTGCAACTGCTGGAAAAGGAAGCGCGCGCGGCGGGAATTGAAGACCGGGTAGTAGTGCTGGAAGAGGGCGTCACTAAGTTCTTCTGATTTCATCTTGGCTGAGGCGCAGGAAGAGTTTATGAAGCAGTGATTGGTTCAGAGCGCGGCTCCCGCCGCGCTCTCCTTGTTCCTGCTACTTTGGTAATCTCGCAGACCCGCTATTACACAAGTATTACAGTGGATGGCCAGAAGCCTTGATAAGTTAGATATGTACGTTAGCGAACTTAGGACAAACGGGGACCCTCCTTGGACATGCAACTGGAAAGCCTGGAAAAACGACAAGCCGCGAGAAACGAAGTCAATTGGGTGACAGCGATTTTTATGATGGCATTTCACGTGGGCGCCATCGCTGCACTCTTCTTTTTCACCTGGAA
>JBAVQD010000248.1:0-14714 GCA_049693675.1 Candidatus Sulfotelmatobacter sp. | reverse complement strand
CTTGGCCGTGGAGACAAATAATTTCCGCAGGCTGTTGCGCACCGTGGAGGCTCTCTCCGAACTGGGGCCGGAACTCACGGCGGAGCGCGATTTCACCGACACTTCGCGCCGGATGTTGACGGCTGTTATGGAAGCTGCCGGGGCGCGCGAGGGTGCGCTCTTCATATTCCATGAAAAGCCTACGATGCTGTCGTCCGTGGTGGCGGAAGGTTTCGCCATGCTTCCCGAACCGGCCTTTGTTCCGCTTCTTCCCAAGCACGTTCACGCTCTCTCCGCCGCGCGCGGGCCGATTGTGCTCAACGCATCCACGTATTCCGTGTTTTTAAGCTCTAACGGTAACGTCGCTCCTGAGCTTTTCAAATGCGTCGCTCCGCTGAAATCGGTGGGCAAGCTCGCTGGAGTAATCGCTCTGGGAAGGCGACCTGGAGACGCACCGTATCTTGAGGCGGAACTAGATGCCACCAATCTGCTGTGCAGCTACATCGGTCTCGCAGTACATAACCACGCGCTCACCCAAACTCTGGCTCAGCGCGTTACGGAAAACCTGCGCTTGATGGCTTCCTTACATGGCTTTTATGACAGCGCGCTGGAGGCCTTTGCCACAGCCATTGACGTGAAGCACGTCAACATTCACGGGCACTCTTTGCGCGTAGGGCGCTATGCGGCTGCGATCGGCGAGGCCATGGGCGTGGATGCGGGCGAAGTTGCTGCATTGCGCAGCGCGGGGTATTTACACGACATCGGCAAAGTGGCCGTCGACCGGAGATTGTTCAGCAAGGCCAGTGCACTCAATCCCGAAGAGTTTCGCGAGATGGCGGATCATACCGTGGTAGGTCATCAGATTGTCAGCAGCGTGGAATTTCCCTGGCCGAAGATTCATGAATCCGTGCGCTGGCATCACGAGCGCAGCGATGGATCTGGATATCCCGATGCGTTGGCTGGTGACGACTTGCCCATGGCAGTACGAATCATGGCGCTGGCGGATACATTTGACGCCATGACCAGCACTCGTCCTTATCGCGAACCCCTGTCGCTGGGCAGCGCGCTCAGCGATCTGGTGCGTATGGCTCCGCAAAAATACGATCCCAACGTGGTCCAGGCGCTCTTGATTCAGGTGCGCCGCGATGCTGTGGGGAGCAATCGAACTCCGCTACTGGCCGACCATATGGCGGTCAACATCTCTCCCACGGATGTGGACCAATTGGCCGCAACCCTGCAGCACAAGGCTTCGCGGGGCAAAATGTATTTGACGTAGGTCGGCTATCAGAGCCGGTCTGCCGAATACTTCGGTAACTCTTCAGGACAGCAACTTTTCCCTGCGGTCGGGTTGATAATGAGAAGGCTCTTCTCTTGTCCCGAACCCTCATGTTTACGGTCCGCGCCAAAATCGCTGTTCTTCTGCTTTCGATCAGCGTGGCGAGTTGTGTCCAACCACTGCTGGCCAGGAAGAAGCAGAAGGAAACTCTGCCGTCCAGTGCGACCGATCGAAAGCGTGTTCTGCATGCGCTCAACCGCCTGACTTTTGGGCCACGGCCGGGAGATGTGCAGAGCGTGATGGCCATCGGTGTCGACCGCTGGATCGATTTGCAACTGCATCCCGAACGAATCGACGATAGCGCTCTCAATGCCCGCCTGCAGCCGTTCCGCACCCTGCGCATGAGCACGAAGGAGCTCGCAGAAAACT
Organism: Candidatus Sulfotelmatobacter sp.; assembly: GCA_049693675.1. Taxonomy (GTDB): domain Bacteria; phylum Acidobacteriota; class Terriglobia; order Terriglobales; family Acidobacteriaceae; genus Sulfotelmatobacter. The sequence continues at coordinate 13,030 of JBAVQD010000248.1, read as the reverse complement.
TTCCTGATGGCCAGGAGATTAATCAGGTGAGGAACGGCAAAAGACCCATGCCTCCCGACCCGGTGCTGCGGATGGTTTACCAGGTGCAGATCGCGCGGCAGCAAGAGAAGAAAGATCGGAAGCAGGAGGCGGCGAAAAATTCTGCTCCAGTCGAAGTCGATGGTGCTGGTGAAGCTGCAGCCATGGAACCCACTGTGTCGGCAGCGAAGTTGGCCCCGGAGGAAGAAGAGCAGGCGCGAAAACGCGAGCAGGTGCTTTATGCGGATCTGGACGTCCAGCAACTGCAGGAACTTCCCGCGGATCATCGTTTCAAGAAAATTCTCAGCATGTCGGCTCATGATCAACTTGAAGTTGCTGATTCTTTTCGGCGCGGAAAAGGTCAGGAGCTTCTGGAAGGCCTGTGTCCGAAAGACCGGGAGACGCTGCTTGCGATGAATAATCCGGGAGGAGTGGTTACGGCAGAACTAGCGCAAGCGAAACTATTGCGCGCTATCTACAGCGAACGTCAGCTTGAAGAAGTGATGACCGATTTTTGGTTTAACCACTTTAATGTGTTCATGGAAAAGGGCGTCGATCGTTTGCTCGTCACGAGTTACGAACGGGATGTGATTCGGCCGCACGCTCTGGGAAAATTTGAAGACTTGCTGGTCGCGACCGCCAAGAGTCCGGCTATGTTGTTCTATCTGGATAACTGGCTGAGCGTTGGGCCCGATTCTCCGCAAGCGCTTGGGATTCCACCGCATGCGGATGGAACGTATAGACGTCCGCCAACTGCGCGGCCTAATGCAGGGAAAAAGCGAAGTGGCTTGAATGAAAATTACGGCCGCGAATTGCTTGAACTCCACACGCTTAGCGTGAACGGCGGATATTCTCAGCGCGACGTCACGGAAACTGCGAAAGTTTTTACCGGCTGGACGATCGACAAGCCGTATCAAGGCGGCGCTTTCAAGTTCGACTCTCGCACGCACGAGCCAGGGCTGAAGTTCGTGCTGGGCCATCGCATCAAAGCCAAAGGAGAAGCGGAGGGAACCGAACTGCTGCACAAGCTGGCCACTAACCCGCAAACGGCTCACTTTATTTCTCAGAAGCTGGCGGAGCGTTTCGTTTCGGATGATCCGCCTCCGGCTTTAGTCAATCGCCTGGCAAAAACTTTTCTGAAGAAAAAGGGAGACATCCGCGAAGTGTTGACCGCTCTCTTTCGTTCACCCGAGTTTTGGGACGACGGAACTTATCGCGCTAAAGTGAAAACGCCGCTGGAATTTGTGGCTTCGGCGGCGCGCGCGACAGGGGCTGGCGTGGACGACCCGGTGGCGCTGGTTCGCCAGTTGAACAATATGGGGATGCCCCTCTACGGGGCGCAGCCGCCTACCGGTTATTCGATGAAGGCGCAGGCGTGGGTGAGTTCTTCAGCATTGCTCAATCGCATGAATTTTGCACTAGCTCTTACGAGCGGCAGAATTAAAAATGTGAAGGTGGACGCGGTACAGCTTGTGCAAAGCAAGGCCTCCGAAGGTGCGATGGATTCGAATCTTGCCCTGTCCACACTGGAAAATATCCTGCTCGACGGAGACGTATCGAAGCAGACGCACGATTCGATTGCATTGCAGTCTGGGCAAGGAAACAAAGCAACTGCGCGCAATCCCGCGGAGGCAGCGCGTCCGCAGGAGGTGAGCACGATGGCGGGTTTGTTAGTGGGCTCGCCCGAGTTTCAGAGGAGATAGTTGCTGGCTAATGGCTGTTAGCTACTAGCTAGTACGATTTTGTTGAAAAATAGAGGGGCATAGAAGTATCTAGAAGCCAGTGGCTCGAAGCCAGGACCTGTTTTTTATGACAATCACACGCCGGGTCTTTCTTCGGAACAGCGCGCTGGCCGTGGTGGGCACGGCGGCCGTGCCAGGTTTTCTGACGCGCGCCGCAATGGGCGCGGTTCAGCCAGGAGCGCGTACGAAGCGACTGGTCGTAATTTTTCAGCGCGGTGCGGCAGATGGTTTGAACATTGTAGTGCCGCACGGTGAGGCGCAGTATTATGCGATGCGGCCGAGCATTAATATTCCGCGCAAGGATGTGTTGGATCTTGATGGATTCTTTGGTTTGCATCCTTCCCTTGCGCCGTTTCAGCATCTGTGGCAACAGCGTCACTTGGCGGTCATTCATGCTGCTGGATCACCTGATCCTAGCCGTTCTCATTTCGATGCGCAGGATTTCATGGAGGCCGGCACTCCGGGTGTGAAGTCCACGGAAGACGGATGGCTGAACCGCGCGTTGCGGAACATGCCACAAGCAGCGCAGAAATCGGCGTTTGAGGCCATCTCCATGGGGCCGTCAATTCCTCGAATTTTGAGCGGAATTGAACCGGCCGTCGCGATGAACAACATTAATGATTTCTCTGTCGGTGGCCGCAATCAGAAAGCTTCGCCGGCCGCGACCGCCTTCGAGGCGATGTATGACCACTCCGTCGACTCCGTTCTGCACGGTACGGGCGAAGAAACGTTCGATGCGGTGAGGATGCTGAAGTCCGCAGACCCATCGAAATACAAACCCGCGACCGGCGCCGATTACCCTAAGGGACGCTTCGGGGATAGCCTGCGGCAGTTGGCGCAGCTCATCAAGGCGAATCTTGGCGTGCAGGTTGCGTTTGCCGATATTGGCGGCTGGGACCATCACGTGAACGAAGGCGCAACCGAAGGCCAGATAGCGAATGTGCTGCGCGACTTCTCGCAGTCGATTGCCGCATTCTGGACCGATCTCGGAGACCTCGGGGAAGATACGGTGGTCGTTACCATGTCGGAGTTTGGCCGGACCGTGCGCGAGAATGGCAATCGCGGCACTGACCACGGGCACGCCAATGTGATGTTTGTGCTGGGTGGCCCGGTGAAGGGCGGCAAAGTCTATGGCCGTTGGCCCGGGCTCGATCAATCGCAGCTATACGAAGGGCGCGATCTGGCGCTGACTACGGATTTTCGGCAGGTGGTCGGCGAGGCTGTGGCGCGGCATATGGGGAATAGGAATCTGAATGAAGTGTTTCCAGGATATGAGAATCAGCCGGGAAAATTTCTCAGACTGTTGGGATGAGTACTGTGTTGCGTCGCTACGTCCCCAGCGAGCGGCGACGACTCAGATTTCAATCATCACATCGCCGTTTTCAATCTTGAGCGGGTACACGGCGATCTTCATGCTGGCGTTTTGTTCCGCCACGCCGGTCTTTGTGTCCCACGCCCATCCGTGCCACGGGCAAACGACCTTGTTGCCTTCGATCATTCCCTGGCCCAGCGGGCCGCCACGGTGCAGGCATACGTTGTCCATGGCGCTGTATGTGCCGTTGACGTTGGCGACGCAGATCGTTTTGGCGCCGCAGGGAAATTCTTTGGCTTCGTCGATGGGCGGGAGGTTGGCTTCGGTGATGAGCTTTGTGAAGGTCGGCATTGGAATCAGCAATTAGCAATTGGCAGTTGGCTCAAACCGATTCATCAAATGCTACTTGCCAGCTGCTAATTCCTTATTTGGGTTGCGCCGTCTGCGCGATCATGACTTGGCGTTTGAAGTTTTCCAGCATGTTTGGATCGAGGCGAACTTCTGTCGGTTTCTTGGCCAGCGTCATCGTATCGATTTTGTCTTGCAGTTTCAGCAGCGCGTAGAAAAGATTCTCGGGGCGCGGCGGGCATCCGGTGACATAGACATCCGTGGGCACGATTTTGTCGACACCCTGCAGCACCGCGTAAGTATTGAATGGCCCACCGACAGACGAGCACGCGCCCATTGAGATTACCCACTTCGGATCGGGCATCTGGTCATAGATGCGCTTCACAACCGGCGCCATCTTCAAAGTCACGGTACCGGCCACGATCATCAGGTCGCTCTGGCGCGGGCTGGGACGAAATACTTCCGAGCCGAAGCGCGCAATATCGAAGCGCGAGGTCGAGGAGGCGATCATCTCGATGGCGCAGCAAGCCAGACCAAACGTCATCGGCCACACGGCAGATTTACGCGCCCAGTTGAAGACGTAGTCGACCGTGCTGATCATGAAATTCTTTTCGAATTTGTTTTGCAGCCAGCCCATCCAGTGACCTCGATTCCTGCGGGTAATGAAACGATTATACGTTCAAATCTGCGGAGTATGGCGCGAAGCAAACCAGTCTAGGTATAACGTGGTCAGGTGTCAATCGTTCGGCGCGCGTACGGGGCGAGTTGCCGCTGTGAGGCGACTCAGCTACAAATAGAATTATCATTATCCATGGATTCAAAGACTGTGGATTCAAAAACTGAAGTAGCGGTCCGCCACAAACCCATCTGGACGCAATTTCTCGAAGCCTGGTCCCGTATCCGCGCGTCGCAATTCTGGATGGTCGCTATCGCTCTGTTCTTGCGTGTGGGCTGGATCATCGTTGGGCATACCTACAAGTTCAAGAGTGCGGAAAATAATTTCGGTTTCGGTTGGGAGATGGGACGGATTGGCGCGGCTATCGCATCGGGCCGCGGCTTTAGCGATGCCTTCGGAACGCCCACGGGTCCGACAGCCTGGGAACCTCCTTTGTATCCCTACCTGACTGCCGGTGTGTTCCACGTCTTTGGTATTTATACGAGATCGTCGGCGTTTGTTCTGTTGAGCATCAACAGTGTTTTTTCCGCGCTGACCTGCATTCCGATTTTTCTCATCGCGCGCCGCATGTTTTCGGAGAAAGTCGCGGTCGGTGCGGCATGGACCTGGGCGCTTCTGCCTTATGTAATGTTCTGGTGCACGCGCTGGGTCTGGGAGACAAGTTTTTCTGCGCTGCTGCTCGCGGTAATTTTCTGGCTCGCGCTTAGTATGGAAGATCGCGAGGGGCTAAAACCATGGCTCCAGTTTGGATTACTGTGGGGAATCGCAGCGCTGAACAGCACGGTACTGGTTGCCTTTCTTCCAGCCTCGGGTCTTTGGGCGTGGTATCGACGCGCGAAGCGGCACAAGCCATCGTTCGCTGGCATCGTTCTAGCTGCTTTGATTTTTGTTGCATGCGTCACTCCCTGGACCGTGCGCAACTATCGGACGTTCGGCAAATTCATCTTCGTGCGCGACAACTTTGGCGCCGAGTTGCGGCTGGGCAACGGGCCCGGTGCCGATGGCACCTGGATGCAATATTTGCACCCCACGCAGGACGTGTATGCGATGCGGTTGTACACGTCGATGGGTGAGTTGGCGTTTATTGAACGCAGCCAACGCCATGCGCTTGACTATATCGAAGCCGATTACGGGCGCTTTGCCATTCTCTGCCTGAAGCGTTTCATTTATTTTTGGGCGGGGCCGCCGAGGCTGGCGCAAATCTGGTGGCTGGCCGAGGTGAAGAATTCCCTTTTCCTGGCATCGTCGGTGCTCATGTTCTGGGCTCTGGGACGCGCTTTACGCCAGCGCAGACCCGGCGCGTGGCTTATGTTCTGGCTGATTCTGTTGTATCCAGCGATCTATTACGTGGTCTATCCGGGCCAGCGTTACCGCCATCCCATTGAGCCTGAGATGACGATTTTAGGCATCTTTTTGTTAACCGAAGCGGGCAAGAAAAATTCAGGCCGCATCGAAGAATGACCTGGAACCGCGCATCGTCACTCCGCGTATATCCCCTCATGCAAAGGCGATCGATCCCGAGGTTCTCACCTACTTGCATCTGTTCCGTCTAACTTTGTAAACGGAGGCATCTCATGAACCGTACCCGCCCATTCCGTGCGCTTTCAGTAACCATCCTGAGCATGTGCCCGCTTTTTATGGTGGTCGCTGCCGCGCACGCCTCCGATCATCGTGGCGCGTTTACGGAAGAATTCCACCAAACTTATGCGCTCTCGCCCGACGGCCGTGTGGAACTGGAGAACATCAACGGAGCGGTCCACATTTCTACCTGGGACCAGAACCAAGTCAAGGTGGATGCGGTTAAGTATGCCGACTCGAAGGACCGGTTCGCGGACGCCCATATCGAGATCGATTCGAGCAATGATCATATTTCCATTCGCACCAAGTATCCCGAACACGATCATTGGGGGATGAACGTCAATCCTGCCAGCGTCGAATACACGCTGACCGTGCCGCGCGCCGCGAGGCTCGACGAGATCAAGTTAATCAACGGCGCGCTCGATGTGACGGGCGCGGCCGGCGAAGTTCATGCCTCGTGCGTCAACGGTCAATTGGAAGCGCACAATCTTTCCGGGCGCGCGGAGCTCTCTACTGTGAATGGCCGCCTGGACGTTACGTTTAATCAGCTTTCCAACTCACCGATCAACCTGAGTTCTGTGAACGGCGCGGTGGAGATGACGATCCCTTCGGACTCGAAAGCGGAAATCGAAGCGAGTACGGTGTCGGGGAGAATCGAGAACGATTTCGGACTGCACCTGAATCGCCATCAATTCGTGGGCCACAATTTGCATGGCGAACTGGGCAGCGGTGGCTCGCGCATCAAACTCTCAAGCGTGAACGGGAAGATCGAGATTCGCCACGCCTCCGATGGGCGTGCTCTCAGCCCGGCGAAAGACCTGAATCATGAGGCAAATGACGATGACGACGACAGCGAGATCTAGTCCGATTGCGAATGTTAGTAGATGGTATATCCCGGAGCTGGCGTTCGTAGATCCGGCTTTGAAGCCATCAGCAATAAAGCGCCTTCGCGCTTGAACGCGCGCAGATCGTCCAGACTACTGAACGATTTCGTCTTGTAGTCATCCGGAGTTGGCGTGTCATCGGGAATGCGGACGGCCTCGACATTTTCGAAGGCGTGCTTCTTTAGCAGCTCAACATACTCCGCCTGTGAGCGCACGTGCACTGGCACTTTCAGCTTATCTACCCATTGCAGCGAATACTGATTATCCCGATACAAATTGATCAAGATGAATAACTTTCCTCGCGGCGCCAGCACGCGGAAGAGTTCCATCAGGGCGCGATCCTGATCGGCGTAGTAATAAAAAGACTCGACCGACAATACTTTGTCAAAGAAATTTTCTTCCCAGGGAATCTGCTGTGCCGATCCCCAAACGTAAAGCACATTGTCGAAATCTTTCGAGGCGGCGCGAGCCTCGCGAATCATCTCGTCGGAAACGTCGAGACCGACGACCTGTCCAAATCCATCCGGACCTTCGCCCACCAGGCGCGCCAGCAGCCGAGTGGCCCAGCCGGAGCCGCAACCGAGGTCGAGCACACGCTCGCCCGGACGCAGATTCATGCGGCGAATTGTTTTCGCCGTGATGTCGAGATGATGCTGCTCCATCTTCGGGCCTTCACCGGTGGCGGCCCAGCGGTTGAATTCCTGTTGCAGTTTTTCGTCGGGAGTGAGTGACCTTTCAGCCATGAGCAAGATTTTATCGCGTCGCGGAGTGTTGCAGTTAGCCCAAGCTACCCGGCGAACACGTCCTCGGTCTTGAGCGTTATCGCCGGTTACGGGGGGCGCCGGTAGACGGCACGCGACGAGGTTGGATGGCAGGCGGAGTGATGTCATTCAATCTGCCCGACGACCTCGAACTTTCTGACTTTATTGTCAGGAAACAGGAACTCATAAACCTGAAGGGAATCATACGTGGTCTTGTGCTCGTCTTGTATGAGCTTCGCCTTGTAGTCGCCGAGTAGTAATAACACGTTCTTCACTGGGCCAGACTTCAGTTCATATTTCTTCGCGTCAATGACCACGTTCAGCACTTGGTAATCGAGAGGAAGGCCGTTGGGCACCTCCACCACTAATCGGGATGAACTGACGTGGACCTTCGTGGTGTACTCCGCTGGGTTGGGATCTGATGCGCACCAAGCGTGTGCCGCAAGGAACAGCAGTGTGCCAAGCACGATCTTCTTCATAGGTTTCCTCGCTTTTGTATGACTGCTACCAGACCACCTTGTAAATATTGCCCTTGTTGTCTACTGCTGCCCCATGCTGCCCGTCTAATATTTCGACTTGGAGAACGGTTCCTTGATTTCCCGTAAAGGTTCCCTGCCAGATTTTCCCACCAAGAATATGGGCGGCAAAGTAACCCTGCCCATAGACAACATCCCAGGCGAACGCGAGATTCGGCTGCGGCGGGTAGCTTTCTGATGTGCCCGGGGTCTTTGTGTTCATAGATGTCGTCTTCAGCGCAACACACTTTCCCGTAAGCACCTCTCCTGTGATGGTCCATGATGTCAGCAGCGTGGGTAGCGCGCCTCCAAACATCGGTCTTCGGATCTGGCCAGAAAATACTGCAGGCGCTGTCTGCGATGCCAGTGGACCCTGAACGGGGTAAAGCTTTTGTCCCAACGCATAGTCACTCCTGAGGAGGATGCAAACGCATAACGCGACCGTCGAAAGACAGACCTTGGTCCTCATTTAGATGATCTCCTTTGATCCTTTTCGTCCAACCGTTCGCTTATATCGAACGCCTTCTAGTCACTTTAACCTCCCACACTCGGCGGAAGTTGTATAGAGATTTGTAAACTCCGCGCCGGCCGCGTCAGCTGATTACTAGCGTTGCCCGCGACTGTTGTTGAAATATCGCCATAGCACTCAACAGTACCGAAAGGTTCGTCAGAACATGCTTGGTCGACACACAGGGAACCAGGCTACGATTTAACCCTGCCGCTACCCCTGCCTCAATTGCTGTGTTACAGTTTTCCTCCACATGGCGACACGGCCTCAGAACCCTCCACCCGCGCCAGACCCCGGATCGCTTTATTGTGCCAACTGCGCGAAAGAAGTAAATGACCCGCTGACATGCGGAGATTGTTCGGCGGTTATCTGCCGGCGATGTGGTACGCCGCTCGAATCTTCCGACGAGCTGGGAATTGGATGATGGACGCGCGAGGCGCATCCTCGGTGGAAACTCTGGCGAACCCGCAGGCCACGCTGGTGCGCGGATTGAGCCTTCTCGACTCTGTTTTGCTGCTGGTGAGCGGGATCATTGGCTCCTCGATTTTTCTCACTGCCAAAGATGTTGCCGGTCCCCTGCCGCAGCCCATGCTGTTCCTGCTGGTGTGGGTTATCGGCGGAGTGATTTCGCTATTCGGCTGCGTTGCCTTCGCGGAGTTGGGGTCGATGTTCCCGGAGTCCGGCGGACAATATGTCTATCTGCGCGAGGCTTACGGTGATCTGATCGCTTTCCTCTATGGATGGATGCTGTTCGCAGTTGCCAATGGAGGCACCATTGCGGCGCTTTCCGTGGCATCGGCTGCTTATACGGGGCAGGTTTTTCCAGTTGTTTCACAGGAACATGTTGTAGCCTCACTGCTCGGAATTACAGTCACGCGGGCGCATTTATTGGGTCTGCTGCTCATCGCGATTCTCACTTATGTGAATGTCGTGGGTTTGCGCTGGGGTAAGCTGCTGCAGAATCTTTCCACATGGACGAAGTTTGCCGCGATGGCTGCGTTTGTGATTTTGGGATTCGCTATTGGCAAGGGCGATTGGTCTCACTTCCATTCGCACGGCGTTGGTCTCACCATGGGGCTTCATCCCACGCAACTGATCTCTGCTATGGGGATCGCGTTGATCGCGGTGTTCTGGGCTTATGACGGGTGGGTTTACATCACGTGGGTTGCTGGCGAGGTCAAAGAGCCACGGCGCAACGTGCCGCTGGCGATGGTGCTGGGCGTGCTTGTGGTGGGGGTGATTTATATGGCCATGAACCTGACCTATCTTTACGCACTGCCGCTGGGCGAGATTGCGCAGCACGAGACGATTGCTCATGCGGCTGCGGCGGCGTTGTTTTCGCCACGCGCGGCGGTGTGGTTGTCGCTGATGATTGCGGTTTCTTGCTTTAGCGCGGCGGCCACATGCACGCTCTCCGGAGCGCGCGTGTATCTCGCCATGGCGCAGGACGGAGTCTTTTTCAAACGCATGGCAGTCATTCATCCGAAATGGCGCACGCCGGCGTTCAGCTTGATTGGACAAGGCATATGGGCGGCACTGCTTACGGTGAGCGGGCGCTATGATCAGCTCTATACCTACGTGATCTATGGCATGGTGCTTTCTTATACGCTGACGGTGATCGGGATGTTTCTGCTGCGGTGGCGGCGGCCGGAGATTCCGCGTCCCTATCGCTGCACGGGGTATCCGTGGCTGCCGGCGATTTATGTTCTGGTGGGCGCGGCCTGGACGCTGAACACAATCATTACGCGTCCGGCGGAAGCTTTCTGGGGCACCGCGATTGTGCTGGTCGGAGTGCCGGGATACTTGTACTGGAAGCGAAGCAACCGGAAGGCTGCTGCAGTGGAGTAGAGAATGTTTGAACGGTATACCGAGAAGGCGCGGCGGACAGTCTTCTTCGCCCGCTATGAAGCCAGCCTGTTCGGCTCGCCTGTGATCGACACCGAGCATCTGCTTCTTGGTCTGCTGCGTGAAGACAAGACTGTGTATCGTTGGCTGTCGAAAACGGATCTGCAAACCATTCGCCAGCGCGTTTTTGAACTTTCATCAAAGCTTCCGCCGACATCGACGGCGGTCGATCTGCCGCTCAGCGAAGCGGTGGAGCTGATTCTGAAACATGCCGCTGAAGAAGCTGACCGCCTTGCCCACAGACACATTGGAACCGAGCATCTGTTTCTGGGACTTCTCGATGAAGAGGACTGTTTCGCCGCCAAGCTTCTGCGCGAGGCCGGCGCCGATGCGGGTAGCATTCGGGTGCAGCTGGCCGACTCGGTCGCGAAGCATTCACTGCCTGAACCTTATGAATCGATTCGCACGCGAGGCTTCGGCTCGCTCTTCGAAGGCGCGATTAGTATTCACGGTGTCGCTCGCAACGCCGAGCATGTGCGCGATTCTGTCCAACGCTGCCGCATGTACAACTTCCATTGGGATAAGCGCTCCTGGACCAGCGCTGACATTGTAATCGCGCGAAAAACTGGCAAGGTCTCTTTCGACTTAAGTCTTGCTGCAGACGGCGCAAACTTTGAGCTGGTCAAAGGCGGTTGGAAAAAAGATCACTGCTTCATCTGCCGCTGGGAGCTATTCGAATCTGAAAGCGATGCCGACCACGGGATCGGCTATACCAACGGCCATGACTGGGTTTGTTCGGAGTGCTACGCAAAATTCTGGCAGGGTCCGGATTTCTTCGCATCGTCGTATTCCGACATTACATAGTGTGCAAAGCACGTACAAAAAAACACCCTGAGAAAGCCTCAGGGTGCATGAGGGGACTAGCCTTCAATTCTGGCAAATATGACTTCTTACTCCGGCTTTTTCTTCTCTTCCTCCTGCTGCCGTTTTTTCTCTTCGGGAGTTAGCGGCTTGGGCTGCTGCCTGGGCGGCGGAGCTGGTTTGGCTGCGGGTGGAGGCGGAGTGTGTTGGGGTGGGCGCTCTGCAGCTGGCGGAGTCTGGCGCGGCGCAGGTTGAGCCGCAGGCGGTCTGTCATTCCGTGCCGGCGCTGGAGTTGCGCGATTCGGCTCCGGACGATTTGCCGGAGCTGGCGCGGGTTTGTTCGGTTCCGTAGCCGGCCTATTCGGTTCGGCACGATTCGGAGCTGGTTCAGCACGATTCGCTGGTGGCGGAGTTGCAGGATGATTGTTCGGCTGGGCTGCCGGCGGACGGTTCGGCTCAGGGCGATTCGGGGCCGATTCGGGGCGATTAGCCGGTTGAGCGGGAGCAGGCCGGTTGTTCGGCTGCGCGGGCGCAGCCCGATTCGGTTCGGCCGGATGCTCGTTAGCCGCCGGACGATTGGGGGGTGCGGGTTGGCCCGGCCGGGCTACGTTTGCCGGATGTCCCGTGGTGGGCGTCGCCGGTTTTCCAGCGGGCGCTACTTTTACCAGGGGATGCTCTGACGCCGCTGGACGCAGCGCCTGCATCTGCCTCCTCGCAATGGGCTCGCCGGGATGAGCGGCCAGCACCTGCTGCTGTTTGGCGAAAGGCACGGGTGGCGGAGGCGGCGTTTTTTTGGCGACGACTTGCCGATTTGCAACCGCCGCAGGTGGGGCGGCCACGTGACCTGCAGTCGCGCCTTTAGCGCCGAGCACGCTTTCGCGGGTGGGAGCGACAGCCACCCTCCCGCTCAGCGGCGCGGATGCGATCTGTTGCGCGCTGACCTGAACTCTGGCTTTCGCTACGGGTTGTGCGCTGGTAAATGCCTGCTGCGGAACCACCATCACCGCACCTTGAACATTGCGATTCGCGTACGTGATGTTCGTGATGGTCGTGGTGTTGTGGACGATGGTTGTGTTGTAGACCGTGGTCACCTGCGTCACGTTCACCGTCGTATTACTGATGTTGACGCGATTCACGTAAGCCTCGCTCACGTGGTACGAGGGAACATAGACCTCGCGAGGACCCAGGGGAAACCATCCGACGTTGCCGCCGAACCCGCCGGGGCCTCCACCGATGAATACGACCAACGCGGGCGCATACACGGGTCGTACGTCGACTGGACCGGCTACCCATCCCCAGCGACCGCCGAGGCTCACCCAGCGGCCGTAGTGGAAGGGAGCGTAGCCCCAGGAATTGTCATCGACCCAGGTCCACCCCCAGGGAGAAATCCAATCCCAATGGCCTTCATGGTAGGGAGCCCAGCCGGCATCGACGCGGTTGGGAAACCAGATGTGTCCGTAGGTGGGGTCGTCGCGCCAGTCGCCGTTGTCGTCGAGATCGTCATAGCCGACGACGTCGGGCGCGAGGTAGTGCGAAGAGCGGGAATAGTCATGGCGGTGGTCGCGAGTTTCAGACCAACTATCGAACGGATCGGACTCGCCGATCTGTTCGACATCGGCGTTGAGAGAATCGGTGCCGCTGAAAGTGCCGGCCTGTCCGCCGTGGAGAGTATAGGTCTGGCCGTTACCGGTGGCTTGGCCTTCGCCTTCGCGGATGGTAACGATGGTGTCGCTGCCATCTTCGCTGGCATCGACGCGGTAGTGGCCGGGCTGTCCGACGGTAAATGCCAGGTTTGGAGTATCAACCTCGAAATCATCGCCGTCGTTGAGCTGGCGCACGGTGAAGCTGATGGCGCCCGAAGTTAGTTGAATCTGTACGGTGTCGTCATCGAGATTGAGAAAAGAGAATCCAGTATTTGGGGCAAGGCGAATCACGGCCGATCCAAGCTGAACTTCGGCGCGTGAATCCTGGTCGGCCCAAAG
>JBAVQD010000247.1:0-32434 GCA_049693675.1 Candidatus Sulfotelmatobacter sp. | reverse complement strand
GGACCTTGGTGCTTGGTCGTAGCCGCGATGACGCGGGCAAAGACCAAGGTCCCTCGCTGCGCTCGGGATGACAGTTTGCGAAATGGGCCTCCCAATTCTCGCCATGTTAGAATCCTGTCTCCGCCAGGAACTTCCTTTCATGCCCGATGCAGACGCCCGCCAGAAGGCCGAAGACCACTACTATGCCGCGCTTGATCTGATGGCGGATGGGAAGTTAGAAGAGGCTGTCACGGCCTATCGCGAATCGCTGGCTATCGATCCGACTTTTACCGAGGCTATGCACGGACTGGCACGCGCTCTGCAGGATCTGCAACGTTACGATGAGGCGATTGAAGTAGCGACGAAGATAACGGAGTTGGACACGGATGACGTGCTCGCGCACACCAGTTTGTCGGTGCTGTATCAGAAAAAAGGAATGATTCCGGAAGCAGAGGCTGAGGGAGCCAAGGCGCGGGTCCTGGGGTGGAAACAACAGTTGAAGAAGAGCTAGCTTGAGAAATCTCCTACAGCTCATATTTCTTCATTAAATGGCGGAATGAGCGGTAGGAAATGCTGAGCAGATCGGCGGCTTTGGTTTGCACGCCATTGGAGCGATCCAAAGCGCTTTGCAGCAGCAAGCGCTCGATGCTTGCCACATAACCTTCCATGCCAACGCCTTCGGGAAGCACCGCGCCGGGGGCGACATCTGAAAGTCCTCCTCCAACGGCTACACCTGCTGCGGCAGCTCTCGCTTTGGGCCGTTCGGCGGGCAACTCCACGTGTAATTCGTCCGTCATCTCCAATGCGACAGCTCGCTCGACGGTGTTTTCCAACTGGCGGACATTGCCCGGCCATTCGTAACCACAGAGAGCATCGAGTGACTCTTTGTTCATGCGAAGAATGCCGCGGTTGGCAGCGGCGGCGTATTTCTTGAGAAAGTGATTTGCCAGCAGAGGAATATCTTCGCGGCGCTCGCGCAAATCCGGCACGCGGATGGGAATCACGCTCAGGCGATAATAGAGATCCTCGCGGAACTGATTTTCGGCAACCGACTTATCGAGATCCCGGTTGGTGGCTGCGATCACGCGCACATCGATGGGAATCTCGCTGGTGCCACCGACTGGGCGAACCGTGCGCTCTTGCAATACGCGCAACAGTTTCACCTGCATGGCCAGCGTCATCTCGCTGATCTCGTCGAGGAAGATGGTGCCGCCGCCTGCCACTTCAAAGAGTCCGCGCTTATTTTGCGTTGCCCCGGTAAATGCTCCCTTTAAATATCCGAACAGTTCGCTTTCGAGCAAAGTTTCCGGAAAGGCGCCGCAGTTCACGGACACGAACGGCTCGGTGGCGCGCGGCGAACAGATATGAACGGCGCGAGCAACAAGTTCTTTACCAGTACCACTCTCCCCGTGAATCAAAACTGTACTCGCGGTGGAAGCGACGGTACGCACCGTCTGCTTCAGCTTCTCCATGGCGCGGCTGGAGCCGATGATATTTTCCAGCGAGTTGTGCGAAGCGGCATCGCGACGCAGGGCGAAGTTCTGTTTGCTGAGAACAAGTTTTTCCAGCACGCGATTGATGGCGAGCTTGATCTCATCCACCAGGCCGGGACTTTTTCGAATGTAATCCGACGCGCCCCCAGCCTTCACTGCCTCAACCGCGGCTTCGTAGTCATCCACCGCGGTGATCAGGATGACCGAAGTATCGGGGGAAACGCGATGGGCGTGGCGCAGAACCTCGATGCCGTCGATGTTCGGCATCTTGATATCGGTGATGATCAGATCGTAAAGCGCTCCATCGATTTTATTTTTGGCGGCCTGGCCGGACTGCACAGTTTCGACACGATGGCCATCGCGGCGCAGGGCGATATCGAGCATTTCGCAGATGGAGCGCTCATCGTCGCAGACAAGAATGTTAGCCACGCGCCCTCCCTGAACCTGCAGCCGCCAATTGTGGCGGCGCCGGATTGGCCGCAAGATTGCCGACCGATGACGCGTTCTCGATTTGGCGTTCCGCGTCAAATCGGTGGAGCCGCAGAACAAAAGTAGTTCCCTGCTCAGGTTTGGACCGCGCCCAGACTTTGCCTTCGTGGGCCTGCACGATCTGGTAGACGACGGCAAGACCAAGGCCGGTGCCACCTTCAAAGTTTGATTGGAAGGGTTCGAAGATTTTCTCCGTCTGCTGCGGAGTCATTCCTGTTCCAGTATCCGCAAAACTAATTTGCCAGTCCTCTTGCAGGCGTTCGAGGGTTACTTTGAGAGTGCCACCCTTCTGCATGGCGCGAACCGCGTTCTCCCCGAAGTTCCAGAAAACCTGCTTGATCCTGTCGCCGTCGGCCAGCGTCCAGGCTTCACGCACATTGAGTTGGCTTTCGATGTCAATGCCGGTATTTTCCGCCGTCATGCGGTGGCGCATTAAGGTGAGAGTGTCTTCGAGCAAGGGCACCAGGTCGGCTTTCTCGAAGCGGTATTGCTTGCCGCGGGAGTAGGCCAGAAAATCTGTAATGATGCCGTTGAGCCGCTGCGATTCCCGGGTGACAATATCGAGCAATTGCCGGTGCTCCTGATTCATTTCGGGGATGCCGGAGAGCATGCTGACCGAGCCCGCGATCGAGGTAAGGGGATTTCGGATTTCGTGAGCGATGGCAGCCGCCAGCCGGCCGACAGCCGCCAAGCGGTCCTGCATGCGGACTTCGCGCTCCAGGCGGCGAATTTCCGTGAGGTCGTCCATTGCGTAGACGTAGCCGAGCGTGCCGCGCTCGGGCACGTTCAAGGTCGCTACTCGTACGCGCACGGTTTTGCGGAATGCACTTGCGGTATCAAAGCGAACCTCGGCATGGGTTTGCTGCGACTCGGCGTTGGGCAACGCGTCCAGGAAAACGGTATTGACTGGCTTTCCCAATAACTGGCTGGGAGTACGCTCCAGAAGTTTTTGCGCGGCGCTATTTATAAGAGTGATGTGGCCGTCGAGACCGGTAGTGATCAATCCGCTGCTGATGGATTGAATGATGTTCTCATGAAGTATCTGAAGATTTTCCAGAGCGCCGCTGGCATTTTTCAACTGCACGCGAGCCTGCCGTAGCTTCGTGCTCAAAAGCCCCGCCAGGTAAGCGATTGCGACATAAGCAAACAGGTTTACAAAAATGATTGCCTGCAGGGCTTTCAATTCGGGATGGGAGGTGCAATAGGTTTTCACCACTCCGTAGTAGTTGAGTTCGAGAACAGTTCCGGAAAGAATGAAAGCAAGTGCGGCCACCAGTTGGGCCCACACTCTGGGCAGCAGGATGCCGGCTACGATGATGACGAGAGGGTAAAGAAAATTCAGCGAACTGTCCCAGCCTCCGGTCTCATGCACCACGAGACTGACTAAGACCAGGTCAGTGAGGACCTGCAGAGAGGCCTGGAGACGATGCTCTTGCCAGATGGAAAGGAGCAAGGCGTAGAAAATTGCCAGGACGAACCATAACACGATGGTGCCTACGAAAAGGCGAACCGGCAGGGGCGCAGGTGTAAGATGCGAAACAGTCAGCTGAATGGCGAGCAGGAAAGTCAGGATCAAGATCCGTACTTTGACCAGCCAAGCCAGCCAATTCCGCTCGTCGAACGTCGATTGCATTGATATCCCGATGATCTAGCAAAAGATCCGGTCGAGAGTTTAGCTTCGCCGAACCGAATTCATACCCGCCAGGTAGCCGCGGAGTTTCAAAGATAGTGAAGAAGCGGTCTCAATTCGGACCGCTTCCAGCCGGACACCTTCTAGCCCGCTAACTTGGCGATCATCGCGAATAGCGGCATGTAGAGCGAGATCACGATGCCGCCGATGGTGATGCCCAGCATTCCGATGATGGCCGGCTCCAACATAGCCAGCATGTCCTTGGTGGCCGCGTCCACTTCTTCTTCGTAAAAGTCGGCGATCTTCTGCAGCATGTTGTCCATGGCGCCAGTAGCTTCACCGACTCCAATCATCTGCGTCACCATGTTGGGAAAGACACCGCATTCTCGAAGCGGATCTACGATGGTGCGGCCTTCTTCGATGGCTTTTCGCACTTTCATCAGAGCCTCTTCCAAAACAGCATTGCCCGAGGTTTTAGCGGTGATGGCCAATCCTTCAAGGATCGGGACGCCTGAAGTAATCAAAGTTCCGAGAGTGCGTGTGAAGCGACCCACCGCGATCTTCCGCAACAGGGTGCCGATCACCGGAGTGTTCAACAGAAGCCTGTCGAAGAAATAACGGCCGCGGGGATGCTTGCGGATCTGCTTGATGCCGTAGATGAAACCCGCTACACCCGCGATAACCACCCACCAGAAACTTCCCACGAATCCGCTGAGTCCGATCACGATACGGGTGGGAAGAGGCAGAGCGACACCCAACCCGGCAAAAAGGTTAGTAAACACAGGCACTACCCACTTGAGTAGAGCGGCGACAATCAGGCCAGCAAGTCCCACCACGGCGACAGGGTAAATCAGAGCCGATTTCACAGCTGCTTTCAGGCGGACAGCCTTTTCCACATAGGTGGCGAGGCGCTGCAGAATGACGTCCAGAATACCGCCGGTTTCACCCGCCTCAATCATGTTGGTGGTAAGGTCGTCAAACACGACGGGATATTGCCGCATGGCATTTGCCAAAGTAGCGCCGCCTTCCACCGTGGTCCGCACGCCGGTTAGCGTTTTCTGGAAGGCTTGGTTCTCCTGGTTGGCAGCCAGGATTTCCAGACACTGCACCAGCGGCAAGCCGGCGTCGATCATGACCGAGAATTGGCGAAAGAAAATCGCGATATCCTTGACCTTGACCTTGCTCGAACCGAAAGTGGGCAGGGAGAATTCCTTGCCCTTCTCGCGGATCGCCCCGGGGGTGATCCGCTCGCGTCGCAATTGTTGTCCCAGAGCCTGCTTGCTGGCTGCGTTCCGCTCTCCGGAGATTTTCTGTCCGGAAGCGTCCTTGCCGGAAAATGTGAAAACTGGCATGGTATTAATCTCTCCTCAACTCGTGGTCACTGATTGCTGAATTGCTTGTGGCCATTGACCGCCGTTGTATCACTGCACTGCATTAGCTTTTCGCCGCGCCGCGTGCCATCGTCGATCCCGTCGTTCCACCACGGTTTGTCAAAGTGGCACCGCGGTTAATCATTTCCTGCAGCTCGTCCGGATTGCTGGAGCGCTGCAACGCCGTTTCCAAAGAAACCTGCTTTTGCATATAGGCTGTTGCCAAAGCCTGGTTAAACGTTTGCATGCCGAACTTGTCCTGGCCCGACTGCATGGCAGAGTAGACTTGGTGAATTTTGTCTTCGCGAATCAGATTGCGCACCGCCGGATTGGGGATCAGGATTTCCATAATCATGGCGCGTCCCTTGCCATTCGGCGTGGGCAGCAGGGTTTGGCACATTACGCCTTCCAGCACCAGTGAAAGCTGAGCCCGAATCTGGGGCTGCTGGTGGGCCGGAAAGACGTCGATGATACGGTTGATGGTGGATGTAGCCGAGTTAGTGTGCAAGGTGCCAAAGGTCAAGTGGCCAGTTTCCGCAATACGCAGTGCGGATTCGATGGTTTCCAGGTCACGCATTTCGCCGATCAGCACAACGTCTGGGTCTTCACGAAGAGCGGCGCGCAATGCGTCGGTGAAACTCTTAGTGTCGGCATGAAGTTCGCGCTGATTGACCACGCAGTTCTT
The DNA here is from genome assembly GCA_049693675.1 of Candidatus Sulfotelmatobacter sp. Taxonomy (GTDB): domain Bacteria; phylum Acidobacteriota; class Terriglobia; order Terriglobales; family Acidobacteriaceae; genus Sulfotelmatobacter. Next base: position 26,788 of record JBAVQD010000247.1, on the reverse strand, counting down.
GTTCATGTGCACGAACTCGATGGGGTCCTCAATGGTGAGGATGTGGTCGTGCCGTTCACTATTGATTTTGTCGATCATCGCTGCCAGCGTGGTTGACTTTCCGGAGCCGGTTGGTCCGGTCACCAGAACCAGGCCGCGCGGTTTGTCGCAAAGCTTGCTGACCACTGCGGGCAAGCCGAGTTGGTTGAAAGACTTAATCTCGAATGGGATCAAACGGAAGACGGCGGCAGTAGCTCCGCGCTGGTTGAATACGTTGGCACGGAAGCGAGCCAAGCCTTTCAAGCCGAAAGAAAAGTCGAGTTCAAGGCTTTCTTCGAAGCGATGCTTCTGCGAATCCGTCATGACGCTGTAGGCGAGTTGCTTGGTCTCTGCCGGCGTCATCTGCGGCAGGTCGAGCGGCACCAAATGTCCGTGCACGCGAATCTGCGGCGGCGAATTGGTGGTGATGTGAAGATCGCTGCCACTCATCTCCAGCATTCTTTTGAGCAAATCGCTTAACGACAAACCCATATCGGTTCCCTTCCTCTAAATGCTGAATTAATGAATCGTTTCGCGGGCAACTTCCTCGAGCGTGGTCATTCCCGCGGCTACCTTGATCAATCCGCTGCGACGCAGCGTGATCATTCCCCGCTCGATCGCTTTCTTTTTCAATTCCACCGCCGATGCGCCCACCAGAACGAGCTCTCTGATTTCGTCATCCACTTCCATCACTTCGTACAAACCGCAGCGGCCCTTGTATCCCGTGTTGTTGCACACGCCGCAGCCTTTGCCTTTTTGAATCTTGACGGTCTTGGCTTCTTCAGGGCTAAATCCTTCTTCAATCAAAGCTTGTATGGGAACCTCAACCGTCTCGATGCAGTCTTTGCAAATGCGCCGGATGAGGCGCTGGGCGCAGATCAAGTGAACTGAAGTCGCCACGAGGAACGGCTCAATACCCATATTCATTAATCGCGTGATGGTTTCAGGAGCGCCGTTGGTGTGCAGTGTGGAAAGCACCAAGTGGCCGGTGAGGGCGGCTTTGATGGCGATTTCCGCGGTTTCGAAGTCACGGATTTCACCGACGAGAATGATGTTTGGATCTTGACGCAGGAAAGAACGCAGCGCGGCGGCAAAGTTCAATCCGATCTGTTCTTTCATCTGTACCTGGTTGACGCCGCCTAATTGAAATTCGACGGGATCTTCCGCAGTCATAATGTTGGTATCGGGCTGGTTGAGGCGCGAGATCGAGGAATACAGAGTGTTGGTTTTTCCCGATCCTGTCGGCCCGGTGACCAGCACCATGCCGTAAGGCTTAAGAATCGCTTTCTCGAACTTGACGAGTGACTCGGGTTCGAAACCGAGCTTGGTCATATCGAGGCGCAGATTTTCTTTGTCGAGCAAGCGCAGCACGATTTTTTCCCCCCACAACGTGGGCAGCGTGCTGACACGGAAGTCGAGCTGTTTTTTGCGGCCGCCAATATTCATCTTCAGCATGATGCGGCCGTCTTGCGGCAAGCGCTTTTCGCTGATATCGAGCTTCGCCATGATTTTCAGGCGGGAGGTAATTGCGTCCTTGAGCTTGATGGGCGGCGACATGATGGCCTGCAGAACGCCGTCAATGCGGAAGCGAACGCGGAATTCTTTTTCGTAGGGTTCGATGTGAATGTCGCTGGCTCCCCGCTTCACGGCGTCGGTGAGCACCAGATTCACCAGCTTCACGACCGGAGCCTCATCCGCAGCTTTCTCCAGCTGCGACAACTCCATCTGCTGTTCTTCCGCCTGCACTTCAACGTCGCTATCGTTGAGCTCCGTCATCGACTGCATTACGGTTTCGAGATCTTCTTCCTTTTCCTTCGGTCCTCCGTAGGATTTATCGATGCCGGCAAGAATCGAGCTTTCCGAGGCGACGACGGGCTCAATGTTGAAGCCGGTCATAAACTTGATATCGTCCATCGCGAAGACGTTGGTGGGATCGACCATCGCGATGGTGAGCGAAGCGCCCACGCGGCTCAGCGGAAGAATCTGATATCGTTTGGCAGTTTCAAACGGAATCAGCTTGACGACAGCTGGATCGATTTCGAAATAAGAAAGGTTGATGGCGGGGACTCCATACTGACGGGAAAGAAAATTGGTGACGTCCTCATCGGTGAGGAAGCCGAGCTTCACCAAGGCGGAGCCCAGGCGGCAGTTCTGCTCCTTCTGCGCCTTGGTCGCTTGTTCCAACTGCTCTGGGGTAATGATCTTCTCTTTAACAAGAAGGTCACCCAGCCGTTGAGACATACGTCGATCTCCTATCCACTGAGTGGAACGATGCCTGACAACGTGACGGCATTTGCACGAAGCGCTACGCTTGTTAACGGGAGAGAGCAGCGTCTTTGTGTTGACACAAATTGTCAACGCAAGTCGATTACCTTACCAGTTACCGTAGTACTTGGACTTGTCACCGCTCTTCGGCAAGTACTCACGCTGGTTTAAAACCCGCGCCAGATGAACTTTTTTCTGATCAGACCGGGAATTTCAGGCGGCGGTACATGCACTTCGGTAAGAACGAGCAGGGGCTTCGGAGGGCGTTAGTCCTGGCTAAACTTCGGCGTACACTCGACGACAGAAATGAATTCAGCTTTGCCGGTTGACGTTAGAGAACAGCAGATTCGTGCCTACTACCGCGCTTTGTTTCAGGCGTGGGGACCGCAGAACTGGTGGCCGGCGCGGTCGCGGTTCGAAGTAATCGTAGGTGCTTATCTCACGCAGAACACTGCGTGGACGAATGTAGAAAAAGCTTTGGCGAACCTTCGGGCTGCCAGAGTGCTTAGCATAAAGGGAATCCAGCAAGTGTCGTCGGCCGAACTGGAGCGCCTGATCCGCCCCTCTGGCTATTTCCGCCAGAAAGCGCAACGCCTGAAAACATTCGTTGTTTTTTTGCATCGGCAGTATGGAGGCTCGCTGGCAAAAATGTTTGCGCGTCCGACTCCAGAACTGCGCGAAGAACTTCTTAACCTGAATGGTGTAGGACCCGAAACTGCCGACTCCATCCTGCTCTACGCCGGTAACCACCCGGTATTCGTGGTGGATGCCTACACGCGGCGGATTCTCGCACGCCACGAAATTCTTACCGACGATACTAGCTATGAAGATATCCGGAAGTTGCTGGAGGCTTCTCTTGCGCGGGTGGCAGAGCGGCCTGCTGGTTCCGAGAACTTTCCTCCCCGACACCTGGCATCGCGATTTTCCAGCGCTCCGCATCCTCCGTCACGGATGAGCGCGGCCAAGCGCACGGCTCTTACTCAGGTTTACAACGAGATGCATGGGCTGATCGTGGGCGTGGGAAAGAGCTATTGCAAAAAGTCACAGCCTCGTTGTGACGGATGTCCTTTACAGATTTTCCTGCCTGCTGTTAAGTGAGTTGGCCCGATTCGCGGCTCAGTCAATTCATGAAGGCCTTCGCGCTAGCTATCTTATTCCTCTTTGCTTTCAGTGCATCGTGGCAAGGGCAGACTCTGCGCCAGGCGGCGGACCGCAGCGGATTGCTGGTGAGCACCGCGGTCCGCGCCACGCAGCTCGCAGAACCCGCCTACGCTTCCACTCTGGCCCGCGAGTTCAATATGCTGGAGCCGGAAGACGCGATGAAATGGTGGGTGCTGCGGCCGGATGCGCGGTCCTACGACTTTCGCCAAGGCGACGAACTGGTCCAGTTTGCGCGGGAGCACCAGATGAAAGTCCGCGGCCATTGCCTGGTTTGGGGACGCTCGAATCCTGAATGGTTGACCCAAGGTCATTTCACCACGCGTCAACTGTCGCGGCTTCTTCACCAGCACATCGATCGTGTTATGGGCCACTACGCAGGGCAGGTGTTTGCCTGGGATGTGGTCAACGAGGCTCTGGATGAGAACGGGAATCTGCGCGATTCTCTCTGGTACAACCAGCCCGGCATCGGATTCTCCGCACAGGGCACGAAGTATATCGAGCAGGTATTTCGCTGGGCACATAAAGCCGATCCGGGCGCATTGCTTTTCTACAACGAAGCCGAGGGCGAGGCAATGAACCGGAAGTCGGATGCGATCTATGCCATGATCAAGGATTTAAAAAATCGAGGCACTCCGATCGACGGAGTAGGGTTACAGATGCACATACCATTGCTCGATGCGGATATTCCTGCAATCGCTGCGAATATTACCCGGCTGACAGCTTTGGGCGTGCAAGTTCACATCACGGAGTTTGATGTTTCCCTTCCACTCGAGACCAGCGGCCAAGCTCGAGCGGACGATCTGGCTCGTCAAGCTAATGTTTACCGAGGCATTGTGAGGGCGTGCCTTGACAGCGCGGGATGCACTGCAATCCAGACCTGGGGATTTACCGACAAGTACTCGTGGATTGGTTCTCACTCCCGCGGCACTCGGGGAGAGGCGTTGCCGTTTGACCGCGCCTACCAACCCAAGGCCGCGTACCGCGCATTGCTGGAAGAGATTTTAGCCGGACGACCTGCTAATCGTTGACGGGCGGCCGTGCGTGGCGCTTCGAGTTCGAGACAGTCTCTTCCTTTCTCCTCTACCATCTATAATGACTTTTGGTTTGTTCATTGTGCGAATCTCAGCTAAGGATGCGTACGCTGAGCGCCGCAACAGACCACGAACACCCGTGCCACTGAACCCTCCAACTCGAACTCCGAAAACCTCGAATCGCAAGCAGGTCATCATCTTGCTGGCGATGTCGGTTTTTGTGCTGCTGGCAATTTTGGTGTCCCAAACCGCGTTTGATCTGACTTTCTTAAGCCCGGGAAACAATCAGCAGATTGTAGTATTCGCCGCGCTTTCGGCGCTGATTTTTCTCCTGTTTGTAGCGCTGACATTCGTTCTGTTTCGTAATCTTCTGAAGCTGTTCGCGGAACGCCGCCTGGGTGTGTTGGGCTCAAAGTTTCGCACGCGCATGGTGGTAGGTGCGCTGTTGCTCTCGTTCGTCCCGGTGATGGTGATGTACTGGTTCTCGTACGGCCTGATGAACCGTTCCATCGACAAGTGGTTTTCGACACCCGTGGAAGAAGTTCGCGCTGACACGCACGCGATGGTGTCGCTTTTGGGGAAATACGCCGCACAGAACGCGCGCGCCGAGGCCGCTGCCATCGCCGTCTCCGGTGATACGCAGCGAAGTTTCGCGGGACATGGATTTTCGCCAGTCTTGTCCGAGTTTCAGAATCACGAAATCACATTGCAGGGCGGGTTCGCCGTAGCGGTACAGAACGGAAACGCCGAGGCCAGCTTCAACGTGCCTGCGGCCTGGTCGCTTTTGAAGCCACGGCTTCCATTGGCGGAAGCGGAGGCCGGACTACCCGCACACTTCACCTGGAACCAAACCGAGTACACCCTGGGTAGTGCGCGGGTAGGAAACGATGGCCTGATTCTGGTTGCGATTCCTCTTCCTCAGGAGTTTTCCCGCACTGTGCAGCATGTGGAGGCCAGCCAGCGACGCTATTTTGAATTGGCCCATGAGCGCAGGCTGGTGCGCCGCACTTACATGGGATGGCTGCTGTTGCTGACTTTGATGGTGCTGTTTGTGACCACGTGGCTGGCGCTATTTCTTTCGAAACTGGTGACTCGTCCTCTGGCGGCGCTGGCTGAGGCCACACAGGAAATTTCTCGCGGGCGTCTGGATTACCGCATCGACGTGAGTGCCGCCGACGAAATCGGGGATCTGGTGCGTTCGTTCAATCGCATGGCTGAGGAACTTGAAACCAGTCGAAGACAGATCGAAGCTTCCAGCCGCGATGCGACCGCCGCCAATGCCGAACTTGACCAACGCCGCCGCCAGATGGAGACGATCCTCGAAAGCATACCTACGGGCGTGCTATCGGTGGATGCCGCCCGGCGTGTGACTCACGCCAACCAGGCGTTGTTGCGCATGTTCCATCCCGAGGGCTATGCGGATGGGCAGCACTTGCTGCGGGGAGCGCGGCTGGCGGATGTATTTCCGCCTGAGGTGCTGCAGGATCTTGAACCGCTGCTGCGCCGCGCCGATCGCATGGGCATGACTGCCAGCCAAATGGAAACCACGCTGCCGCGCTCGTCTCTTAATGTGGCGGTCACTGTGGCGCTTTTGCGCCATCAGGAAGAAAGCTCCGGCTATGTGATTGTGTTCGAAGATCTCTCCGATCTGTTGAAGGCGCAGAAGCAGGCAGCGTGGCGCGAAGTGGCGCGCCGAGTGGCGCACGAGATTAAGAATCCGCTGACTCCTATCGCGTTATCTGCGGAACGCATTCAGCGCCATCTGGAGCGCGCCATGCCGCCTGACAAGGCGTCCTTGGAGATTGTCCGCTCCTGCGCAGAGACGATTGCCAGCGCGGTTGAGACGGTACGCCGCCTAGTGGACGAATTCTCAACGTTGGCCCGGTTTCCCGCGTCCAATCCGCACCCTGCCGATATCAACCAAATCATCGAAAGCGCGCTGGCTATGTTTAACGGAAGGACGGACGGCATCGGTCTGCATAAAACTCTTGCTACAGATTTGCCAAGAGTTATGGCAGATGCGGAGGCGATTAAGCGAGCCCTGGCCAACCTAGTGGACAATGCTGCCGAGGCAATGCAGGATTCGCTGGTGCGCGAGATCGAGATTACAACCTCTCTGGTGGCCAGCCGTGACGCGGTGGAAATCACTGTTGCCGATACCGGTCATGGAGTCACCCGCGAACTGAAGGAGAAACTTTTTCTTCCTTATTTCTCGACCAGAAAACGCGGCACCGGCCTGGGACTTGCAATTGTGAGCCGTGTAATCGAGGAGCATCACGGTTCGATTCGCGTGGAAGAGAACCAGCCGGTGGGAGCGCGTTTTATCGTAGAGTTGCCGGTAGTTCCGGAACCCGCGGCCGTCACTCCTGTGCCTCAGCATGCATAAAATTCTTATTGTTGATGACGAAACCGGCATCCGCGAATCGCTGCAAGGCGTGTTGGCCGATGAAGGTTACGAAACGGCCGCTGTAGACAGCGGTGAAGAATGCCTGAAACTGCTGCGCCGCGAGCACAGCTACGAAGTGCTGCTGCTGGATATCTGGCTGCCCGGTATTGACGGACTGGAGACGCTCGAGAAAATTCGCGATCTGGATAACGCCCCCGAAGTAATCATGATTTCCGGACACGGCACCATTGAAACAGCGGTGCGCGCGACAAAATTAGGCGCGTTTGACTTTCTGGAAAAGCCGCTCTCGATCGACAAGACTCTGATCCTCGTTAAGAATGCGATCGAATCGAAGAAACTGCGGCACGAGAATGTCGATCTGAAAAAGCAATTGCATGCCAAGAGCGTGATCGTCGGCGACAGCATCCCCATGAAAGCCTTGCGACAGCAGATTGGGGTAATGGCGCCTACGAACGGCCGGGTGCTGATCTATGGGGAGTCGGGCACGGGGAAGGAACTGGTCGCGCACGCGATCCATGCGCAGAGCCTGCGGAAAGACGAAACTTTTGTCGAGGTCAACTGCGCGGCGATTCCCGAAGACCTTATCGAAAGCGAACTTTTCGGCCATTACAAGGGATCGTTCCCGGGGGCGACGGCTGATAAAGAGGGAAAGTTTCAAAAGGCAAATGAGGGAACACTGTTTCTCGATGAAGTGGGAGACATGAGCCTGAAGACGCAATCGAAAGTGCTGCGCACATTGGAAGAGCAGCGGGTTGCGCCACTGGGCGGTGATGAAACCATTACTGTGGATGCGCGCATCATCGCTTCGACCAACAAAGATCTCGAAGAGGAAATTTCCATTGGGAATTTCCGCGAAGATCTGTTCTACCGGCTCAACGTGATTCCCTTCTTCGTGCCTCCACTGCGCGACCGGAAGGAAGACATTCCGCAGCTGGCGCGGCATTTCCTGAAAGACCTGGCGGCAACTTACGGGCGACGTCCGCGGGAGATCACGGATGACGCCATCGACGGACTAATGCGTTATTCCTGGCCCGGCAACGTGCGCGAATTACGCAATGTGATCGAGCGGATTGTGATCATGAATCCCATGACCACACGACTGGACCGCAAGCACCTGCCTCCGCTGGTCTACCGCGACGGTCACCGGCGCGCGGCGCGCAGCGAGTTCTCCACGTTGCACCAGGCGAGAGATGCTTACGAGCGGGATTTTATTCTCAAGAAGCTTGACGAAAACCACGGCAACGTGACCCGCGCCGCGGAAGTGTTGGGACTGGAGCGCAGCCACCTTTACCGGAAAATGAAAACTTTGGGGATCGTGGCGAAAGAATAGGAAGAGTTGCGGATCGCGCTAACGCTTCACCATACGAATTTCGGTGCCATTCTTGCGAAACTCGACTTGATCCATCAGCTGGTTGATCAGAAAAATTCCCCGCCCATGGTTGGAATAGACGTTCTCGCCGACGGTGCAACCGGGAATCGATTCGGGACTGAATCCGGTGCCGGGATCGCGGACCACGATCAAGATGCCGCGCTCCGCATCGCTGCTGACTACGCATTCCACGGTCTGCGTAGGATCTTCTTTCGCACCGTGAATCACAGCATTGGCGAGCGCTTCCTGCAGCGATAACTCGATCGCATCGTCTTTCCCGTCAATGCCCTTCATCCGACGAACCACCGCCATGATTTCCTGTACCACAGGATCGACGGCTCGTCGGTCGGCGCTCAGTGTCACCCGCAAAACCAACGTCAACTGATCGGGATCAAAATCTTTCTCGGGAAGGGACTGCTCAGGAGAATCGGACAGTGACATGGATTGGGCTCGTTTGCTTGTAATTCTTTGCTTTTAATTCAATGAGGGTGACGATTGATTTTAGCATTGGCCGAAGGGACTTTCCTTCCTCATGATTTCTTGTTAATGACGTTGGTGGCGTTTTGTATCAAATCAAGTTGTCCGCCGGTCAAATGCTCTAACTGCCTTCTCCAGTCGAGTTCCTCAACAAATCCGCGCGATTCGCGCCAGTTGGGTTGCACTTTTACGTAGAGTTCGAGAAACACTTTCGTGCCCAGCATTTTTTCCAGCTGCAGGCGGGCCGAGGTGCCAATCCGTTTCAACATCTGTCCTTTCTTGCCGATTAAAATGCCCTTCTGGCCTTCGCGTTCGCAATAAATTGTGGCCGAAATTCGCGTCAGCCTGGCGCCTTCTTCGAATGTATCCACGATAACTGTGGTTGCGTAGGGCAACTCCTCCTCGGTTTCGAGCAGCACCCGCTCGCGAACAATTTCTCCGGCCATAAAGCGCGCGGGTTGGTCGGTAACCTGATCTTCGGGAAATAACGGAGGACCCGCAGGCAAGGCCGAGTTAACCAGCTTCAGAAGGATATCGAGTCCATCCCGTTTGAGCGCGGAGATAGGGATAATCTCGTGAAAGGCATGAAGCTTTTTGTATTCCTCGATTAGCGGAAGCAGCTTACTCTTGCCTCCGCGTAACAGGTCGACCTTGTTAAGGATCAGACAAACTTTTATCGACGAGTGTTTCAACATCTGTATGGCGAATTCATCACGCTGATCGAGTTTGCGGGTCGCATCCATGATCAGCAAGACCACGTCGCAGCCCTCGAGCGCCTCGCGCACCTCGACCATCATCTTGCGGCCGAGCGAACTGTCCGGCTTGTGTACGCCCGGAGTATCGATCAACACCATCTGCGCTCCAGATTGTCCCTTGCTCTTCGGCACATTGACAATCCCCTGGATCCGGTTGCGGGTGGTTTGCGGCTTGGGCGAAATGATGGCCAGTTTTTCGCCGACGAGAGCATTGAGCAGCGTGGATTTGCCAGCGTTAGGGCGGCCGAGGATGCAGACGAAACCGGAGCGGAAAGGCATGATGAGAGTAGCGCGGGCGTCTTGCGGCCGTCCCGGCCACACTGCCTTCGATTCCAGGCGAAACGTGGGATGAAAGGAACAGCCGCCGAGACGGCGACGCTACTGAACTATATCAGTTTCAACTGCCGGGGCTGCACTGCCGTAATTCGCACGCGCTCCACCTTGCGATCCGTGGCTTCCAGAACTTCGAATCGAAGGCCGCCATCATCTACGGTTTCGCCGCGGCGCGGGATGTGTCCCGCCAATTCGCTGACCAGGCCCGCAACCGTGGCGGATTCTCTTTCTTCGAGCTTCGTTCCGAACAGTTCGGCGAGTCCGTCGACGTCCATGCCACCGGAAACAATGTAGGAATGATCGTTCTCGCGAACGATTTCCGGCCTTTCGTGCTCGTCGCGGATTTCTCCCACGATTTCTTCGACCAGATCTTCGATGGTGACCAGGCCGGCGACTCCTCCATATTCATCCACCACAATCGCCATGCGGATATTGTTCTTCTGCATTTCGCGCAGCAGATCGCTGCCGAGCTTGCTTTCCGGCACAAAATAAACATCGCGGCGCATCAGAGTTTCGAGGGTGCGTTGCGAGGCTTCACTGTCGGGCACCTGCAAAACATCCTGAGCGTAAACGATGCCTTTAATATTGTGAATGCTTTGTGCGTACACCGGTACGCGCGAGTAGTGCTTGGCGCGGAGCATTTCGATGAAGCGTTCCACCGTAGTTTCCATCGGCACGGCAAACATTTCCGGACGCGGCTTCATGGCTTCGCGCACCGTCTTGCCGCTGAATTCGACCACGGACTGAATGAGATCGCGGTCGCCTTCCTGAATAATGCCTTCTTCCTGTCCAGCTTCGATCAGAGCATCCACTGCCTCCGCGGCAGTTTCTGGTTCCTCACGCGTATTCTCGCGGGTGAGCGAGGCGACGGATTGCAGGAAGCCCAGCACAATTGTCACCGGCAAAACCAGATAGATAAGAATTCGCACCAGCCAGGTCCACCGCATCAGCCAATTGCCGTTCGTGCGCGAGAAGAATAGGAAAGGCAGAAACTGGTTGAACACAATGATGATGACGATCAGGCTGATGGCCGCCTGCGAGATTTCATAGATGGTCCAGCGCTGGTCGCTGAAAAGCGCAAAACCCACCAGCAGAGAAATTGTGGCGGTGGTCAACTGCTTGAGTACGGACATGGAGAGCGCAGCGCGGGCGCGACTGACTTTCAGCCTGGGCTCGACCTTCTGCTCGAAGACATCGATGTTGTCCTGAAATTCTCGGGAAAGAAATTTTCCGATCTCCTGATAAACCCGGTCGACGTAGGAGGCCAAAGCCAGCAACGCCAACAAAGGAATCAGCGAGAGTGCGACCGGCCAATTCATACTTTCCCCCGCCTGCCCACGGAACGGCTGTTAACCTTGGGGGCAGCCTGCCGCGTCCGCTCGATGAGACCCGTCTCCAACTTCAGTTGCAGCCGCAACCTGCGCTCCTTATCGGCCATCTGGCCATTATCCCGCTCGTGGTCGAAGCCTGCCAGATGGAGAATCCCATGCAGCGTGAGAATTTTTATCTCTGTTGCCACGGAGTGGCCGAGACGCTTGGCGTTGTCTCGGGCAATTTCTGCGGAAACCGCCAGCTCGCCAGCCGGTTGTTTGGCTTTCGGCAGGTTCATCCGCGGCTCGGGAAACGACAATACGTCGGTCGGTTTGTCCTTTCCGCGAAATCGCAAATTAAGCGAACGGAGTTCGTGGCTGTTGGTCACCAACACATTCACGGTGCCACGCAAACGTACCGCCCGCCTTGCCCGCAACAAAAAACGTTCGAGCGTCGAAGGGCTGAGCCCAGCGATTCTTTTTCGGAGGATAACCAACTCTTACCTGCGCGGATTCTATTCCCCTGACGCTTCGCGAGGTCTCGCATCCGGCGGCGGTGAATTTCTAACCTCGGCGTTGCGCAACCCGGCGCCGGATCCCTCGGCGTTTTTACCACCGGACAACAGCAGCATCTGCTGCTCGGCGATATGAGTCTTATGCTCGTCATAGGCGCGAATAATGCGCTGCACCAGGTGATGACGCACCACATCCGATTCATCGAAATGGACAAACGTCAGGCCTTCTACGCGTTGCAGAATGTCGATTGCTTCCAGCAAGCCGCTGCGGCGGGCGTTCGGCAAATCAATTTGCGTGACATCGCCGGTGATCACCGCTTTGGAATTGAATCCCAGGCGCGTGACGAACATTTTCATTTGTTCGGAAGTCGTGTTTTGCGCTTCGTCGAGGATGACAAAGGAATCGTTCAACGTGCGCCCGCGCATGAATGCGATGGGGGCAATCTCGATGACATTTTTTTCTAGGTAGCGGTCAACCTTTTCCGGATCGAGCATGTCATAGAGCGCGTCGTAAAGCGGGCGTAAATAAGGATCGATCTTATCTTGCAGCGTTCCTGGCAAGAAACCCAGGCGCTCGCCGGCTTCTACCGCAGGACGCGCCAGGATAATTCGGTTCACTCGCTTGGCCAGCAGCGCGGAAATCGCCATAGCTACGGCAAGATAAGTCTTACCCGTGCCCGCGGGACCGATGCCGAAAACCATGTCGTGTTTTTCGATGGCTTCGACGTAGCGCCGCTGGTTCACGCTTTTCGGTTGCACCATGCGGCGGCCGAGAGAGCGCTGCCGGCCGGCGTCGGCCAGACCGCGTAAGGTCGCAGTCGGATCAGCTGTCAGCACGCGCAGCATGCTGTTGAGATCTCCATTGTTGAAGCTGTAGCCAGAGCGTTGCAGGCTTTCGTAATCGGTGAAGACCTGCTCGGCGCGAGCGACGTCGCGGGCCGCACCCTCCAGTTCGATGGCGTTCGAACGTAAATCGATTGTGACGTTCAAACCGTCTTCCAACAGGCGAACATTCTCGTCCCGCGTGCCAAATAAAGTTTCAATGTTGGGGCTAATCCCGATGCTTTTCTTCATTCAGTCTCTTTGAAAAACAAACGCCTCTGCCACGCTATAGACAAAACAGGATTATGCTTGGAGACGGGAGCAACCGGAATACGCATGCCCAGGAGGCAAGTCACTACCATTGCATAAAGCCTACCCCGCGGCGAGGAGGGAGTCAATGGTGCTGTAGCTACACGGATTGGCCGGGCGTAGACGCTGGGACGGCTCGCGTTCGGGCCCACTCGCGAAGTGCAGAAATCTCCTCCGCCCGCGTGGTAGAGAGCGGCACGGTTTGCGCAAAGGCTTCCAGCAGGAGTTGGGTGGTTAATTGTTTCTTCTGGGAGAAAGCAGCATAGAGACCGGTCTGCACAGCGGCATTGATCTCAGCACCCGAATATCCTTTCGCCGCAGCGGCAATTTTTTCGAGATCGAAATCGGCAGGATTTCGTTTGCGCCGCACCAGTTGGATCGATAAGACTTGCTCGCGTTCCGCTTGCTGGGGAAGGTCGACGAAAAACAGTTCGTCGAAGCGGCCTTTGCGAATGAGTTCCGGAGGCAGCGCGCTCACGTTGTTGCAGGTGGCAGCGACAAATACGGGAGCTTTTCGGTCCTGCATCCAGGAGAGAAATGACGCCAGGAGCCGCGAAGAAACGCCCGCGTCGGCCGATGCAGAATCTGGCCCGCTGCCGGCAAACACTTTTTCCAGTTCATCGATCCACAGCTCGCATGGCGCAAGTCCTTCGGCAACTTCGAACACTTTGCGAATTCTCTTCTCGGTTTCGCCAATGAACTTATCGTAGACGGCCGCGGTATCGAACTTCACCAGCGGCAGTTGCCACTCGCCCGCCACGGCGCGTGCGCAAAGGGATTTTCCGCATCCCTGCACTCCGAGGATGATCACGCCGTGAGGTGGTTCAATCCCGAAGTCGCGAGCCGAATCCTCCCATGAGCCGCGCCGTTGCGCCAGCCAGTGTTTTAGATTTTCCATTCCCCCAACGCTGGATAAGCCTTCGTCGGCTTCTACAAACTCCAGCATCTCAGAGCGGCGGAGTACGGATTTCTTGGTCTCCAACACATCGCCCGCAATTTCCGGGCACAGCGCATACCGCGCTACCAACGCTTGCGAAAGTGTGCGCTCGGACTCTTCTTCAGTCAGGCCGCGCAAACTTTCTACCACCGTGGCAAATCCCTTGGCATCGAGGTTCCGCTGCAGGGTGTGGCTCCTGGATATTCTTACAACAACTTCATCGATGATCTGGCGCAGACGCCGGCGGTCTGGCAGGGGTAAATCGAGGAACTCCACCAGTCCGCGCAACTCGGGAGGGATGTCGAGCTTGGGCGAGGTCAGGACAATCGTGCGGCGGTTCTCGGAAAATTTTTGCCCTACATCGCGCAAACGCCGAACCACTACCGGCTCATCCATGTGCCGGTGCAGATCTTTCAAAATAAATGCCGCGCCAATGGAAATTGCCTCCAGGTTAGCCAGCATCTGGGCCGGTTCCTGGCTGTGGTAAATGGCCTTGGAGTTGGAAAATGCCTCTGCCCCTGTGTTGGGGAAACTTCCAGCCTGGTCTTCCGCGATCACTGCGCCCACGTCGCTGCCGCAGCGAACCAGTCCGCTTGCGATCGTCCACTCATAGGCAGCCAGGTTCAATGCCGCGCATGCCGCGCGCACCAGACGGACGGCACGCACCTCCTCAACGGTTTCGATCGCAACAATTGGGGTTGAGGAATCCAGAAGGATTTTTAGACGCGCCAACGGATCCGGAGTGGAAGGCGATGCCATGTGTTTGACCAGCCGTGACTTAGTCTCCTATAATAAGAAATTCGGCGACCACCGGAATATCTCGTTAGACACACAAAGGTAACGAACCAGACATGGCTAATCATTTTTCGGCGCTCAAGCGCGCCCGTCAGACCACGAAGCGTACTTCTAACAATCGCGCCAACGCCTCCCGCCTGCGTACTGCCTTGCGCACCCTGCGCGAGACCATTGAAAAGGGCGACAAGCAGGCCGCGGAGCAGACTTACCGGCAGACTGTATCGGCTCTCGACAAGGCGATCCAGAAGGGCACGCTGCACGGGAATACCGCAGCGCGCTATAAATCACGGCTGGGCGCTCGCGTGAATGCAATGAAATAAGTGTTGGCTTTTAGGCATAGCTTAGAACTTGAAACGGCAGGCCCGCGATGGGTCTGCCGTTTGTTTTTTTAGGGTGTCGGCTGCTTCAAGACCGGAGGTAAAATAGCAGGCATGACGCAGGATGTTTCTGAATTGCTGAAGAAGGCACTCGCGCTGCCTGCTGAGGCGCGGGCCGCGCTCGCTGGCTCCCTTCTCGAGAGCCTTGATGACACGGTAGATGCCACCGCCGAAGAGGAGTGGAGTCAGGAGATTCTGCGCCGGATTCAGGAACTGGATTCGGGTAAGGCTAGACCCGTTCCGTGGGCAGAGGCCCGCCGACAGGTCGCAGCTATCCTGAATGGCCGCTAAGGCACTCGAACTTCATCCGGCTGCGCTTGCAGAATTAATATCCGCGATTGACTGGTATCGGCAGCGGAACCAAAGCGCAGCGGTCAACTTCACGGCAGAACTTGATCGAGCAATGGACCTGGTTACGACTTCTCCAGCGCGTTGGCCACGAGGCGAGCACAGGACTCGGAAATTCGTCTTGCAGCGCTTTCCTTTTGCAATCGTCTACCGTGAGAAGGAATTTGTAATTCAAGTTCTGGCCATCGCCCACGGAAACAGGCGTCCGGGT
Source organism: Candidatus Sulfotelmatobacter sp. (assembly GCA_049693675.1). Taxonomy (GTDB): domain Bacteria; phylum Acidobacteriota; class Terriglobia; order Terriglobales; family Acidobacteriaceae; genus Sulfotelmatobacter. The sequence continues at coordinate 11,348 of JBAVQD010000247.1, read as the reverse complement.
TACTGGAAGCCCAGACTGTAGTTGGGGAGTGATAGCCGACTTGTAATTCGCAAGACTCACCGAAAGCGCGGAAATAAAAATCCCGTGTGCCGGCGGTGCTCCTGAAAATCCGGTCCGAATTGAGTCGACAACATGGCTTCTTCTCTTTTCGCCTTAATCCAAAAGCCCAGAATAATCACGCATACGCCGACGACACAACGCCACCGGTCGAGGGCCAGCGCGGAACCGATAGCCGCGAGTTCCAGTCCTGAATAGATGGGATGTCGAAGTCGCGCATAGGGCCCAGTGCGGATCAGTTTGTGATCTTCCTTGATCGTAATGCGCCCACTCCAATATTGTCCCAGATGCCAGCGCGCCCAGAGCGCCAAGGCAATACCCGCCCAGAGGAGTACGACGCCGCTGATCGCGATTGCTGGAATATGGTGAAACACTCGATGGCCAAGAATGCCAATCCCGGCATCGTCGTCAAAGATCAGAACAAAGCCAATAATTTCGAAGAACATGACCCCGTAACGGGCAACGAACGACTCTTTCTTTGCAGTCTGGCGAGTCTTGAACGCACCAATCGCCCAGTAAACTGCGAAGACGATCCAGGGTCCTTCAATGAGATAGCGGCCAGTCAATCGTTATCCTGACACAGAAGCGGAAAATTGAAAGCAGATCGAATAAGCTGCTACACCGGCAACTGTTCCTGCATCCATCCCGGCGCTTCCAGCTTCGGCTCGGTCGTCAAGTCCATGACCAACCGTTCCAGCACCATGCGCTTGCTGACGGGATTCGAACGCAGGGCGAGATCGGCTTTCGCCACCAGGCGGATGGCGCGGGTTAAATCGCGGCGGGATTTGTAACGGCGGGCCTGCTTGATGATATCGTCGGCGGCGAAGGGCGGAACGCGGAATCCCTGCCAGAGCGCGGCCCACAGCATGCGCTGGTCGCGGACGTTTCGTTCGAGAATCACCAGCATCTGGCGGAAAGTTTTGGCCAGCATGTAAATGTGTCCGATGGCCGCTTCTTCGCCGTCGCCGGACGACAACATCGCGTCCAGAATTTCCAGGGCACGGACGCGATCTTTACTGGAGATGGCATCGGTCAATTCATAGAGCGAGCGCTGTTTGGCGGCAAGCACCATGGTCTCCACATCGCCGAGCGTGATGCGGTTGCGAGCGCCGACGTAGAGCATCAGCTTTTCCAGTTCGTTGGAGATCATCATCATGTCGCCGCCGAGCGCGTCGACCAACTCGCGGGCCCCATCGGCATCCATTTTTACCGGCACTTCGCGGCTGGCACAATATTCGGCAATCCAGCGAACGGCTTCGCCTTCTTCCACGCGGGCCAGTTCGACGATGCCGCAATACGAACCCATGGTTTCGCGGATGCGCTGGTAGCGTTCTCTGTCCTGCATCTCCATGCGGCGGACATCGGCAGGGATGCTGATATGGTCGGCGACAAAAACGATGAGAGCATCGGGATTGGGATTTTTGCAATAGGCTTCGATGGCGGCAAGTTTCTCTTCGTTGGAGCCGCGGCCAAAAAGATTCTTGACGCCACGCACAAAGAACACCTGAAATGGCGCCATCAAGGAAGGGGTTCGGGCTCGGTCGAGGACTTCGGCGAGATCGTTTTCCGCGAGATCAAATTCGAAAAGACTGAAATCGCGCAGATCGGCCGGAACCAGATGCTCGAGGATGGCATCACGAAAGCGCTTGCGGAAGAAGGCTTCGTCACCGACGAACACATAGGCGGGCCGCAGCTTGCGCGACTCCAGTTCGCCGACAAAGCGCTCCGCCTGGGCAAAAGCCCGCATCAAAAATCCTCCGTCGCCGAAAAAACTCTCGTCACAAACTCTAGCATCTAGAAGCCCTCCAGAATGTTGGAGACCAGGGTTCGGGCGAAATCCTGGGAGAGACGCCGAAAGGCGGGCGTATCTTCTTCGAAGAAGCTGGTCAGGTCCTGCGAAACTTCGTATTGCTCGCGAAACAAGTAGGACGGATTCTGATAAAGCACTTTGCCCTGCCGGTCGGTAAGCGAAACCTTCATGCTCACTACCACCAGAACGCTGGCGGCCTGCCCGGTTGTGGAATTGTAAGTGAGCGGCGACTGAGAAGTGGAGATCACGGTGCCCCGCAGCGTGGCATCGGCGGCTTCACCGGGTGCGTTCAGGATGTGGTAGTGGGTGCGAGTAGTAAATTCGCGCACCACGGAAGCGGTAAGCATTTGTTCAATCCGGTAAGTGGTGGTTACGTTTGTGAACGCGGGAATGGCAATCGTTTTAACATTTTCGGGAAGCTGAACCGAGTGGCCGGCCCTATGATATCCGCAACCAGTGACCGCAAGGAGCGGGAGCAGCCACACAACGCGCCAGCCCTTCATTGGATTTTTCCAACCGGCCGGGTTGCAATCATGCTCTCGGCGCATTCCACTGCAGTGACGGTCGCCACCCGCAAGTTGTCTGCGGCCGCCCAGAGCCAGATTCCATGCGGACGAGAAGGTTCAGGTTTCAGCGAAACCATGATGTTCGCTTGACCAGCGGCATTTACGTTGCTGGGCTGCGAATCGTCTTCGGACCCCGCCAAGGTCACATGATCGCCGCTGAGTGCTTGTGATAATTTTTCCTCATCGACAGGCTGTTCCATCTCCAAAAAGATAGACAGGGCATGGCCGTGAAACACCGGTGGCTGAAGCGCCATCAAGGCGGGCTGGGGGGCATCCGGGCCGACAAGTTTTTGATAGTGGCGCCGCACGCGGGCTTCCAGCGAATCGAGCGACAGCTTCGAGCTGGAACCGTAGCGCGCGACCATATTGAACGCCACTTGCGCGTCGAACAGATCTTTGGGAAGCGATTGGAAAGACAAAAGGTTGACGGTTTGCTGGTGCAGCTCGTCCATGCCTTTCTGTCCCTGTTCGGAAGCGGGCTCGAAAACTGTGACAATCGCGCTTCGGATAGCACCAGCTTTGCGCGCCCGTAGAAGCAAGAGCGCCAGCGCGACTGAAGCAGGATGGGCCACCACACAAGGAGCGGGCTGGAGTTCCGGCTGCCAAACTTGCCCGCGTTCCCGCTCCACCCACAGTGAACGAACCGTGGCGCCCGGTTCGCCTTCCAACGCGCCGGAGAGATCAACGATCGCGCTGCCCGCATCGCGGGCGCGTTTCCAGCTCTGCCGCGTGGTTCCGGCATCCGCGGCCAAAAAAGTGAAATCAATATTCGTGAACTGCTCGGCGCGCACACTCTGGATAAAATTGATCTCATCCCCGGTGGCTTCGAGCTGACCGATCGATTCGTCATCATCGAGCAGGCGTATATCGACGGCGGGAAAGTTGCGCTCATTCAGCATCTCAACAACTTCCTTCCCTTTCAGCGTGCCTGCGCCTACGATGGCCACGCGAAAGAGCTGCCCGCGAGGTGAAGATGCCGATGGTACGATTTTGGACGGACTACTCATGAAGTCTGTGAAGCCTCCTTGTAAGTGGGCGGCGGAGGCTGGTTCCGGCGACGGAAAATCCACTGCAAGCGCCAGAACACTCCCGAGAACGTATACAGAAGCGCGACTGCGAACAGCATGGGCCTGGAGAAAAACCAGATGCCCGCGAATAAGGCGCCAAAAAGAATAATCAGCCGAAAAGGACGACGTGAATTGAAATCAATGTCTTTGAAGCTATAAAAACGCCAGGTGCTTACCATCAGATAACCCACCGCAGCAACCATGGCTAACCAGGTAATCGCGGTGTACCAGGAATCGAGCGGCAGTCCCGCTTGAAAATGAACCACCGCCGCAATCACTCCAGCTCCCGCCGGAATGGGCATGCCGACAAAATATTTCTTCCCCGGGCGCCCGGGATTTGAAGGTTGCGGGTTGCTCGTGATATTGAATCGCGCCAGGCGGCTGGCTCCGGCCATCAGAAAAAGAAAACTAGCAATCGCCCCCAGTTGGGTGAGCTTGATGTTCCAATCGGTGAGTGCGACGGGCGACATCAAGTGAAATCCCCAAGTCCAGGCAAGCATGGCCGGAGCGACTCCGAATGTAATGACGTCGGCGAGCGAGTCGAGTTCTTTGCCGAAGTCGCTGCTGGTGCCAGTCATGCGGGCAACGCGGCCGTCGAGACCATCGAACAACACGGCAAATCCAATCGCCTTGGCGGCGTTGTCCAAATGCCAAAAGGTCGACGCGTTCGCGTGCAGGACTTCGAGAATGGCATAGAAACCCGCGGCCATGTTTCCCGTAGTGAACAGCGACGGGAGAATGTACATCCCCTTTCGCATACGGCGCGGGGGGTGCGGCGGGCGTCGCCGATCTTCGAGCCGATTTGTCGCCGGCGAGTCGTCCATCAACGTGCCTCTTGTTGGGTAGAAAGCGGGTCAGCAGAAACTTTTCCCGCAGCTGCCAGCTCGCTGCTGGGCTGAAGGAAAGCCAAAATACTAGCCCCGCCACGCACCCGGTCGCCTACCTTCACCTGCAAGGCGGCGGTAGAGTCCAGCAGTACGTCGGTTCGCGAACCAAATTTGATCAGGCCCACGCGCTGGCCACGCTCAAGCCGATCGCCAATCTTAGGATGAAAAACGATTCTTCGGGCTAGCAAGCCGGCAATCTGTTTGAAGACCACGGTTTGCCCATCGCCTTCCACGCGAACGATGTTCTGCTCGTTCTCCTCCGCCGAAGCTCGATTCATGGCGTTTAAAAACTTTCCCCGTTGGTAACGCACTTCGCGAACGATTCCAGCGGTCGGCGAGCGGTTCACATGGACATCAAAAACGCTGAGAAAGATACTGATACGCGTCTGCTTATCGCCGCCAACAGTAATGTAGGAGACATCTGTGACTTTGCCGTCCGCCGGCGAAACCACAGCTCCTGGCAGGTCGGGAATGGCGCGCTCAGGATCGCGGAAGAACCAAAGAAAGAATATCGCCAGCAATACAGGTACGACCGCCCACGCCGGCCGCGCGAACCAGCCGACAAGGATCGCAGCTGCGACGAGAGCCAGCGCGTAAAAGTAGCCGTCACGAACCATAGCTCAGATTAAGAGTCGAAACTTAATCAATTATAGAGCAGGAGCGGGAGACCGGATCAGAGTGGAACCTAAGTCCAGATCGTAAGTCCAGACAAAGAAAGGCGCTGACTAGCGCCAGAGCGTGGATACAACAATGCCGTCGCGGCAAAAGGCCGAGGTTTTCAGTGGAAATAGATTACGCTACGTGCGCGCCGTACTGCTGCCGGTACTGCCGCTCAATCGTCTGCATCTGATCTTTGAGGCGCAGTTTGAGTTTTTTGAGCCGTACTTCCTCCAGCTTTTCATCTTCGCTGAGGTACCGTTTTTGGGTGAGTGAATCAAGACGGGTGGAATATTGCATATGCTCCTGAGCCAGCTTGCGAAACTCATCGTGGTTGGTCAACAGAGCGCTATTCGAAGTCAGCATCCAGGCAGACCTCCAAATTGGTTTGATAAGCCCACGCTACCACAGCACCATTAGCGGTTCAATGCCATATTTGTGGTGCAGTCTCGTTATGAGAAAGGCTTAATCGATAAAGTACCGCATCCTCCGACGGGCTGGGATAGTAACCTTTTCGGCTCCCGAATTCAACGAAGCCGATCTTGTTGTAGAAGGCGCGGGCGCTTTGATTCGATTGGCGAACCTCAAGAAATATAGAAGTCACATCTTTGGTCCGCGCCTGCTTGATGAGGTCTTCCAGGAGCCGGCGACCAAAGCCGCGTCGTCGGGAACCTGCGGCGACAACAATGTTCTCCAGTTCCCATTCCTTGTCCACCCGACGCGCAACCAGGAATGCGTGGATTCGGGGCTCCCCTGAAGCGGTCGCGGCCGGCGTTTCTGAAACATCCTCCGCTACCAGAATCAGCCGTTCCGACAACTGGGAATCGAAATCCGCGAAAAGACTTTCATACTGCTGAAGCGACCAACGCGCGGCCGTTGCGCTCTGATTGTTCAGTTCAATCATTGCCGGAATATCGGCGCGATTTGCTGATCGAACGCGCAAGTTACGAACCGATCTTCTCGAGCATCTCGGCATCGCTGCGGCGGATATAGTTCGCCTCCAACTGCTCGGGCGCCACGGTTTGGCCGGATTGAATCTTGCGCCAGCCCAGACGCGCGACATCCGCAGCAGAAATCGCCGGAAGCGTTGAGACGCTCAAGCCAGCGGCAGCAGCAACTCCGGCGAGAGCAGAATCTGGAGTCACCACCTTCGATCCCACAGCTTGGGAAAGGAATTCCTTCCTGCTCAAGATACGTTCTCTGGAAACTGAGCTCGCAGCACCGGGGATTTCATACTCCCCGACATAGACATCCGTGCGGCCTGCGTCCAGAACAGCCATGATCTTCCCTTGAGCGCCGCTGGCAAAGACGCAAACTTCCAGTAACGAAACTGCTGCGATTGGCTTATGCAGAACTTCCGCCAGGGCCTTGACGGCAGCCAGACCGATGCGCAGGCCGGTGAACGATCCGGGCCCTGAGACCACGGCGAATGCGCCGATGGCCGTCTTCATGAACCCGTTCCTTGAGAGTAACTCGGAGACCTGGGGAATAAGCTGTGCCGAGAAAGTGCCGCCCACCAGCGGCGCAATCTCAATCACCTCGAAATCGCCGCCGTCGGCAGTTTGCTCCCCGGCTCGCGCCAGAGCGATGCTGCCTTGCTTGCCGGAAGTATCGATAGCGAGAAGAAGCATAAAGAAAATTTATTGCCTTATTCCTAGAGTCGGGAATTCGAGTTCGATTTGTTTTCGACGTTATTCCTGGACGAGTTCCAGCAACACTCCGCCGGTGCTCGAAGGATGAATAAAAACGTATCTATGCCCGCCGGCTCCCGTCTTGATCTCCTCCGAAACCAAACGGACTCCATTTTTTTTTAGGCGCGCCACAGCCGATGGTAAATCCGGAACTTGCAGGCACACATGATGCAAGCCTTCTCCACGCTTAGCGATAAACTTCGCGATCGTCGAGCCTTCGGATGTCGGCTGCAACAGTTCCAGCCGGCTTTCGCCCAGCGCAACCATCACCAGCCGCACTTGTTCCTGCTCCACGGTTTCTTCTGGAGAAATGGCTAGGCCCAGCTTCTCGTAGATCGCCTTCGATGCTGCGAGCGATTTCACCGCGACCCCGATATGATCGATTTTCGCCATTAGCCTTTGCCTACTCTCGCGGTGATCTCCTCAACCAGCGTGTAGGGATCTCGCTTGTGTTCGGCTACCTCCGCAGCATAACGACCCAAACCACCGTCGGCCATCTGCTCGCGAGCTTTTTCCAGCAGCGCGTCGCGCAGCATCTCGACCAACCGCTCCTGCCAGTTCTCGACGCTCTTATTTAAAGCTAAATTTTCCTTTTGCAGATAGGTTTCGTAATTTGCGATTGCGCCGGCGAGTTCTTCCATGCCAGTTCCCTGACTCGCTACGGTCTTTACGATTGGAGGCGTCCAGCCATCGCGGCGCATAGCGAGCGACTGCAGTGCTCGTATTTCGCGCTCGACGTGGTCCGCACCGTCGCGGTCGCTCTTATTGATCACGAAGATGTCGGCGATTTCCATGATGCCGGCCTTGATGGTCTGAACATCGTCGCCCATACCCGGGACAAGTATGACAATCGTGACATCGGCGAGCCGCACGATATCCACTTCATCCTGACCAACGCCAACGGTCTCGATCATGACGAGGTCGCGCCCCGATGCGTCTAGCACCGTGGCTACATCGGCAGTGGTGCGGGCCAGGCCACCGAGTGAACCGCGCGTGGCCATGCTGCGAATATAAATCCCCGGATCGGAAAAATGATCCTGCATGCGGATGCGATCGCCGAGAATCGCTCCGCCGGTGTAGGGACTGGTGGGGTCGACGGCGATAATGCCGACGGTGCGATTGTCTTTACGGTAAAAACGGGCCAACTGATCGACCAGCGTGCTCTTGCCCGCTCCGGGCGGCCCCGTCAGCCCGAGCACACGAGCCTTCCCGCTGTGCGGAAATAGTCCTTTGAGTAATTCGGACCAGCCGGGCGCGTGGTTTTCCACGGTGGAAATCGCGCGCGACAGCGCGCGAACGTCGCCGGAGCGAATTTGGTCAATCCAGAGTTTGGTCTCTTGATGCAAACAGGTCAGTGTAAAGCACGGTGAGAGAAACTGAAACCTTGTAACGGATCAGCGGTCTTGCTTTGTTCAGATCCGACGTTGTTCTCCTCTCATCACTGGATAGCTTTTGACCTCAGCCGCCGAACCGCTTACGATAAGTGAGAGGAACGATGGCCAACATGGATGCGATTCCGCTGAAGCCGGAGCGTAAGGCGCAGCTAGAAGAATACGCTAGACGACGAGGTCAGGAACCCGCGGCGGCTCTCGACGAAGCGTTGGCCGCCTATCTCGAGTGGGAGCGCCAGGACTTCGCAGAAGCGGTCGATGGCGTCCGTCACGGCTACGATGATCTAAGAGAAGGGCGCACAAGACCAGCCACCGAGTTTCTCGCCGACTTTCGTCGCAAGAATGACCTTCCGCGTTGAAACAACGGCGACCGCCGAGCAAGATGCGAACGCAATTCTTGACTGGTTGCTGTCCGAACACGCCGGAAACACTGGTGTCCACTGGTTTGCAGCCTTACAGGACGCCATCGCGTCACTCGCCGAATTTCCAGCGCGTTGCCCGCTCGCTCCGGAGAGCGCAATCTTCCTTTTGAAGTTCGCCATATGCTCTATGGCCGAAAGCCGCACGTGTATCGGATTCTCTTCACGATCGAGGACCAAACTGGGTACGTGCTGCATATCCGGCATGGACGCCGTCAACCGCTGCAGGACTAAGATCTAATCCTTCAACAACTGCCGGGCAATCACCAACCGCTGAATCTCGCTGGTACCTTCGCCGATGGTGCACAGTTTCACGTCGCGGTAATATTTTTCCGCGGGATAATCTTTGATGAAGCCGTAGCCGCCGTGAATCTGCACGCCCTCGTTGGCGCATCTCACCGCGACTTCGCTGGCATAGAGTTTCGCCATGGAGGATTCCAGCGTAGTCTTCATGCCGGCATCTTTCATGGATGCGGCGCGCATGGTGAGCAGGCGAGCCGCGTCAATCTCCGTGGCCATGTCGGCCAGTTTCCACTGGATCGCCTGAAACTCGCCGATCGCCTTGCCGAACTGCCGCCGCTCCTTCGAATATCTCAGTGCGGCCTCGTACGCGCCCTGCGCCATGCCCAGCGACAAAGCGGCGATCGAGATGCGGCCGCCATCAAGGACGCGCATCGCGTCGATGAAGCCGTCGCCTTCTTTGCCTAACAAATTCTCCGCCGGAATTACGCAATCTTCGAAAATCAACTCTGCCGTGTCGCTGGCGCGCAGTCCCAGCTTGTTTTCTTTTTTCCCCGGACGAAATCCCTTCGTATCTTTGTCAACGATGAATGCCGAAAGCCCGTGAGTGTTGGCGGCGCGGTCGGTCACGGCGATCACGACAATGGCGTCGGCATAGTGGCCGTTGGTGCAAAAAGTTTTTGTGCCGTTCAGAACCCAGGTGTTTCCCCGGCGCTTTGCGGTCATGCGCGCGCTACCCGCATCGGAGCCTGACGAAGGTTCGGTTAATCCCCAGGCGCCGATGAATTCTCCCGTCGCAAGTTTGCTGACATACTTCTTCTTCTGCGCTTCGCTCCCGGCGAGAAAAATGTGGTTGGAACAGAGCGACGTGTGCGCGGCGACAATGATGCCCACCGAGCCATCCACGCGCGACAATTCCTCGATAGCGGTGACATATTCCACGTAGCCCATGCCCGCGCCGCCGTATTCGGTGGGAAAGACTGTTCCTAAAAGTCCCAGCTTGCCGAGCTCTTTCACGATCGCCAGCGGAAACTCGCAGGCCTCGTCCCATTTCATGACGTTAGGGGCGATCTCGCGCTCGGCAAACTCGCGGACGCTTTTCTTTAACTGCTCTTGCTCGTCATTCAGTTGAAAATCCAAAATCCCTCCACTGCAGAGCCCGTTATCGATTACACCATAGGCGCGAAGTCGGGAAAAGTTACCGCGGGGACGGAGTAGAGAGCCAGCGCAGGACCCCGTGAACGTTGAGGATTTCCGAGCTGGAAGCTTGCGGCCCAACCGACCGTATGGTTTGGTGGGAATCAGATTTCGCAGAATATAACGCCGGCTATCAACGAGCGACTTCTTCTGGCAGGATGAAGCGCTGGAACACTTCATTCGAAAGCAATCGGCCACGTGAGGTTAGCCAGACAAGATCTTCTTTCTGCTCCATAAGAGCATCTTCAACCAACTCTGCAACGATAGGCCGAGCATTGTCGGCGGCAGCGTCGCCGAATTTTGCCGCGATCGCGCCCAGGCTCACGCCACGATTCAGACGAAGTCCGAGGAAAAAGCTTTCTTCGAAAGCGGCCCGATGCGAGACGGCGGTCAGCTCCGGAGCCGCGCCACTCACATACTTATCCAGAGAGTCAGCATTCGCGAATCGCACCGCATCGACCTCTGGCATAGTGGAGATCAACATCGAGTGCGCGTCCACTCCGAAGCTGAGATAGGGCCGCCGCGTCCAATATTTCAAGTTGTGTACGGATTCAAAGCCTTCGCGGGAAAAGTTGGAAATCTCGTATTGCTTAATGCCGGACGATTGAAGGCGGTCACACGCAGCCAGGTAAAAATCCGAAGTAGTTTCTTCGCCCGGCACAAAATGCGCGTGGTAGCGAGTCCCTCCGGCCAGCAATTCACGGCCTAGCCGCGAATCTTCATCCACTTCGAGCATGTAGATACTGGCATGCGGGGCGCCAGTTGCGATGGCTTCTGACAGGGAGAAGTCCCAGCTCTCCGCGGTCTGGTGCGGCAATCCCGCGATAAGATCGATGTTTATTTTTGAAATTCCCGCGGTCCGCAACCGGTCAATATCTTCCAGCACAGTGCTGCGCTTGTGCAGGCGGCCGACGGCCGCGGCTTCCTGGTCTACAAACGATTGCACGCCCAAGCTGACGCGATTCACGCCGCAGCGCAGCAGAGTTTCGACCATGTCGTGAGTGAGGGTGCCGGGGGCGCACTCAACTGTGACTTCAGCTTCCGCACTCACGCGGAACTGGCGCCTCACGGTGGCAAACATTCGCTCCAATTGCTGAGCCGCAAGCACCGTCGGAGTTCCGCCACCAAGATAGATGGAATCGACTTCGCGCTCGAGTTCTCCGCCCATCTCCGCTGCGGTTTGCGGTGCATTCTCGATATCGGCACAAACACGATCCACGTAGCGCTCGAATAGCGCATGCGAAAAAACGTCGGAGGCAAAGTTGCAATAACTGCACTTCGTGCGACAGAACGGCACCGAAATGTAGATACCCAAAACCATATCTGCTTATTATCCCACCTGCGGAAGGCGAAGCTTTTCCATCTT
>JBAVQD010000246.1:0-23294 GCA_049693675.1 Candidatus Sulfotelmatobacter sp. | reverse complement strand
CCGGGCGACTGTAGCGCAAATTGTGATTCAGGAAGCGCTCTCGCTCCTCCTCACCGGCCAGGTCTAAGATCTGATTCAGGGTCCAGCGCGGTCCTTCGCTCGCCGCCAGGTTGAATTCGATATTGTGCTCGTAAGTGTCGAGCCACATGTCCAGCAGGAAGGGTTTCAATCGCATGGTGCACCTCGAAGAGTTAGATCAGCGTATCGTCGACCGGCCTCATAAAACTTTGAGGGCCCGGTTCTGTAATGCATTTCTCAAGGCAGCGCGAAGCTAAAAATGTCGCTGCCCGCCGCGACTGCCACGTATTGAACTCCGTCCACTGCATAGGTCATCGGAGAAGCCCGCATTTCCTGGCCCGTATTGAAATGCCAGAGAGCGCGACCAGTCGCCGCATCCACTGCTTCAAGCGATCCGCTATCATCTCCAAAAAACACCAATCCACCGGCGGTGCTTAAAGTTCCACCCCATGAGCGCCCCTGGCCCGTTTGCGGATAACGCCAAACCGGCTTTCCATCCGCAATCGAAAGAGCCAGAAGAATTTTCTGCGCATGCTCATCGGGCGGAAGCTTCGTGCCAGTGCCGTAGTACGTCTGTCCTTGTACAAACGGCTTGGGATTCGCGAAATATTGATTGCAAGTCTCGAGGGCCATCACATAGAACAACTTTGTATCGGGATTGTAAGAAGGCGAAAACCAATTCGTGGCCCCGTTGATGCCAGGACAGATAAGAGCGCCTTCCGCGGTCGGGATTCGACCAGACACAATGGGCCGGCCAGATTTATCGATGCCCTTGGCCCAATTCAATTTCTCCACAAAAGGAGTGGCTTGAAGGAATTTGCCGGTGACCCGGTCGAGTACATAGAAAAAGCCATTGCGGTTCGCCTGAACGAGCAATCGCTGAACCGCTCCGCCGCTCTGCTCTACATCTGCCAGCACTGGAGTTTCATTCGCGTCGTAATCAAACAGGTCGTGAGGAGTGAACTGGAAGTACCATTTCAACTCTCCCGTATCCGGGTTGAGGGCAAGAACGCAATCTGTGTAGAGGTCGTCGCCGGGGCGGGAATCTCCCACGAGGTCAGGTGCAGGATTGCTGGTTGTCCAATACAGAGTGTTGAGTTCCGGATCATACGTACCCGGCATCCAGGTCGTGCCGCCGCCATGCAGATAGGCGTCGCCGGGCCAACTTAAGGAGCCGAATTCACCCGGCCCGGGAATCGTCCAAAAGCGCCATTTCAGCTTTCCGGTCGCAGCATCGTACGCAGCCAGGAATCCCCGCACGCCAGAGTCGCCGCCGGAGGTACCGACGATCACTGTCCCTTTCACAATGAGCGGTGCGCTGGTCGCGCCGTAGTGTTTGGCTTTGTCGGCATATTCAATGTCCCATCGCAAGCCTCCGGAGCGGGCATCGAGACAAAGCAAGTGGGCATCGTCGGTTTCCACGTAAACAAAATGATCCCACAGCGCCACGCCGCGATTCTTGTGGGCCGCGGCGTCGTCGAGCAGCCCCGAGCTCACCGTCCTCTGGTAGTGCCATGCCGTCCGTCCGGTTCGCGCGTCCAAGGCGAATACATCATTGGACGAAGTTACATACATCACTCCGTCAACCACTACAGGAGTGACCTCCAGATTCTGGGAGTTGCCAGGATGGAACACCCACACCGCGCGGAGTTGTGCAGCGTTTGCGATGTTGATTTCACGAAGATTGCTGTAGCGGCGGCCGGTGTAGTCGCCATTGTAAGAGGTCCAGTTCGCCCCCACCGGCCGCGCCAGAAGATCTTCTGCGCTCACATCCGCGACTGCAGTGACGGGGGATTGAGTCTGCTGCGACCAGACCAGAGGCAATCCTGTAAAGATCGCCGCCAACAATAAGAGGATGAGCGCTACCGCGGGCCGTTTCATGTCAGCGATTGTCGCCGCTACTCATTTGTACTTCCTGAAGCGAACCCCAGTCCACACCGTGGTCATCTTCCAGATGAAGGGAGACTCGTGCGGGTTTTCCGGACGGGGCAACTTCTGTTTCAAGCTCCACCGGTTCGGCAGGAGAGACGTTCGCAATTGCCATGGTTCCGAGACTCGAACCATGATCGTCGTAGAAGTGAGCGACGAGATGCCCGGCAGTGAAAACTCCAAACGAACCGGAAAGCCGGATTTTCCCGTTGTCCAGACGAACGCTTTGCAGAGGGCGTATCACGATGCCAGCATCTTTCACCCCGTGAAATTCTTCTCCGGCCCGCGTCGGAAACCATTCCGTATCTAGGTCACAAGAGTCTCCCGGCCGCAAACGGCACATCGGACTGTTAATCTCCGCTTCAAGGTAGTAAGGGGATGCATCCGTGTCGTCGCTGAGCGAAGGAATTCCGTCAGCACTCAGCCTCATTTCCGGTCCGTTCGTCCAGAAGATGACAGAAGCCTTGCCGGGGTAGGATTTGTGTTCGTCGAACTGAAAGCGTTCCACCATGGCATAGTTGCTGCCGCCATCGACTACCGCCAGCCAGCCTTCGGTCGAGTCCAACCACAACTCAGCCGCCATGTGCACGTAATGCACGGCAAAGAAGCCATCGTTTCTCACCGACACCGCGGAATTCTGCGCCGGTCCGAAGCGAACATGATAGCGGTTCAAATAACTGCTCGACGGATTCGTCGGCGTGAAGGTCCAGAAATCATGGTTGAAGCCAGAGGTAGAAGATGGATCGGCGGTGTTGTACTGCGAAACCGATTGCATCGACCATTCCAGGGTATGCCCGCTCACGTTCTTCATGGACGCGTGAAAACGAATGCGCGGGGAGTCCGCATCCAGGTGAATGGTTCGCACAAACTGGATTCCAGTCTGAGGGTCGACCGGACCCGTAAGTTCGATCTCGCACTGTTGTCCTTCCGAAAGCTTTCGAAAGGTGAAAGGCCCGTCATCCAATAGATCAGAGTCGCCTACCCAATGTTGTTCGTCGTCATTCCCCTCGGGCAAAAGCCACAGCTTGTCGCCTCCGTAGTTGAACCACTGGCCCTGAGTGGGCGGCTTATGCGTGCCGGCAAGTTTTGGGTTCACGAACAAAAAGGGATGACCGGCGAAATTCACCTGCATTAACCGGCCACCATTCTGCGGCACTACGATCAAGTGCACCCAGCGATTGGAAAGTTGCTCTGCACTCCACCCCTTGTAATCAACGGCTTCAACGCGGCAGCCCGTAGCAACCGGCGAAGTTGATTGGTTCGCAGTCTGAGCGGCCGCAGGCCACAGCCCGCAGTAGCCCATGAGAAGAAGCATGGCCAGTCTTCGCACACGATTCGCCAGTGGGAACTTCACTGTCATAAGTACACCTTTCCAGAAAACCCGCCGGAGCTGAGGGTAGCATGCACGCAGTTTTCGAACCTTTGCCCGTGCCACAAAACGAAATGAAAGGCAATCAAACGAAATATTTCGATTTGCGTCAAGCGAATTCTGTGATATACCGAGTGGGAAAAATAATACGAGCACTTCTCCCCGGGACAAAGTTGAAAACTCTGCTGGTATTACTGCTGCTCTCGCCCAATCTGCTGGCCCAAGGCTGGAAAATCGACCGGAAAATCGATCCCACGTGGTTGCGTCGTTACGTTCCAAATTTGAGCGAAACGCGAGCTGATCTTACCTCCCCGACGTGCCACTTTAAGGCCATCTTCGGTCAAGGCGATGCGGATGATCGAACCTTGCAGAGTGTTGCCCGTTTCGCTGAAGTCACGCTCGACGCCCACGGTAATTGCCAGACCACGCGCTACGATCATGAAGAAGAAATCTATTTCGTTCTGCAAGGCAAGCCCGATCTCCACTATGGAGATCAAACGTATGCGATGCGCCCGAATGATTTCACATACCTGCCTCCGGGCTTGCAGCACTCGATTGCGAATACCTCCGATCAACCGGCGCAGGTTTTAGTCATGAGTTTCACAGTGCCGACGCGAATTCCAATCAGCGCGCCATCGCCACAGCCAACGATTATGAACATGGACAACGTAAAGGAAGAGACGGTTGAAGGTCACCCCACATCGGTTCTGTACAAGCTTCTCCTTGGTCCACGAAATGGCAAGCGTGACGCGATCGATGATGCGTATGTTGTGACCAGTTTTTTCTGGATGAACTTTGCCCCGGGAGGCACGAACTTTCCCCACCATCATGAAACCGCGGAAGAGATCTATCTTGTCCTTGACGGGGAAGGCGAAATGGTAGCTGGTAGTGGAATGGATGGCATTGCGGGCCACTATCCAGCCAAAGCTGGAGACGCGTATTACTTTCGCCCCAACTGCACGGTGGGGTTCTACAACCAGAACAAACCGAATGCCAAGGCGTTCATCCTGGCGGTGCGATCAAAGGTTCCGCTGCCTGAAGATGAAGATTAGATTGCCAGCGTTTAGCTGGTTCCAACATCACGAATATTTGCGTGCGGTCATCTGCGCATTTTTGCAAAACGGTTAATGAGGAGATTTCTTAATGCATATCCAGAATTCCAGCCGGCGATCATTCGTTAAGCTGTTGGCGGCCGCACCGCTGCTCACCCAAATTGGCGCTCGTGAACTCTACGCGCAAGCCGCCGCGGCCATCGGCAAGGATCCCCGGCAGAATGTATACACGCAGCTGGGAGTAAAGACGGTCATCAACTGCCGCGGGACCTGGACTTATCTGAGTGGGTCGCTTGAATTTCCAGAGGTTCGTCAGGCGCAGTTGGAAGCGTCCCGTTATTTCGTAAACATGTTCGATCTGCAGCGTGGGGTGGGGCGGCGCTTGGCAGAATTAACTGGCGCGGAATCTGGTATCGTTACTTCCGGCTCGGCCGGAGCGATGTCGGCGGCAACGGCCGCATGCATGGCTGGGAGCGACGATAAATATATTTGGCAACTCCCCGATACCACCGGGCTGAAGCACGAAGTGATCATGGTGGGCGGCCGGAGCGCCTTCGACAGTGCTATCCGGCTCACCGGCGCCAAGCTGGTTCTCGTATATTCCTCCGACGAACTCGCCAATGCCATCAACGAAAACACCGCGATGATCTACACCACCGATCTCGGTGAAAAACTGCAGCAAGAAGTGGCGATTGCGAAGGCCCGTAAGATTCCTCTCCTGCTAGATGACGCCGCAGGCATACCACCCGCCGACAACGCCAAACTCTATGCCAAGATGGGCATCGACCTCTACTGCTTCTCGGGAGGCAAGGGATTGTGCGGGCCGCAGTGCAGCGGCTTGCTTCTGGGACGAAAAGATCTTATCGAATCAGCGCTCATGAATTGCAATCCGCGGGAGGGAGCCATTTGCCGTCCGATGAAAGTTGGCAAGGAAGAGATTATTGGTTGCCTCATGTCGCTTGAGACCTGGCTGAAAATGGACGAGAAGAAACTCTACGCCGAATGGAATGGCCGGGTGGATCGCATCCGGAAGTTAGTGGACACAGTGCCCGGTGTAAAAACCGACATCTATATTCCCGACGACGGCAACCGCTACCCGACACTTAGGGTCTCTTGGGACACGCACGCGTGGGGATTCAGCATTATCGATTGCGTGCAGGAACTGCGCGCGGGTGATCCGGTTATCGAAGTGCTTGGACCAGACAATCCCAGCCTGGTGACGGCAGTGCGTGAGGGTCAACCCAACCGGAAAGAACGCAAGGAACCCGACCACATCGAACTGATTTCCATGACCATCAAGCCGGGTGAGGAAATCGTTGTGGGACAAAGATTGCGCGCAGTTCTGCGCGCGGCTCAGAAGAAATCCGCGGCTTAGAGTGGGAAGGAAATTTACTTGCGAAGAAGACGTCAGATGGTCCAATTGCGATTTGTATTGATTATCTTTCTGCTTTCTCCCGCGCTCGCAGCAGAGGGGCAGGTGAGGGCCATCGTTCCCGCGGCGACCTCAGCTCGTGTGAATCGCTTCTACTCGTCCGGTGTGGACGCCGGGGACTACGTCTACATCTCGGGTCAAGGACCGCGCCGTCCAGACGGAAGTTTACCAACGACTTTTGATGCTCAAGTCCGCCAGGCTCTCGATAACGTTAAAGCAATCGTCGAGTCTGCCGGTTTGACCATGGAGCACGTTGTCTACGCCCAGGTTTATCTCGAGGACATCAGCAAGTATGGCGAAATGAATCGAGCGTTTGGCGAGTACTTCGCAAAAACTCCGCCGGCTCGAGCCGTCCTGGGCGTTGCTCGCATTCCAGATCCGCCCATTCAGATTAGTGCGGTCGCCGTGCGCAGCTTGACGGATCGGCGGGCGGTTTATCCGCCAAACTACAATCAAAGCGATTCGGCCTCGCCCGGCATTCTTACTCACGATCGGCTTTTCATATCCAGCATGTCTGGCAGCGATCCCGTGAGTGGCAAGGTTCCGGACGACCCTGCAGCGCAAGTCGACTTAGCACTCGACCGCGTTCAGGCAGTAGTGAAAGCAGCCGGTCTCGAACTGAGCAACATGGTTTTCGTCAATCCGTATCTGACTTCGGATATCCCAGGGCGGGTCATGAACGAGCGCTACGCGCGGCGCTTTGAGTTCGGCAATACCCCTGCGCGCGCCACAATTGAAGTATCGAGTTTGCCGGGCGGCGCTCACATCGAGTACACCGGCGTGGCAGTTCGCGACCTCCGCCAAAGAAAAGCTGTTCGTCCCAAAAACATGCCGCCAAGTCCTACCGCCAGTCCCTGCGTTTTTGCCGGCGACACCTTATATTGTTCTGCCAAAGACGGCTTCATTCCCGGTCCGCATGGCGGCGTCTATGCGTCGACCACGCAACACCAATTGCGGCAGACCATGCGCAATCTCCTCGACAACCTTGAAGAAGCCGACATGAACTTCAATCAGGTTGTAGCCACAAACGTCTACCTCGACGATTTGTCTGACCTGCAAGCCTTTGACGATGTATACGCGCAATATTTTGGCCCTGTGCCCCCGGCTCGAACCACCATCCAGCAAATCGCGCCCACCAAACGCGAAGCTGATAAAGAAGATCACTTCCCCGGGCTGGAGCAAGTCTCGTTCATCGCGGTTCGAACACATTCCACCAGATGAATTTTTGATTCGCTCCCGTCCTCGCGGGATCTGAGCGAAACCGGCTACTGCGGTTTTAAAGCTTTACGCACGCGGGGGGCAGGATCCATGAGGCAGACTAACGTTACCCGCTTGCACTGCGCTGGGGCGCGAGCACTGTGTAATATTGAGAGTCAGTGCAGCTACTCGAAAATATTCCGCTGGCGCCGCTCACCACGATTAAAGTCGGGGGGCCGGCGCGGTACTTCGTCGAAGCCAAAGATGTTGCGGAAGTGCAGGAGGCTGTCTTATTTTCGCGCGGACATGATCTGCCTTTGTTCGTCCTTGGCGGCGGCAGCAATCTGGTAGTAGCAGATGCTGGTTGGCCCGGCCTGGCACTCAAGATCGCGATCGAAGGCATTGAGCAGAGTGCGGGGCACGATGAAGGTGGCAATGTTATTTTCGAAGCCGGTGCGGGCGAATCTTGGGACAAGTTCGTTTCCCGTTCGGTGATGGCGCGCTGCGCTGGGGTTGAGTGCCTGAGCGGCATTCCTGGCAGCGTGGGTGGCACGCCGGTGCAGAATGTTGGCGCGTACGGGCAGGAAGTCTCCGAAACGATTGCATCGGTGCAGGTGCTCGATTTGACAGATGTCCGGGTGCGCGAATTGTGCCGCGAAGCCTGCGGGTTCGGCTACCGCTCTAGTATTTTCAATACCACTGAAAGTGGACGCTTCATCGTTTTGCGCGTGAGTTATGCGCTAAGCCCGAACGGTAAACCGCACCTGGTGTATGCCGACCTGCAGCGGCACTTCGCCGGACGAGAAACGGCGCCCGATTTGGCCGAGACGCGCGAAGCGGTGCGGCATATCCGTGCGTTAAAAGGAATGCTGATTGTGTCCGGAGATGCGGATTGCCAGAGCGCAGGCTCGTTCTTTAAAAATCCTGTGCTCTCCGAAAGCCAGCATGAAGATTTAAAACGGCGGGCAGCGGCACGAGGGTTAGCCGTGCCCAGCTATCCGGCGCTGGTAACTCATAAGAAAGTTTCCGCAGCGTGGCTGGTGGAGCGATCCGGGTTCACGAAGGGTTATGGTTACGGCCGAGCCGCCATTTCAAGCAAACACGCATTGGCCATTGTGAATCGCGGCGGAGCGACTGCGGCTGAGATCGTCGCTCTCAAAGAGCAGATTCAACATCGTGTGGAAGAGATTTGGGGCATCCGGCTTGAACCAGAGCCGGTGATGGTGGGCTTCTAAGCTGCAATTCCGTTTCTCCTTCCGCAAGTTGAGTCCCCTCCGCGCGTTCTCCCGTAGAAATTCCTGAACAAAATGGACCGCACGATGGTCTTTATGAATGAAGGTGAGCAATTGGTGGCGGAAGAGGCATTTCTGACTAAAGCCGCAACGCGGGCGGATACTCCAGACCGCAGTCAGGACCGGGTGATCGAAGCTCTGGTTCGGGAGCACTCTCGGCTGGTTTACCGCATCGCTTATGCAGTGCTCAGAAGCCACCACGATGCCGAGGATGCCGCGCAGGAAACGTTTCTCCGGGTGCTGCGCTACAGTGCCCGGCTGGCAAAAGTGGAGAATCACAAAACTTGGCTGGCTCAAATTGCTTGGCGTGCGGCGGTAGATCGTAGCCGGCAACGCGGCCGAAGGCAGGAGATCGCGATCGAGGATTCTGAGATCAGTGGGGCAGAAACGGCATCGTTAGAGCCGTCGGCAAGTGACGAGATGCAGGGCTCGCAAGTCGGAGAACTCGTGGAACGATTCATCGGGGCATTGCCGGAGAAGCTGCGCGAGCCGTTAATTCTGTCGACACTGGAAGAAATGTTGCCGCGGGAAGTGGCTGCGACGTTAGGAATCAACGAAGCAGCGGTGAGGTCGCGAGTATTTCGAGCGAGGCAGATATTGCGTAAGAAGCTAGCTAGCCAGATAAAAATGAAACGACGGTGAAGAATATGTCGGACGACGATCTCAGGGTGAACAATAAAGATCACGACAGGAATGACGATAACGACCGCGAACCACATCTGGGGAGATGCCAGA
This sequence comes from Candidatus Sulfotelmatobacter sp., assembly GCA_049693675.1. Classification (GTDB taxonomy): domain Bacteria; phylum Acidobacteriota; class Terriglobia; order Terriglobales; family Acidobacteriaceae; genus Sulfotelmatobacter. The sequence continues at coordinate 14,270 of JBAVQD010000246.1, read as the reverse complement.
GTTGGGATGTCGACGCTCTTGACCGGGAACTCGACGCGGCGCTGGCGCAGTATGGTGCGGTTGAGTCCATGCCGGGACTGGAAGAGCGTGTCCTGGCGAATCTGTCGGCTAAGCGGAAGCAAGCATCGGCTCAATCCTGGTGGCAATGGGGTTCGCTCGCCGCAGTAGCAGCCGTGCTGCTGGTGACTTCGACACTTTTGTGGAGATCAGGGGAATCCCGCAACCATTATCCCGCTCAGGCTTTGAATTCGAAGCAAGACAATGCCGCAGGCGCAACACGAGTGACGGCAAATGGCGGAACCGATCTGACTCCGCTCTTGCATCCGGCATTGTCGCGAAAGCAAGCAGCGCGCATCCCGCGGCCCCCGGCAGCGGTTGTGACGGCGTCAGGTCCCAGGCTGGATCAGTTTCCTTCGCCGCAGCCCTTGAGCGAGCAGGAAAGAATTCTTGAACGATACGTGGCAAAATATCCGGAACACGCGGCTTTGACTGCAGAGGCCAGGGCTGAGGCTCTTCGGCAGGATCTCGCCGAAGAAATAAAGATCTCAGCGCGCAGCAGGGATTCGGAACAACAAGAATAACAAGGAGAAACCAATGTTCAAGCAAACAATTGCAGGAGCAGTGTTGATTTTGGCGATGATGGGGGGAACAAGCCCGAGAGCGAAGGCGCAGGCGGAGTCTGAGAATATACCCAAGACCCAGAAAGTGTTGAACGCCTACCGTCTTGATTTTTCGTTGAATGAACTGGAAAACGGGAAGAAGATCAACACGCGCCAGTATTCGTTGAACCTGAACTCTGGCAGCAGCAATGAACTGAAAATTGGTACTCGTGTTCCGGTGGACACGAAGCAGGGCGAATTTCATTACATCGATGTTGGAACAAGCATTTGGAGCCAGATTGAGGATCGCAATGGAAGCATTGCTTTGTCGGTGCGCGCCGAGATCAGCAATTTCGCGAGTCCCGAACAAAACCACGAAGCCGGCGCCCGACCAGTCTTGCGGCAGCTTAAAATCGGTGCCGACACTTTGGCTCTATTGGGCAAGCCCATGCTGGTAGGTAGTGTTGACGATCCAAATTCGAAGAGGCAGTTTCAGCTGGAAGTAACCGCGACTAAGTTAAGGTAAGGACTGCCCGCTCGGGGCTGTCACGGTAACTGATCCAGTCAAAAAGAGACAAGCTATGTCGTGCCGACTTACAGTATCCGATCTTCCGTCTCAATTGTCAGTACTGAGGAACTACGCTGCTCGTTAACCACCGCGTGACGTCGCGTTCTTTATGGGCGGGTTAGTCGGGTAACCCAACCCGGCGTACGAATTGTCCGAATCGCGGATCCTCACGCAGCGGCTCGAATCTTCGGCCCGATTTGAGATAAGTAAGTTGAGGGTCCCTTTCCTCGCAAGCCTTTTCCAGCCAGGCAAAAGCCTCATCCGAATCACTTAACGCTCCAAACAGAATTGCGACTGAAGCGGACGGAGCAAGACCTTGTTTGTGCATGTGCTCCAATTTCACTAGTATTCTTCTTGACTCCTCCCGCCTTCCCGAGATGGCATAGGCAAAACCAAGATCTAATTGAATATCCGTGTCCGCCGCTCCCGAGAGTTCTAGCGCATCTTGAAACTCTCGAATGGCTTCGTTCTGTTTTCCGCTATGCAGGTATATCCAGCCCAAGGTCTGATGAGCCGGTGCAAAGTGGTCATCCAGTTCCAAGGTTCGCTGCACTTGCCGCAGCGCCTCATCATAACGTCCTCCGGCCAGCAACCTTCCTGCTAGGGCATTGTTCAGAGGCAGAGACAAGGGGTCGAGTTCCCGGGCACGAATGGCCTCAGCGATCCCTTCATTGAATCGCCCTGTGTAGGTGAGATAACCGGCATACCAGTTGTGAGCTTGGGCATAACCTGGATTCAATTCCAAGGCCAGCTTGTATTCTCTCTCGGCGGCGGGCCAGTTCCAATCATAGGTCTCCTCGATGAAGGCTAGAGAGGCATGCGGTTCCGCCAACGAGTTGTCCAGTTCGATCGCTTTCAAAGCTGCTTTCCTCGCAGCTGACAAAGCATCTTTCGATGGGAAACCGCCGCGGAACCCGAGCATTGCATAGGCCTCCGCCAGCCCGCTGTAGGCCGGGGCATAGCCTGGGTCGCTCGTGATCGCCTGCTGGAACGACGCGACACTTTTGTGGAGCGCATCCTCGGTTCGCTGGCTGAAGTAGTAGCGACCCTTCAGGTAATTCTCGTAAGCTTGAGGATCGACCGGGGGGCCGGATGCCAGACGCGCCCGCTCCTCAGGCGTGAGATTCAGTTCGATCTGCTCAACGATATTCCGAGCGACTTCTGCCTGCACTTCGAGAATGCTTTGGTATTCTCGCTGGTATTCTCCCGCCCAGATATGCTCATCGGTCGCGGCACGAATCAATTGGGCGTGGACACGGATCTGGTGTCCTTCCTGCACCAGCGAACCTTCAACAATCGCATCGACTGCGAGTATCTTCGCGATTTCTGGCACTGAAAGCTGCGTGTTCTTGAAGTGCATGGTCGAAGTACGGGATACAACCCGTAATCCGTGAATTCTGGAAAGTCGCCCGATGAGCTCCTCGGTCATGCCGTCGGCGACGTAGTCTTGCGAGGAATCTCCACTCAAATTCTGCAATGGAAGCACTGCCAAAGATTCAATTTTGGGTCGGCTTGCATCCCCCGCGCGGCTCCGTGCTGCGACGTAGACAAGCGTAACAAGAGCGGCGAGTACCGCCGCTGCGAAGCTCAGAGCAAGCCAGCGACGTCTTCGCGGAACTGTCGTTTGCCGGTTTTCCGCATCGGCTGGCGCTTCCAGGGCTGGCTCTTGTTCCTCCTCGAAACGGATTTTGCGGTTTTGCCGCCAAGCATCGAGCTCGGAACTCAAGACATAGACGGAGCCTCGCTTCTGGTGTAGGTGTCGGTGGACAGGCATCCCCTCCTGCTTCTCCCATCGCTGGACGGTCGTAACGTCCCGGTGCAGGTAGAGGGCTATCTCCTTCCAGGAATCAAGCCGACGCTCGGACGGGACCTCTGATAACGATTTGTCGAGGGTCGGTTCGTCCATTGGGCTCTCCCGTAAGGAGTCAGGAGACAAGCGCACCGATTGTACCCCCCGGGATAGTAACGGCAAAGCACGGCATTTGGCCGCAAATGGACCGTTCCGTTTATTGCTGTTTGCTTAAATCCTCGACCTCATACAGCCTGTGCACGTGTCGGATACGACTCGCCGAGATGCAACTGCACCAGCCACCCCGCCCTTGATCTTGCGTGGAGGCTTTCGGCGCAGGGCGATGATTGCTGAACAAAATTGATGTTCCAAAAAACTCTGGAGGCAACTATGCACAGCAAAACTTTCTTTTGGTCGGTAGGGGCGTGGGTCCTCGTGCTCGCGCTAGCGACAAGTGCGGCGGCGCAAGATTGGCCAGGCTGGCACTACAGTGGCGTGATCAATGACTATCCATTATCAGCCAACCCGACAGCCGGTCCGTGGGAACTTCGCGGCCCCTGGTCCTTGAGGCTGCGACCGTTCGGAGGGGCAGATTTTTCAGCATCTCTGACGATGGAGTTTTCCGATTTAGGATCCGGCTCTGGGTTCAGCACCGACTCTCGACACCAGCACACGCACCACATAACGATGAAGGGCGCGACGCTAGTTTGGAACCCACCTCAAACCGATTGCCCAACCGGCATCACTCCCTTCCCTACCTACACTTGGGTTCTGGAGGTGAACGGAATGGCGGATGTGGCGGGAAATGGGGGATCTCCCTTTACCGGGCCAGTTCCGCTACAGGTTTGCCTCGGCGGCGGCCCGGACCTCGAGATTTCGAACATCACGCTGGTGTTTACCAATCTCTCGACTGGCCCATCACAGGCGACAAATCATTTCGGACTGGCGCCGATCCACGGGGTCGTTCGGCTTCCCCAGGAACCTGAATAGGGTGAACGGCGCCGCCCCGGATCGCGACCCGGCTTTGGGAACTATGACCCCGCTTTTGGGTGCGGGTGCAGCGATCCGGCCCCGACGGCGCCTCGAACTAGTCATCGGCAAGTTTTGCCGCCTGCTTAAATATCTCGACAAACATTTCGCGGGTCAGCTTGCCGGTCTGCGTGTTCTGGTTCGAGGGATGATAGGACGCGAGTAACACCTTACCATCGGGTAACCGGTAACTGGCGCCATGTTTGAAGAGATAAGTCTTGAAGAGAGAGCGCTGTTGGTTAAGCGGCGGGCCTCTACGTTTCAAGTAATTCAAGTAAGCGTCGAATCCGATTTTCCCCAAAGCTACTACCACCTTCACTTTTTCTAATCCGGCGATTTCACGGTCGAGAAATTGCGAACACTCGGCGAGTTCCTGCGGGGTTGGCTTATTGGCGGGCGGAGCGCAGCGAACCGCGGCGGTGATATACAGATCTCTCAGCTCAAGGCCATCGTTGCGATCCGTGGCGATGGGTTGGTTGGCGAATCCGGTTTCATACAAAACGGGGAACATGAACTTTCCCGAGGCATCGCCAGTGAAAGGGCGTCCGGTGCGGTTGGAGCCATGCGCACCGGGGGCCAGACCCATAATAAGGACGCGGGCGTTGGGATCGCCGAAACCCGGCACTGGTTTGCCCCAGTATTCGCAGTCGCGGTAAGCCCGGCGCTTTTCGCGGGCGACCTGCTCCCGGTATTCGACCAGCCGGGGACAACGGGTGCAGGCGACGACCTCATGGTTGAGAACCGCTAGCCAGTGCGGGTTCTGTCGCGAGCTATTCTTCTGTATCAGGCAGGCCTTCCTCGGCTCTTGAGTCTATCGAAATTCGACGACGCTGGAAAATGTCCCGGCAGAGCAATGGTCGATAAATGACATATTTATGTGCGCTAGGGTACAGTATCAGCGGTATGGCGTACGGCTGCCGGGACAAATAATCTGGGATTACCTTCCTCATAGCCGTCTGCCGGACTCAAGCCCAGAGCCCAGACAGCAGCCCTGCCGAGGGCAGACGGAGCAGTGGCGCATGACTCACACAATTCTCATTGTCGATGATAGCTCCACGGTTCGATCTTCCCTGCGATCCTGGATCGAGACCACCTCCGATTTCCGCGTATGCGGCGAAGCGGAGAATGGCGAAGTGGCGATCGCGAAGGTGGAAGAAATGCATCCGGACATCGTCATACTCGACCTGCAGATGCCCGTCATGAATGGCCTCGACGCCGCACGCCATATCAGTCAACTCGCTCCCAACACGGCCATGGTGATGTTCACTCTGCATCCTTCCGGAGAACTGTTGAGAGCAGCCCAGGCCGTCGGCGTCAAAGATGTGGTTTCAAAAACGCATCAACTCTCCGACTCGCTGCTGGTCGCGCTGCGACAGATTTGCCCCTGACCTCGAACGCGCCTGCCGGCAGGATCGGGAAACTGCTGGTCAAATCTGCCGTTGTGTGGGTTCATCCGTTTGACGGTGCTCTCCTTCTATCTTTACACTCAAGTGAACGCCGTATGAGTTCGGTCCGACGTCCTGGTCCCGGATGCAGCGGTTGGTGAAAGGCAAAACGTGAGCCCCACAGAGACGACTGACGCGGCAAAAACGGACACGAACAAGCCCGACAACAAGAAAGACATCAAGCGGGAGATCTCGGTTGAGATTCCCGCCGCCGAAGTTTCTCGCGAGACTGAGTCGCAGATCCAGCGCTACCAGAAGAGTGCTCGCTTACCGGGTTTTCGTGCCGGTCACGTGCCCGCTTCGATTATTCGCCAGCGCTTCGGCGATGGCCTGAAGAACGACGTGATCGAGGCTTTGGCTCCGCGCTATTTCCGCAAAGAAGCGGAGAAGCGGGGCCTCATCCCAGTCTCGCAACCGCGCATCACCGACCTGCATTTCCATGAGGGAGAGCCCTTACGCTTCAAGGCGAGTTTCGAAGTCCTGCCCGAGATTCAGGTCGAGGGCTACAAAGAACTTCGTGCCGATAAGCCGGACATCGCGATCACCGACGAGGAAATCGAACAGGCGCTCGCCAATGTTCTGGAACAGCGAGCCACGTATACCGATGTGGAGGGACGTCCACTGGCCCAGGGCGATTTTGCCCAGGCCTCCATGGACGGTTGCTCCAAGGATGGGAAAGACGTTAAAGAAGCTAGCGCCAATCCCGTGCACATGGACGATGTGCTGATCGAAATCGGCGGCAAGAATACGGTGGCAGAGTTTACCCAGAACCTCACCGGCGCTTCCAGCGGCGACGAGCGCACCTTCGATGTAAGCTATCCGGATGACATAGCCGACAAGCGTTTAGCGGGCAAGACCTTTGTTTATACGGTGAAGGTCAATGGCATCAAGCAGAAGAGCCTTCCCGAACTCAACGACGAATTCGCCAAGGAGTTGGGCGAGTTCACCAGCCTCGACCAGGTGAGGAAGCAGATCCGCGAGAATATGGAAGCTGAAAAGCGTCATGCGGCGGAGCATGCGGCCAAAGATAAGCTGGTAGACGAACTGGTGAAACGCAACGATTTTGAAGTGCCGGAATCTTTGATCGATCGCCAGATCGATTTGCGCCTGGAGCGCGGCCTGCGAGCGCTGGCGGCGCAAGGCATGAAGATGGAAGACTTGAAGAAAATGGATCTTCCACGTCTGCGGGCAGGCCAGCGCGAGCAGGCGGTCAACGATGTGAAGTCTTCCTTGCTGCTCGAACGCATCGCGGATTTGGAAAAAATCGAAGTCAGCGACGAAGAGGTAAACCGGGAAATTGATTCGCTGGCGAAACAATCAAAACAAACCTCAGAAGCAGTGCGTGCGCGTTTGACAGAGGATGGGGGCCTCGATAGAATCCGAATGAGAATCCGCAGCGAGAAGACCCTCGATTTTCTTTATCACCAGTCCGCGTAGTGATGAGTAAAAACGCGGACCACTTTCGACCCTCCCCTGGCAACGTAAACGTTTCTACGGGGCGGAGTGTGGCAGGTCCGGTGACAGGTCCGGTTGAAAAATGAAACCAAATGATCCGCAAATGATGCTAGTACCAATGGTGATTGAGCAGACCGGGCGAGGCGAACGAGCGTACGACATCTACTCCCGCCTGCTCAGAGATAACATTATTTTCATCGGCACGCCGATTGACGACAACATCGCCAACCTGGTGATTGCCCAAATGCTGTTTCTGGCTCAGGAAGATCCTGAAAAGGATATTCAGCTTTACGTAAACTCGCCGGGTGGTTCGATCACCGCGGGCATGGCGATCTACGACACCATGCAGTACGTGAAGAACGATGTCATGACGTTGTGTGTCGGGCAGGCTGCCTCGATGGCGGCGCTGCTGCTAGCGGCGGGCGAGCCCAAGAAAAGACTGGCGCTGCCGAATTCCCGCATTTTAATTCACCAACCGTCCATGGGAGGATTGTCGGGCCAGGCCACTGACATCGACATTCACGCCCGTGAAATCCTGCGTATGCGCGAGATTACAAACCAGTTACTCTCCAAGCACACCGGCCAGAAGCTGGACAAAGTGGAGAAAGACGTAGAGCGCGACTTCATTATGAACGCGCAGCAAGCTAAGGAATACGGAATCATAGACGATATCATCTATAAGACCGTAAAAGCGGTATGATCGGCCTTCGCGCCTGATCCGCATTTCGGGATTTAGCGTGGAAGCCTGTAGGGGTCGAAAGAGGCAGGACCCAGCGTCATATCGAAACTAGAAGGAGTAGAGCCGAGTGAAAACCAAGTCAGGCTCCGACGAGATTTTGCGGTGTTCGTTCTGCCACAAATCGCAGGATGCCGTAGCCAAACTGATCTCGTCGCCTAGCGACTACCCGCGGGCCTACATCTGCGACGAGTGCGTCGCAGTTTGCAACTCGATCCTGGAAGATGATCGCACCGCAACTCCGCAAGCCACTACACCCAATCAACTGCCCAAGCCGCAGGAGGTCAAGACCTTCCTGGATGAGTACGTCATCGGGCAAGAGCAGACGAAGAAGAAGTTGGCGGTTGCGGTTTACAACCATTACAAGCGCATTTTCATGAATCGCCAGAAGACGGCGGGCGATGGAATTGAATTGAGCAAGTCAAACATTCTGCTCATCGGCCCAACCGGAACCGGCAAGACGCTTCTGGCGCAGACGCTGGCGCGCATGCTGGATGTTCCGTTCGCCATTGTCGATGCCACTACGCTCACCGAGGCCGGGTATGTAGGCGAAGATGTCGAGAACATCATTTTGAAACTGCTGCAAGCGGCTGAGGGTGACGTAAGCCGCGCCCAGACCGGCATTATTTACATCGACGAAATCGATAAGATCGGCCGCAAAGATGAAAATCCTTCGATCACGCGCGATGTTTCCGGCGAAGGCGTGCAGCAGGCTCTGCTGAAGATTCTGGAAGGGACCATCGCGAACGTCCCGCCGCAGGGTGGACGCAAGCATCCTCACCAGGAATTCACTCCCGTGGATACGACGAATATCCTCTTTATATGTGGAGGAGCTTTTGTTGGGCTCGAGAAAATTATCGGCCGGCGAGTTGGGAAAAAATCCCTGGGCTTCCGCGCAGGTGAAGAGGCTGAAAAAGATGAGGCGGTGATCGCGCGCAGCAAACGCAACTTCGAATTGCTCAGCGAGATGCAACCGGAAGACTTGATCAAGTTCGGCCTGATCCCAGAATTCGTCGGTCGCCTGCCAGTCATGGGCATGCTTGAAGATCTGGACGAATTCGCCCTGATTGAGATTCTGACCCGTCCCAAGAACGCCATCGTCAAGCAGTACCAGCGGTTGTTCGAGTTCGAAAATGTGCGCTTGAAGTTTAGCGATGAAGCTCTGCGCGCGGTCGCCCGTCAAGCCATGGCTCGCAAAGTGGGAGCCCGTGGTTTGCGCATGATTCTTGAAGAGTTGATGCTTGACTTGATGTTCCATCTGCCCAGCCAGAAGAAACTAAAAGAGTTCGAAGTCACCAGGGAGATGGTGGAGAAGCGCAATGCGTCTCTTTCGATGATGGAAAAGGCCGGATAGCCAAAGAGCGAGAGAAGAGTAGTACACTGAACATACGAACGGTAGGTATGGGACTCCGCGCCGCGATCGTCATTCAGCACTAACCCGGGGAGATTGAGTGACCACATCCAAAGAAAAATTCGAAACTAAAAAGCTGCCGATGATGCCCATTCGCGACGTGGTCATCTTCCCCTATATGATGACGCCGTTCGTAGTGGGCCGCGAGTCCAGCGTGCGTGCCCTCGAAGAGGCGCTCGCCGCGGATAAGAAAATCTTCCTGGCGACGCAGCACGACGCTTCCATTGACGAGCCCAAGTCGAATGAGATTTATCAGGTCGGCACCATCGTCAACATCGTGCAGAGCCTCAAGTTGCCGGACGGCAACATTAAAGTTCTGGTCGAAGGCATTGAGCGTGGAAGACTTCTGCAGGCCATGGACTCTGACGGTTACATGCAGGCCTCCGTGCGCGTAGCGCGATACCCCGTTGAGATGAACGCGCAAATTGAAGCGGGCATGCAGCGCGTGACCACGTTGTTCGAGCAGTACGTGAAGCTTTGCCAGGCGCTGAATTACGAGACAATGATCTCGGCCGTGCGCATGGAAGACCCCGCCAAGCTTACCGACATCATTGCCGCCAACCTGCAGCTTTCGATTGAAGAAAAACAGGAACTGCTTGAGATCTTCGATCCTTCAGAGCGCCTGAACCGAATCGCCGATGTGCTCGATGTGGAAATCGAAAAACTGAACGTCGATCGCACCATCCAGTCGCGCGTCAAGCGCCAGATGGAGAAGGCGCAAAAAGAGTATTACCTCAACGAAAAGATCAAGGCCATTCAGAAGGAACTGGGTCGCGGCGAAAAAAGCGAGTTCGACGAACTGAAGAAAAAGGTCGAAGCTGCAGGCATGCCGAAAGAAGTCAAAGACAAAGCTCTGCAGGAACTGAAAAAGTTGGAAGCGATGCCGCCGATGTCGGCCGAATCGACGGTGTCCCGCAACTATCTTGATTGGTTGCTGGCCGTGCCCTGGAAGAAGCGCTCGAAGGAAATCCGCAATATCTCGCGCGCGGAAAAAGTTCTGAACGAAGATCATTACGGCCTGGAGAAGATCAAGGAACGCATTCTCGAATTTCTCGCTGTGCGCCAGTTGGTGAAAAATCCGAAAGGGTCGATTCTTTGTTTCGTTGGACCTCCCGGTGTAGGCAAGACGTCGCTGGGCATGTCGATTGCCAAGGCCACGGGGCGCAAGTTCGTTCGCATGTCTCTCGGTGGAGTTCGAGACGAGGCCGAAATCCGTGGCCACCGGCGCACTTATATTGGCGCACTGCCCGGCCAGATCATTCAGATGATGAAGAAGGCTGGCACGAAAAACCCAGTCTTCATGCTGGATGAAGTCGACAAGATGTCGATGGATTTCCGCGGCGACCCTTCAGCGGCTCTGCTTGAAGTGCTTGATCCCGAGCAGAATTTCATGTTCGTCGACCACTACCTCGACGTCGAATATGACCTGTCGCAGGTTTTCTTTGTGGCTACGGCAAACGTAATGCATACCATTCCCCCCGCGCTGCAAGATCGCATGGAAGTGCTGCGGCTGCACGGCTACACGGAACAGGAAAAAGTGGAAATCGCCAAGCAATTCCTGGTGAAGAAGCAGATGCTGCAGGCGGGGTTATCTGAGAAGAATGTTAGCTTCTCAGATGACGCCATCACCACGCTCATTCGCGCCTACACCCGCGAAGCCGGGGTCCGTAACCTGGAACGCGAAATCGGAAATGTTTGTCGCAAGGTAGCGCGCAGAGTGGTGAAGGAAGGCGAAAATTACACCATCGCAGTAACCGGCCAGAATGTTACCGACTTCCTCGGCGTCATCAAGTTCCGCGATACGCTGGCCCATGAAAAGAGTGAAGTGGGATTGGTCACGGGCCTGGCGTGGACTGAAGTTGGCGGCTCGATTCTCAGCACCGAAGCTACGGTGGTCGACGGCAAAGGTAAGCTGACCTTAACCGGCAAACTGGGCGACGTGATGCAGGAGTCCGCGCAGGCGGCTCTGTCCTATGTTCGCTCGCGCGCGCATCGGCTTGGCCTAACACGCGATTTTTATCGCACGCTCGATCTGCACGTGCATGTTCCCGAAGGCGCGATTCCCAAGGATGGCCCGTCCGCTGGAATCACCATTGCCACCGCGATTGCCAGTGCGCTCAGCAAGATTCCGGTGCGGCGCGATCTTGCCATGACGGGAGAAATCACCCTGCGCGGTAAAGTTCTTCCTATCGGCGGCCTCAAAGAAAAGCTGCTGGCGGCGCATCGTGCCGGGCTCTTCGAAGTCATCCTCCCCCGCGACAACGAAAAGGATCTCGCCGAAGTCCCAGAAAATCTGCGAACTGCAATGAAAATGCATTTCGTGGACACGATGGATCAGGTGCTGCAAATCGCTCTGGAATCCCCGCTCCCGTCTTTGAGCGAGGAAGAGGCCACACGACCGATCGCGCCCTTGACCTCGAATACTGGGGATAGTCCAACAGCGCATCAGTGAGCTGGCTCTGAGGCTGCCCCAATCTGAACCGCAGTGTCATCCTGAGCGAAGTTGCCATCCGCGCTAGCGGACGGCAACGTAGTCGAAGGACCCCTTTCGCCCCAATGTCACCATAGGCTCAACAGGGAGTTTCTTTGATAAAGCAAAACCGGTGGGGGACCCACTTTGAATTTTGATCCAACTGGCGAACGTGGAATACTCGGTAGCTCTTATGTCTGTAAGCGAATTGTTCGTGCTTGGCATCTCCGTACTATGCGGCCTGTGGTGGTTCTTTTTGCCAAACAGTGTACTGAGGTTCCACAAGAGGTTTTACGGATCTCGATTTAGGCCAAGACCACTTTTCATAAGACTAGCAGGCGGGATTTGGGCCGCTGCTTCGCTCTGGATGTTTTGGACGAGCATTCCAAAGTAGCCCACTACCAGCAAGATCCTCTGATCGTCCCTATTCCCCGCAAAGCGTTACAATAGGGAACTCTTACGATGTCCACATCGAACCAAGGTCATATCGCTTTTGAAAATGGTCTGGCGTCGCCCGCCGACGAAGTGCAAGCTCGCACCACCGGGATACTCCCCTCGCAAGAGATCCAAGGCTTAATCGCCCGCGGAAACATCAGCGCCACTCCCGCAATCAACCCGGAACACATCCAGCCGGCAAGTCTTGATCTGCGCCTGGGCGACGTCGCCTATCGCGTACGCGCGAGTTTCCTGCCAGGGCCGAATAACACAGTCGACGCCAAAATCAAACAACTCCGGATGACACGCGTCGATCTGACGGGCGCGCCGGTTCTGGAGAGAGATTGCATCTACATCATCCCGTTAGTGGAGGAACTGAGCCTGCCGGAAAATATCTCCGGCAAAGCCAACCCCAAGAGCACCACCGGGCGGCTTGATATTTTCACCCGCTTAATTACCGACTACAGTACGGAATTTGACAGAGTAGTGGCGGGGTACAAAGGCAAACTTTACGCCGAAGTAGTCTCCCGTACCTTCACGGTTGCCATTCGAGCCGGGATGAGGCTCAGTCAGTTGCGGTTTGTGCACGGCAGCCCGCGTTCCGGCGATCAGACCATTCGAAACCTGGACAAGGAAGAGCCGCTGGTCTACGTGAATGAGGAGGGCCCAGTCAGGCCCCTGGTTGAGCGCGGGCTCCGAATTACCGTCAATCTGGAGGGCGCCGACGAGGGCGAAATCATTGCCTATCGGGCCAAAAAGTATGCTCCCGCAATTGCTCTCGACAAGATCAATTTCTACCCCACCGAGGAGTTCTGGGAATCGATACATCAGAATGCCAATAAAAACTTGATTCTCGAGCCCGGCGACTTTTACATTCTTGCGTCTCGGGAAAGGGTTCGCGTCCCTCCAGACTTCGCAGCGGAGATGGTGCCGCTTGATCAAGGAGATGGCGAGTTTCGCATCCACTATGCCGGGTTCTTCGATCCCGGCTTTGGTTACGGTTCGAACGATATCAAGGGAACCCGCGCCGTGCTTGAGGTTCGGGCGCACGAGGTTCCGTTCCTGATGGAACACGGGCAGCTGGTTGGGCGCCTGAACTATATGCCCCTGCTAACCCGGCCAGACAAAATCTACGGAACCAACATAGGATCCTCCTACCAGCACCAGGCGCTAACGTTAAGCAAGCAGTTTCGCAAAAGTTGAATTGGGTCCAGGCTTGTCATGAGTAAACGACAGGAAGAATGGCAGCAGGACGTCAGTGCGCGGCAACGGAACACTGTTTTTCCGGATACTGCCCAAAACGAGGGCAGACTTTGGCGCAATCTCGCGAGTGGGAAACAAAAACTCACGATCGTGCAGGCCTTCGGAGTGGCCTTGATTTTCCTCACCTTGTTCGGCTTCTTCTGGCGTGAGGCCGTGCGGAGGTTCACCTTCGGGACATCGGGATCCTTATTTGACCGGCTCGTTGCAACTTTGGAATCCTTTGGATCCCAAGCCATCATCTTGGTACTGTGCGGGGTGTTCTTTCTCCTTTTGCGTTGGAGAATCCGCCGAGCATTGCTTTCTGGGAAACATCCAGACCGTCCTCGCTGATCCGTTCCGATCCGAGCCACAGTCCCTTAGCCAACTTGCAAAATTCCCTCACCGCATAGCAAACTGAAGCATGAGGGTGATGGCTCGATTCATGGCGGCGGCTACCGATGCCGCGCACTTCCCTGCGCCCAGCCTGCCGGAGGTTGCGTTCCTTGGCAGGTCCAACGTGGGCAAATCGAGCGTGATCAATACTCTCGTGGAAACCAAGCTGGCCCGCACCAGTTCCACACCGGGGCGCACGCGCAGTATTAATTTTTTTGAAGTGCGCTGGCCCGGCAAGCCCAAGCCAGAAGTGATTTTCGCCGACTTGCCGGGCTATGGATACGCCAAGCTGTCGAGGGAGATCTCGCAGGAGTGGCCCAAGTTCATCGAGCCTTACCTGAACGAACGTCCTACGCTGGCGTTATGTCTGGCATTGGTGGATGTGAATGTCCCCCCGCAGGACAGCGACCGCCAACTATTAGATTTTCTGAATGCCTCAGGCCGTGAATTTCTTCTGATCGCGACCAAAAGCGACCGGCTCTCGAACAACCAGTTGGGCAAGGCTCTGCAGGGGCTCGCTAGGGCGTATCCAACTGCGGTCGTGATTCCCTTCTCGGCAAAAACGCGGGTGGGACGTGACGAAGTATGGAAGAGGATTCGGCAATCGGTCGAAGAATTTCCGGTCAAGGCGTTCCAGTCTTGAATTTTTCCCGTTGCGGAAAAGTCCTTATCCCTTCGCGTGGAGCCCATTCTCGCGG
>JBAVQD010000245.1:0-4474 GCA_049693675.1 Candidatus Sulfotelmatobacter sp. | reverse complement strand
ATGTAGATGTAGCCGACGCAGACCGGCTGTTCGAACTCGTCGCCAGTCATGCCATCGTGCAAAGTTGTTTTGCCTGAGGTTGGCAGGCCCGCATGCTCGAGCAGCGCCTTGATTTCGCCTTCTTTGGCGCCATCGAATACGGGCGATCCCATGTAGACTCCGCGAGCGAGCGTGGGAGCGAGCGCTTCCAGTTCCTCATCGCCCATCTCGCCGATGGTGTCTGCAAGTTTCGAATCCTTGAACAAGGCCTTCAACTCGCGGCGAATCGCTTCGGTGCGCGTGTTTTCCTTGAGCAACTTCGAGATCTTCTCGCCCAGAGTGTAGCCCGCCCATCCCAAATGGGTTTCGAGAATCTGCCCCACATTCATACGGCTCGGTACGCCGAGAGGATTGAGCACGATCTCGACCGGCGTTCCGTCTTCGAGGTACGGCATATCCTCTTCCGGCAGAATGCGAGCGATCACGCCCTTGTTGCCGTGACGGCCAGCCATCTTGTCGCCCACGCTCAGCTTGCGCTTCATCGCGATGTAGACCTTGACCAGCTTGATTACGCCCGGCGGCAACTCGTCGCCCTTGGTAAGTTTTTCTTTCTTCTCGTTGACGATCTTTTTCAGCACGTCGATCTGTCGCGAGGTCATCTCTTCGATCTCGTCGATCTGCTCATTCACCCGCGGATCCTTGTCGGCGTACTTGATACGCTTCAGGTTCCGCGTGGAAATGCGCTCGATCGCGTCGCGATCCAGAATGTTGCCCTTATTCAGCAGGCGCTTGTTGGTGCGCTCGTCGTGCAAGTCGGCCTGCACTTCCTTGCCGCCGAGAATGTTTTCCAGACGCTTGAGGCGCTCGTCGGTAAGAATGCGGATTTCATCGGAAAGATTTTTCTCCAGCTTTCCGATCTGCGCCGCTTCAATCGACTTCGCCCGCTCGTCTTTTTCCTGGCCCTTACGGGAGAAAATCTTCACATCGACAATCACGCCCTCGATGCCGGGCGGACAATAGAGCGAAGCATCGCGTACGTCGCCAGCCTTTTCGCCGAAGATGGCACGCAGCAGTTTCTCCTCGGGCGTGAGCTGAGTTTCGCCTTTCGGCGTGACCTTGCCCACCAGAATGTCGCCCTGCTTGATGCTCGCTCCGATGCGGATCACGCCCGCTTCGTCCAGATTGCGCAGCATCGATTCGCTGACGTTGGGAATGTCACGCGTGACTTCTTCCGGTCCCAGCTTGGTGTCGCGGGCTTCGATCTCGTACTCCTCGATGTGCAGTGAAGTGTAGTAATCGTCCTTCACCATCTTCTCGGAGACGAGAATCGCGTCTTCAAAGTTGTAGCCACGCCACGGCATGAAGGCCACCAGCACGTTGCGTCCGAGCGCCAGCTCGCCATGATCCGTGCAAGGACCGTCGGCGATCACTTCGCCCTTCACCACGCGCTGCCCCTTCTTTACGATGGGCTTCTGGTTGATGCAAGTATTCTGGTTCGAGCGCTTGAACTTGGTGAGCTGATAAATGTCGCTACCCACTTCACGCGAAAGCTGCGTAGGATGGTGCTCGCCTTCAACGCGCACGATGATGCGGTCAGAGTCGACCGAATCGATAATGCCGTTGCGCCGGGCAAGAACCACCGCACCCGAGTCGCGAGCCGTAACACCTTCCATTCCTGTGCCGACGATCGGCGCTTGCGCGCGGAGCAGCGGCACGGACTGGCGTTGCATGTTCGCGCCCATCAGCGCGCGGTTTGCGTCGTCGTGCTCGAGGAACGGAACCAACGAAGCGGCGACGGAGACCAGTTGCTTCGGGCTGACGTCGACGTAATCGACTTCGTCGCGGCTGACGAGCACGAAGTTGCCAGCTTTGCGGGCGTTGACCAGTTCGGCCACGATGCGGCCTTTGTCATCAAGCTCAACGTTGGCCTGCGCGATGGTGTGTCGGTCTTCTTCCCATGCGGAGAGATAGAAGGAGAACGGATCGATCTGCGCCGGCTTTTTGCGCTTTTCCTTTAATTCATTGTTAATTTTCTCGATCTCATGCTTCTCCATGTGATCGCCGACTTTGTAATCACTGTCACCCGTGTTCACTACCGTGACGTAGTCGATCACGCGTCCACCTTTGATTCGGCGGTAGGGCGATTCGATGAAGCCGTAGTCGTTGATGCGGGCGTAGCAGCTCAACGACGAGATCAGTCCGATATTCGGACCTTCCGGCGTTTCAATCGGGCAGATACGGCCGTAGTGCGTGGGGTGAACGTCGCGCACCTCGAATCCGGCACGCTCACGCGACAGACCGCCCGGCCCAAGCGCCGAGAGACGCCGCTTGTGCGTAATCTCGGAGAGCGGGTTGGTCTGATCCATGAACTGCGAGAGCTGCGACGATCCGAAGAATTCGCGGATCGCAGCCATCACTGGTTTCGCGTTGACCAGGTCGTGCGGCATCGCCGTCGACATTTCCTGATAGACGGACATTTTTTCTTTGATGGCGCGCTCCATGCGGACCAGGCCGATGCGGAACTGGTTCTCCATCAGTTCGCCGACCGCGCGCACGCGGCGGTTGCCAAGGTGATCGATGTCGTCGACTGAACCGATATTCTTGCGAAGCTTCAGTAAGTAGCCGATGGTGGCATAGAAATCATCGGGATCGAGCGTGCGCTTGTCGAGACTGGTCGCATCCTGATTCTCGAACAGCTTGATGTTGAACTTCAGCCTGCCGACTTTCGAGAAGTCGTACTTGCGCGGATCGAAGAACATGCCGTGGAACAAGGCGGTGGCCGTGTCGAGCGTCGGCGGATCGCCGGGACGCAGCTTGCGGTAGATCTCGATCAGCGCTTCCTGCGGAGTCTTCACGGAATCGCGCTTCAGGGTCTGGCTGATCACAGTGCCCACGTCGTCGCGTTCGGGGAAGAACAGGCTCATCTCCACCACCCCGGAGTCGAGAATCTTCGAGACTTTATCCGCGGTGAGTTCAGTATTGGCTTCGAGCAGCACTTCGCCGGTGGTCGTGTCGACCACGTCGGCCGCAGCCCATGCGCCTTCGAGATCGGTAATATCGACTTCAATCTCGGAGATCTTTGCCTTCTGAATTTCCTTGAGAATCTGCGCATTCAGCTTGCGGCCGGAGTGCGCAATTTCGTCGCCTGATTTGTTCTTGATGCTGTGCGCCAGCTTCATGCCCAGCAGGTTGGTAGCTTTCTCGCTGTTGGGATCAAGCGTCCAGTAAAGCTTCTTGTCTTTGATCGCAATGCGATCGACGGTGTAGAACGAGCGCAGAATATCTTCGCCCGAGCGCAGACCCAGGGCGCGCAGGAAGATGGTTCCCAGGAATTTACGCTTGCGGTCGATGCGGACATAGAGAACGTTCTTCTGGTCGTATTCGAATTCCACCCACGATCCGCGGTAAGGAATAATCTTGCCCAGGAAATAAGTGCGATTGTTGGCGGTCTCGAAGAACACGCCGGGCGAGCGGTGCAACTGGCTGACGATTACGCGCTCGGTACCATTAATAATGAAGGTGCCGTTCTGAGTCATCAGCGGAACGTCGCCGAAGAACACTTCCTGCTCTTTAATATCGCGGATGGAGCGGTTGCCGGTCTCGGCGTCCTTGTCGAAAATCGTCAGACGCATCGTGACTTTGAGCGGAGCGGAGTAAGTCATGCCGCGCTCCTCGCACTCGGCCACGTCGTATTTCAACTGCAGTCCTACCGGGTCACCGCACTTGTTGCAGAAATCGGGCGTGTTGGCGTTATAGGTGCCGCACTTCTGGCAGAGCACATCGCCGGGATGAAACGGATCGGTAATGACGGTATTGCCGCAGTTCTTACAAGTGGTACGCAGATGGTGTAGTCCCTTCAGGTGACCACATTTGCACTCCCAGTTACCAATGGCGTAATCCACAAACTCAAGTTGTGATACGTTGCGGAAGTCGGTGATCGGAAAGACGGACTGGAACACTGCCTGCAATCCGCCGTCTTCGCGCTCGCTGGGTAGTTTATCCATCTGCAGAAAACGGTCGTAGGATCGCTTCTGGACCTCGATCAAGTTCGGGATCTGGATGGTGGCCGGTATTTTCGAAAAATCAAAACGTTTACGGAAGGCGTTATTCTTCATTCGTCAAGAACTCCCAATGTCAGGCGCAGCCGAGCGCTGCGATTACCCGCGGAATGTGGGGCGCAAATCGCGCCGCGCTGCTTAGCTGTTTAAACCTGGCTGTTTCGAACCCGGCTATGTTGAACCGGTGTAGCGTGTTGATGCCTGGAAAACACGACGGGGCGCCCGCAGGGACAAGTTTTCCCGCAGACGCCGTGCAAGGCGTTTCGCCAATCTGAATTTGTAATCTTTCGCGCCAGTTTCCTTCGGCCGTTTCCGTTCCGCCTGCCCGCGGAACAGTGCCCAAGCTTCCCTGCGGGTCTCGCCCGCGATGAGTGAGGCCAGGGGAAGCGGTGTTAGTTTAGATGCTAACACCACCGCCCAAGCTTCACAACTAGAAC
>JBAVQD010000244.1:0-7914 GCA_049693675.1 Candidatus Sulfotelmatobacter sp. | reverse complement strand
GAAGTGGGACGCATCGTGCCGATCTACGAATCGGCGGGACAGGGGCGCGTGACGGCGCGGTGGTTTCGGCGAGTAATTCGCACCGCGCTCGACGATCTCACGCCCGAGCTTGCGGAAACAATTCCGGCAGCTGTGCGCGAGCGGCTGGCGCTGGTTTCGCCGCGAGAGGCGCTGTGGAAAGTTCACTGGCCGGAAGCGGGCGAGAGTTTTGAAGATTTGCAGTCGTCGCGCACCCCCGCTCATATACGGCTGATCTTTGAGGAATTATTTTTTATCGAATTGGGATTGGAGATGAAGCGGCAGCAGCTAAAGACCGAAACCGGGATTGCTTTTCGTCTCGACGACCAGGTGCGGCAGGCGATTAAAAAGATTCTGCCATTTCATCCTACGGCGGCGCAGAAGCGAGTCTTGAAAGAGATTGCCGATGACATGCAGAAGCCTTATCCCATGCGGCGTTTGCTGCAGGGGGATGTGGGCTCGGGAAAAACCATTGTCAGTTTCCAGGCGGCGATCATTGCCATTGAAAATGGATATCAGGTGGCGCTCATGGCGCCGACGGAGATTTTGGCGCAGCAGCATTATTTTTCCGCGCGCAGAATTCTGGAGAATGCGGGATATCGGATTGTTTTGCTAACTGGATCTCTCGAAGCGGATCGCAAGCGTGAAACCCGCCGCCATATTGCGCAGGGAAACGCCCAGCTGGTGATTGGCACGCATGCGCTGCTGGAAGAAAAGGTTGAATTTGCCAAGCCAGGGCTGGTGATTGTTGACGAGCAACATCGCTTCGGGGTGCTCCAGCGGCTGAAGTTGATGAAGAAGTCTGGCGAGCGCGAGGATGAGGGCCGAGCTTCGCACGGGGCGGACGAAGGCGTCCGCCGCTCCACGAACACGGTGGGGGAGCCTGACGTTCTGGTGATGACCGCAACGCCGATTCCGCGAACGCTGGCGCTTACGCTGTATGGCGATCTCGATATCAGCGTGCTCGACGAGCTGCCCCCGGGGCGCACGCCGATTGTTACGCGGAGAATTACCGACGACCGCTCGATCGAGGTTTGGGATTTCGTGCGCAAGCAGGTGGCGAAGGGTCATCAAGTGTATGTAGTTTATCCGGTCATCGCCGAGAGCGAGGAGACTGAACTGAAGGCTGCGATCAAAATGTATCGCGAGCTGAGCGGAAAAATCTTCGCCGATCTGAAGGTTGGGTTGCTGCACGGGAGGCTGGATGCCGATTTGAAAGATCAGGTCATGCGCATGTTTCAGAAAGGCGAGTTGCAGATTCTGGTTGCAACCACCGTGATTGAAGTGGGAGTGGATGTGCCGAACGCAACGGTGATGGTGATTGAGCATGCCGAGCGTTTTGGTTTGGCGCAGTTGCATCAGCTTCGAGGAAGGATTGGACGCGGGGCGGCAAAGTCTTTTTGCATTTTGATGACCGGCGGCAAAGTCACGGAAGAGGGCGAGCGGCGGCTCGATGCGATGGTGCGGACCAATGACGGTTTTCAGATCGCCGAACTCGATCTGGAACTGCGCGGGCCGGGGGAATTTTTCGGAACGCGGCAGGCTGGGACGCCGAGCTTTCGCGTGGCAAATTTAATTCGTGACCGGCAATTGCTGGAACTGGCCAAGCGCGAAGCGGCGGCGGTGATGGCTGGACCGAATTCTGAAATCACGCAAGTCGAGATCAGCCGGGCTTTAGTCGCGTTGCGCACGCGCTGGCAGCGGACTTACGGTCTGGTGGAGGTGGGCTGATGAAAGCGAACTGGTAGAATCGTAAAGATGGCCGGCAGTTCCCAACTGATTCAGATCGAAGTCGGACCGCCTGTGCGCGTGCCTAAGCCGGAGTGGCTGCGGGCAAAAGCTCCCGTAGGCGATAATTTTCACGAGCTCAAGAAGTTGGCGCGCGGGCTGGGATTGCATACAGTTTGCGAGTCGGCGCAATGCCCTAACATTGGCGAGTGCTGGAATCATAAAACCGCAACCTTTATGTTGCTGGGCGATATCTGCACCCGGCGTTGTGGATTCTGCGCCGTGCCTAAAGGGCGGCCGCAACCCATCGACTGGGATGAGCCGAGGCGGGTGGCTGAAGCAGTGGCAACGCTCGGGCTGAAACATGCGGTTGTGACCAGCGTGAATCGCGACGACGATAACGTTGGTGGCGCCAGGATTTTTGCCGAGACGATTCGCGAGATTCGTGAATTAGTTGCGGATTGCCGCATCGAAGTGTTGATCCCCGATTTTCAGGGCCTGGAAGAGCCGCTGAAGATTGTGCTGGATGCACGGCCCGACGTTCTCAATCACAATACCGAAACGGTTCCCCGACTTTATCGCGCGGTGCGATCGGGCGCGCGTTACGAGCGAACGTTAACGCTGCTCGAAAACGCCAAGAAATTTTCTCCCGGCATGGTGACCAAGAGTGGCGTGATGGTTGGGCTAGGCGAGTCCTCGGACGAACTGGTGGAGGTTTTCCGCGACCTCGGCGGGCGCGGCGTGGACATTCTTACCGTGGGACAGTACCTGCGGCCCTCGCGCGATCACTTGCCGATTGCGCGGTTCTACACGCCCGAAGAGTTTCGGGAACTGCGAAGTGAGGCACTGCGATTTGGTTTCCGCCACGTTGAGTCTGGTCCGATGGTGCGGTCGAGTTATCACGCGCACGAGCAGGCTGAGTCCACCGCGGCTCCGCGGGTCGTTTCCTAAATACTTCATATTAACGGCCGGCAGGAACCAAGGTCCCTCGCTGCGCTCGGGAAGACATGCGCGCTCGGAATGACAAGCGAGACGAAGCTTTCAGAAGATGTGCAGTTTGATGCTGAGATATTTCTTGGGATTTTCGCGGATGGCTTTTACAAGGCCTTGAGTTTCGGTGAGCATCTGATTGGCGTTGTTGTAGAGAGTGTCGTCTTTGAACAGCTTTCCCACGGTGCCCTTACCGTCTTCAAGTGCAGTGGTGAGCGCGGCGAGCTTGGTGATGGTGGTGTCGAGTTTATTGGCCAGTTCTTCGTCTTTGGTTAGTCTGCCCAGAGTTCCCTTGCCTGCATTGATGTCTTCGCTCACCTTCTTCAGATTGGCGATGGTGTCGTTGGCATTGTTGTAGAGCGCGGGATCTTTCAGGAATTTCCCAGCCGATCCTTTGCCCGCTTGCAGATCGTCGGCGACCTGATTGATGCGGTCAAGCGTAGCAACGAATTTGTTGTAAGCGTCGTTGTTATTGATGAGCTTGCCGAGGCTGCCATTGCCCTGGGCAATCTCATCCACCACGCCTTTAAACTCCGTAACCGTCTGGGAGAATCGGTCGTACAAAGTGGGATCGTAAATTAATTTGCCGAGCGAACCCTTGCCGCTTTCCGCGAAGGCCAGGATGCGGTCGGCGCGCTTCAGTAGCGCATCCATGTTCTGCAATGTGCTTTGACTGGAGCGCACCACTTCGTTGAAATCAGGATGAACCTGCGTGGGCAAAGTGTCTCCATCCTTGACCACAGGGCCGATGGCCTGCGAGCTATCGATATCAAGATAAGTTTCGCCGAGCACTCCGGCCGTATCCAGGGAAGTGATCGAGTCGCGGCGCAGGTCGAAGCTGTACTTCATGCTCACTTTCATGAGCACCTGGACCGGCGTGATCTGCTTGTCCTTATCGGGCACCACACGAATCGCGGCCACGTTGCCGATATCCACGCCGCTAAGCCGCACAGGAGCACCCACCCGCAAGCCGCTGGCATTATCGAAATAAGAGACCAGAGTGATGCGCTTGGTGAAGAAGCCTCCGGTGCCGGACATGAGAAACAGAAGAAAGGCCAGAATCAAACTCGCAAGGATCACGGTCACGCCCACGCGGAGCTGCGACCATTTAAGTTGCTTCTGACTCGGCAAACGATTTCCTCAGATGGACAGTTGCATTGGGGTATCGTACGGAATCGCTTTAGCCTCCCGCCGCCCCATGCAGCATCATAGCAAACCGCCAGCCCTGCCTAGAGGCTTCTTTGCGGACGAAGAGATGGCAACAGCCCAAGCGCGAGCGCGTAGGCGGCAAGGCCGCAGGCCAAAGTTACCGTCAAGCCAAACTGGATGGCAATGACCATGGCCAGGACGGAGCCGAGGACGCTGGCGGCGGCGTTCATGGCCCACGCCCATTCCACAGCGTTGTCGGCGCCGGGTGACGCGTTCGCCGCGTCAGGCATGGCGCGGGCGGCGAACGCCCGCAGTCCGGTGGGGAACGGCATTCCCATTACGAAGCCGAGGGGAATCAGCAACATTCCGCAGATGAGCAGGCGGTAGCCGAACCCGAAGCCCACCCACGACACCAAAACCCGAGGAAGAAAAATCACGTTGGCGATAAGCACAGCAACTACCAGAACCAGTGGCATCCAGGCCAGTTCGGTGTGAGGAAGCCAGCGGCGCGAAAACAGGCTGCCGCCGCCGCTCGATAACATGAGGAGAAAAATAACTACGGTCAGCGCGTAGGTCGGATGTCCCAGGAAAAGCACGAAGCGCTGAATGAATGCGATCTCCACCAGAATGTAACCCATGCCGACGGCTACGAAATAAAGCAAAGGAAGAGAAGGCTGACCCCCAGTCCGAAGCGCGAGTGGCAAGATAAGAAAAACAACGACCGCCAGCAGTGAAATGACGAGCACGAGAAGCAGAACCAACACTCCCAGATTCACCTTCCAGTCAATGCCATTGCGTAGTCCTTGCGTGCCCAGAATTTGACCCGGTTTGAGAGTGAAAAAGAAGAAAGGAGCATTGTCAGTTACCGGAGCCACGTTGTAGTCATAACTCTGCGCGAAGCGGTAAGGGTCATTGCTGGCGATGAGATCGGCAAATGGATTGTGAACCTGGGCGGCACTCTGCGAGGGCAGATAAATCGGAACGAGCTTGGGATACTGCGCAAAATGGGCCTGAACGGCGGCCTGCTCTTGCGCAGTAAATGCTGTTTTCTTGGCCAGCACGACTACCGGAATTCCATCCTCGTTGAGCGGACCCTGCGAGGCGACGATAAAGTTCTGCGCTGGATTGGCTACGCCAAGGGTGTGTAAAGCTTCCATGGCCACGGCTACGACTCGCAACGCTTCGCGAGGCTGACGAAATTCCCAGCGAGTGATGGCGATCATGCCCTCTGGTTTGAGATGTTCGAAGTACTCCCGGAAGGCTTCCACGGTGTAGAGATTATTTTCGCTGAGCGCGAAAGCGCCGGCCGCGGTGGAGGCCCAGGTATCGACCAGAGTCATCTGCACTACATCGAAACGCTGCGGCGTGGAGCGCAAATAGGAGCGCCCATCGGTGACGTGGAGGTGAACGTCGGGCCGCTGGTAAAGATGTTTGGAATAAACAGCGTAACGGCCGCGCATGATGGTATTGGCAATGATGGGATTGATTTCAATGCCGGTAACGCTGGGGCTGCCGGTGGCCAGCGCACTCAGCACGTCAATGCCTCCGCCCGGACCGATGATGGCGAAATCTCCATGGGGGCGCAGAACATTGGCTAACGCCGGCGCCCGGGACATGAGAATGCCTTCCCAAGGCGTACCCCGCACGCTTTCCGGTTCGACATTCATAATGTAAGTGGAAGCATCGGCATCGATCACGATTGCTTTGTCTTGGCCCCAGCGATCTACTTCCACACGAGACAGAGCATTCCAGCGGGCAAATTCCACCCAGGCGGGATCGCGGAAAATTCCTTTGGCGTAGATCACGTCGATGATCTTATCCGAATGGTTTCCGGCGATGAGCAGCAGGAATGCGGCGAGCAAACCGCCAGCCAGCCTGCGTTCCCGGCGCGAGGGGGCCCAAACGGCGGACGCAACCGTCAAAGCAACGCTGGAGAAAAGGATGGTATTCGGCCCACCGAACCAGTTCAGAAGGGGCACGAGGGCGAGACAGGCTAGCGCCCCGCCGCCCAGATCCGCACCGTACAGCAAGGGAATTCTTCCCGTCTCGCGGGCGAAAACCACGGAAAACAGGAGTCCGGTCAGAAAAAACGGAACTGCCGCCGCGAGATAAAGGACGGTCAGGTGGAGGAAATTTTTTCCCGTCACGGTAAGTGCGACGGGGACATGCAGAACAATCTCCAGCACCAGCAACACCACTGCGGAGTTGACCAGGCACAGGCGTGCGGCCAGAGTCCGCGTGGAAAACTGCGTTAACCATGGCTTGCGCAGATAGGCGAAAACGCCTCCGGCGCCGAGCCCCAGCAGTGCAATCGAGATGGCAAGAAACGCAAAGTGATAGAAGAGCACTACGGAGAACAGTCGTGTGAGGGCCAGCTCCAACAATAAGGCGGCGAAACTGGTAAGGCCCAAGCCGGTCAGAAGCGTGCGTTCTGGAATTTCTGAGGACGAAGAAATCGGCGCAACGGCCTGGATGGTTGCAGACATAAATGAATAGGAATGCGCCAGTCTAGCAGATGATCGAGCAGGAGCCGTTCGCGACTTTAGTTTTCGAGAATGACTTGCGCGATGGCTTGTTCCGCGGTATGGGAGAGCGAAAGTGCGGCATGTTTCATGCCTAGCTTCGCGGCAAACTCAGCCGCTTTGCCATGGAAGGTGAGCGTGGGACGGCCGCCCGGCATGCGAGTGACTTCACAATCGCGCCAGCGCACGCCATGATTCCATCCGGTGCCGATCGCTTTCATGGCGGCTTCCTTGGCGGCAAATCGCGCGGCGTAGCGCTCCGCGCGATTGGCCTTTGAGTCGCAATAGAGGATTTCCGCAGGAGTGAAAACGCGCCGCAGAAACCGGTCGCCGAAACGTTCGATGGCTTTGCGGATGCGGGGAACTTCAGCGATATCGATGCCAGTGCCAACGATCATAATTTGCCGAGCTTACAGCAGGCGGTCGCCGCGGTAAATCAGGTCACCGCCGATCAAGAGGCCTTCTTTCGTGAGTCGATGCGGTTTCACCGGGCCAGCGCCGTCGATGTGCAGCACTTCATGTCCGTGCGCCACCAGCCAGTCGGAAACCAGCATACGGTGGCAGCGGAAGTATACGCGCTCGGCGCACATATAAGCGGTGCGCGAGTTCTCAGCCAGCGCAATCAGTTCGGTCATCGCGCTGGCGAACTCCGCAGTCAGCATGTAGTCGGCGTAATTGCGGAAGCTCGCGTTGCGCAGTGCGATGTGGGGAGAATCGTCGCGAATTTTTTTGCGGTAGCCGCCGAGGGCTGGCATCCAGTGATAGACGATGTCGGCGGCACGCAAGCTTTGCTCCAGAGATTCGCGATTGAATTGGGGCAAGCGCCGCGACATGGGGAAGGCGCGGATATCGACCAGGGTGCGAATCTGGTGCGCATGAAGCGCCGCAAGCAGGTCCTCGAGCGGGCGCGTGGAATGTCCGATGGTGAAGAGAGTAGCCAACTGTGGTTCGATGCGGAAGCATCAGGCAACGATGCGAGCAAGAGCGGCGGCGATGGCGATATCCTGCTGCGGAAAAACCGTCCGCAGATCGAGCAGGACGCGGCCTTCCTCGACCCTGGCGATGATGGGAAGGTCCGACCCACGCAGATGCTCGGCTAATTCATCAGCACTCATGCCTTCGCAAGACAGCGCCAGAACTTGTGTAGGAAGAACCGAAGATGGCGCGGAGCCGCCGCCGAGGATGGATTCTCCGTCCACAATTTCCGTTCTCAACTTCGGCGAAGCGATTTGCGCGGCCAGTTTTGCGGCACGTTCGCCTATGGATTCTTTTGTAAGCCGCATCATGCGGAGTGTGGGAATTGCGTCGTGGTCGCGCCGCACGTAGGCGAGCAGGGTTGCTTCCAGTGCGGCGTAGATCAGCTTATCCACGCGCAGCGCACGGAACAACGAATTCGCTCTCATGCGCGCAATCAAATCTGAATTGCCACTGATCAACCCGGCTTGCGGGCCACCGAGAAGTTTATCGCCGCTGTAAGTGACAATATCGACGCCGGATCGCAGACTAT